>NZQM01000200.1 GCA_002695905.1 Parvibaculum sp.
CACAGTAGTTCAAGGCGTCTGGGTCTAAGCATCCTTGATAGATACATCCACCATCACTCTGTGTTGCAAACTCATTGTAGTTGTATGCAAACATGTCAGTGCATCCGTACACAATGGGCGGGGGTGGTGGGTCACAGGCCCCATTCAGAGACCACTGTATCCAGCTGTTGAAGATGTCTTCGTCGGGGTACGGGAATCCTCCAAGTCCTGGCTCTCCAGTTATGTTGTCGCTGTCATTTATTTGAAACACGTTCATGACCAAGCATTCCTCGTAGTAGGAACCGCTCTGAAAGATGTCAATCCAACAAGGAGCAGCCCCACTGCCAGCCCATGGTGTATCAAGTAGGTTAAAGGTGATGGTATCACCTGCCTGTAAGATGTTGTCAGGACCTTGACCTATCTCAAACCCAGGGAAGTCCAAGGGGAAGTTGAGTAGTGCCCAACCGTTATCGTAGAAACAAGGGAAAGGATTATCGTCTAGGGGTGGGTTGAACGTAAGGGCCAAGATAAATTCACCGATGCTATCTGCTGGTGCACCACACTGCGCACCGTTGACTGCGATAGTTAAGTCAGTAGAGATGGGGTTGAACCCAACAATCTCCATGTCACACTGCCCAAAGCTGAGCAGTGGAATCAGAAAAGGAATTAGCTTTCTCATTGCACGAATACTTTCTTCGTCTTGTTCTTCCACTTCAAAATATACACTCCCGTTGCGAGCTGCTCAAAAGGAGTATCAATTTCCCTGCCAAGAATGTCAAATACTCTTGGCTTTCTACCTCCCAGATTGATGCCCTCATCTGCCACAAGGTCGATGTATGTACCAACAGAGAAGTCATCCTCTATCTCGATGTCACATTCACCTACGTTAAACAGCATGTACAAAAGGTCTCGGACGTTTACGATGCCGTCGTTGTTAGGGTCTGTCTGACAAGCAAAGTCACAAGCCCACTCGCTGAGCATAACCAAGATGTCTCCGTTTCCAATGGAACCATTGCCGTCGTAGTCTAACTCACAGGCTGGCAGGGTGTTACAGAAGTCTTGAGAGAACTCCTCAAACTCAAATCCAAATGGCATAGAGATAATGGTTTCCTGATTTATCATGGCGAGGTATCCATCACTACCAATGTCGCACCCCTCCTCCCCGAAGTCCGCTGTACAGAACCCATCGCCAGCGTAGTCCTCTGCAACAAATGTGTAGCAATCGTCAAAGACACAAGCCTCATAGTAGTACAAACCATCTTCGTTGAAACCATAGTCGTCATCCATTACGATATCACCATTGCTATCCAACAGCATCCAGCTGTGCTCATTAGACCACGTGTCGATGTCTGCGTATAGTTTGAATAGGTCGCCCACTACAGTCTCTAACGGCCACGATGCGTAATCATTGTCTGGGTAGTCATCAATGCTTGCCGTTTGAACTTCAAACATCTGTGCATCTTCGATGTAAACCTGCTCAAAGAAGACCGAGTAGCCTCCTGGTGCCACATCAAAGAGCGTCTCCAGATATTCGAGACCGTTGCAATACAGAGTCACGTCGACAAAGGGAATGGTCTGGACCCCTTGGTTAATCACCTCCACCCAGATGTCTTGATAAGGAGTGCACCATTGCTCTTGATAGTATGCTGTGGATGGCGTCATGTCGTAAGCAACCACAGGCAAGCACGCAGGAGACACCACCAGAGCAGACCTTGGCCCCTGTAAAGACTCGTGCATCCTACAAGCCTGCCCCTCAGTGAACTCAATCTTGCAGTTCTGTGACGAGTAGTCCATGTAGTTGCTTCCGTTGATATCAGGGCAGGTATTGGAGCACCCGTTAGAAGCCAATCCAGGTGGCGTGTCGCACACCCTGTCTCCCTGAGTCTCACAGTTAGACTCCTCGCAGTCGTTGCTGTTGTAGAAGGTGTGGTAAAGACTGAGGTAGTGGCCAACCTCATGGACAACCGTGTATCCCAAGTCCCTTCCTTGCTTAAGCTCTCCAACGTTGCCTACTGTATTGTACAGGGCCACGATGCCGTCCCTACAGTCACCAGTGGGGCCGAGGTATGCGTACCCCTGAGTACCACTACCCCCGTTGTTACCGTTGATTTCAGACACCACGTATATGTTGATGTATTCATCAGGGTTCCAACAGCCGACCGAAGCTTTCAGCGTTGCATCTTCAATACCGTTTGGGCTCCCCTGGGCTACGCCATCTTCGAGGTAGCTGCTCCATACGCCCCCATCAAATCTTGTGATGCCATTTGTAGGCACTCCCCCAGGGGTTCGGCTCGCCATGCAGAACTGAATCTTGCTATCAAGGAATGTCTCATTAAGAACATCCACCTGCGATTCTATTTGCTCATCGGAGATGTTGTTCGCATCTCCAAGACCAGTGTGCACAACATGGAACACCACGGGTAGTGTCTCGACAGGCGTCGACTCTAGGTCAACAGCGAACCTGGAGTAGCCCATGGGCAAAACATCTGGGGTCAGTACCAGGCACTCTTGCGCCGTAACTACCTGACTCACAAGGGAAAGCATCAGAAAGAAGTGTCTCATTGGTTGATTAGGTTAGTATGGCAAGTTACAAAAACAAAAAGGGGGCGAGCCTATTGCTCAACCCCCTCTAGTAGCGAAGTTCCACAGCGCCATCCCTGTGTAACGATTCAAATATAATCCATTACGTTGAAATAGATTTGAAGAACCCCGTGCAGATGTCCTTCATTGGGGCAATGAACTCTCTGTAACAATGGTCATTGATTTCTTTCTGCCGAGCTGCTGAATTGGTGACGCATACATTGGCTGCCTGATATTCAGCATTCAACCTGAGAAGCTCGTGCACTTGAGCTCTCTTTTCTGGGGACGGGATGTCTCTTATCTGCATGACACGAAGACTGGTGTTTTCTCTCCGACGTATGCACCAAGGACATTGAAGTCCATGAACTCAACTGCGTCCATGCAACTCATCTCATCTCTGTCCATAAGAACTTGAATGCAGATGTCATAGTCATAGACGGCAACTAGGTTTGGACCCTGCGTGTGCCCAACCAGTGCGTCCTCGAATCCGTCAGCAAGCAAAGCTTCTTCCGCCACAAGACTCTCCATGATTCTGTCTTGACGGTCAGCCTTCATAGCCTCAAAGAAGACGTCACTTACCGAGTTCAATTTTGTTGATGTATCCATTGTGGATTTTGTTTTCGTTAACCAGTTCTTCTCCAACGAGCCACCCCTTTGCATTATTGTCTCCCTTGTTGGAACAAGAGACTTTTCTTAAACCCTTCATCTTATCCTGAGTCTCGACCCAAACAAGGAATGGCTCCAACCAAAAAGAATATGCGTAGTTCCCAAGATGTCTTCCCTCTTTGTCGGTACGCTTCATGATATACACGAAGATGTCTGCCTCTCCGAGGCTTGAGTACAACCCTGATGGTTCATTCCTTACCGTGCTCCAGCACTCAATAAAAAGATTGGGGCAGGTTTGGTCGGGTCTTTTGTGGTAGTAATCGTAAGCACTCAAATCATACTTGACTTCGTACCTAATGCCTGAGTCTGTCTCAAGGTCCCAGTATAGGTTGACATCACCCCTAACGTCATCTGAGCGGAGCACCTTGTGCCCCTCCTTCTTGAGGTGGTCCTCCCACATAAGCTCGCCTTCCTTGCCCGCTCTGTTGGCCTTATGAGAGCTACTCATTATGGCGTGTCGTTGTATTCGTCACACGCTGTGGTCACGGTGTCGAGTTCGACAGCCATGCGTGTTTTGAATTCCTTGACTAGCTCAAGAACTCTAATCCAATTTGTATGAGGCTCTCCTAGCTCAGTGTGTAGCTCTTCGTACAGCTCGGTGGCATCTCTTTGAATGGCGGAGGTGGAGGAGAAGTATATCTCACTCAGAGTTTTTAATTTCACGACAGATTGTTTGGATGGTTTCGTCTACTTGCTTCTTGTTCTTAGGGATGAACAACATGTAGTCGTCCATTCCATTCTCCACTAAATACCTGAGGAACATCTTCCACCTAAGAGGGAAGGTGTGTTGTGATGGGACGTAACCCTTGGTCTCAATGATGAACTTGTGCTTATGAGACACGAAGTCTGGGGTGTACTTGACCTCTAGCACTGCGTTACCAGTAGCATTCCTCATGTAGTCCTTCGCTTTCGTGGACTTGTAGTAGATACCTGCATATCTAAACCCGTCCTGAATAACAAACGTCTCTCCCTCGTAGACAAAGTCAACGTCGACTTCCTTGAGCTGGTCGTAACAGTACGTCTCAAGGTTGGACTTAAGTTGCATGCCGTGCCTCCGAAGGTTACGTGACTTGGCACTTTTCTTCTTCGGTCTAGTGAGGTTCTTGCGTGGCTTCCTCTGCATGCTGTCAGTTTACAATAGATGAGGGGGAATAGACGCCTGTTTGCCAACTACTTGTTCACCTAGTGGAGAAAAGAAAGTCTGCACTGGGCCCTCCAGATTGAATGCGCTGTGTGTTTTGTTGAAGCTGAAGTACAACGGTTCTGCGAATGGGGTTGGCTGACCTCCTGTATCTGTCTCTCTAACCTTTCGCACGTGCATCTCTGTTGTGAAGCGAACGTTGGGGTCTACGTGCTGGACCTTTCTGTGAAGAGTGATGAAGCAGTCTGCCCTGTTCACCCACTTACCCCCACCCTCTGTGTCTTCCGCGTATGGCGCTCTTGGGTATCCATCAGCATCCTTCTGTCGTTGTGACTCCGTAACACTGTGAGCGTTTACCCACACCGCCACGCCTAGCCTGTTGCTGAATGTCAAGAAGTCAGAGGCTGCCTCATAGTGGTACTCGTGAGAGTTGAGGTGCTTGCCCTTCATGCCATCAATGCGAAGGCTGTTGTACGGGTCGATGAACAGGCCGTCGATAGCCTTGTGTCTGTGAAGCTTCTCAGCATACAACAACACGTCGGTGTAACTCAGGACCTCATCGTTCTTCAGGATGATGAAGTGTTCTTTCACCCACTCGTAAGCTCTCTTCTGTTCTTGATAGCCCATAGACTGGATGTGCTTGTTCAGACAGAACTGCATTAGCTTCATCTTGATAGCAGCTGTACTATTCTCTGCGCTGTAGATAACCCACCTCCATCCGTGGTTGATGCTGGCACTCACCATCATGAACAACGTGAAGGTTGTCTTGCCGATGTTGCTGTGTCCGTTTATCATTACGAACTCCTTCTTGAATCTGAAGTTGTTGTCTACCCTTGTGTTGCCCGTCGACAAGCCAACCTCAATCCGTCCCTCCCTGTAGTCATCAATCCACTGAAAGTCTGAGTCGTCAGACGAGACGAATGACATGTCTCCGTCTTGCAAGAGAATGTCTCTCTTAATCTTCTCCTCGTCCTCAATGATTTCCTTGATGGGCATGGTCTTGCCGTGAGCAATGCCATCCTTGATTGTCTTTCTTGCCAAGGCAAGGTCATCTACGTCATGCTTCTCTATCTCTCTTTCAAGCACAAAGAATGCAACGTCTTCTTCAATCCTTCCTGCGGCCACATACCCACCGATGAGATGTGATGCGCGTATCAATGTGCTGTGCTTCTCTCCCTCGCTGGCCTTGTTAATCATGCGAGCAGCGATGTTTAGCTTCTCGTAGTCAGTCTTAGACTGGATGTCCTGTACGTAGTCAGTGTTCCTCTGCTCTGCCACCATGCCAACGAATACATCCGACTCGTTCTTGATGACGATGTCAGGGTCGCATGATTCAAAGCAAGCCCTCGACTCGTTGATGCCTGTGCCATCCACCTCTAACCCGTACTGGCTATCGAAGTACTGCTGAAGGCTGCGGAAGTGGTCGCGGTGACGCGATGGTTCAAGCACCTCGACCAATGCCTTGATGCCGTTTCCACTGGGGCTAACCCAACAGCTTCGAACATACTTGTCCGAGCCTATGACAGACTTGCCCCTGTCTATGTCAATGTGGTCGAAGTCGAGGACAATGAGACCGCTGTGCCTCTTAAGCATGTCGTCTTTCCTGCCACTAAACTCCCCAGAAAACAACACGATAGGAAGCTTTGTCTTCTCAGACTTATCTCCCTCCCTGATTTTCTCAATCCTCGTTGTGTGTTTCCCCTTCTTGATTCTCTCCAGTGCTGTACCCAGAGAGATGTACGTTGGTTCTTGTACTTGATGTATGGAAGGGAATATGGTTACCACTTGGTTGCTCATTTAATTTTATTTGTAAAAGAATTAGATACCCGATTAGGTCTTGAATAACGTCCTCGTCTTCTGTGCTGTCGTTGTAGTTTAAGATTCTGTTGAGCTTGTCGTCTATCCGAACCTTCAACTGCTCTACTGAGTCAGCCTTGCTAAAGATTCTCGATGGTGATAACGCAGAGCTTCCGTACTTATTATTCTTCTCCACTAAGAACTCCGCGATACTCTCGCACTGGGTTCGTATTTTTTCTGACGCGGTCTTTGACATGGTCTAATGTTGTTTGAAGATTATCAAGGGTTCTTTGCAGGGACTCTAGTTCTGACTCACTACTAACGTAATGTCTGTACTGGCCCATGGGGTAGACTCTCATTTCCTTTGCAAGGTCGGCAACAATCTTAGTTGCTTGCTCATAAACCTGCCCATAGTTTGCGCTGTATTTCAAGTACATCTCATGACTCTTGATAGCGTGAAGCACCGTGGCGTGGTCCTTGTTGAACATGGATGCGCAGTCAGCCCTGCCGCAGAAGGGAGACACTGCATTGAACAGAGCCGCTCTCTGCTCCACGATGTGTCGCTTCCTGTTCTTCATCCATCTTTGCTTGGACGTCCTGCTCTTGTCGGCTAGTCCAATGGCTTCGAAGTATCTGTTCCTAGCCTCAAGAAGGAAGGGGTTAGTAGGTTTCTTTTTCATTTGAATTAAATTTTGGAAGGGAGGAGGGGAATCGAACACCTCACGCGCACGCACAAATGCGGCCACCATGCTACCTTAAAAGCGATGCTGTCTTTCCAGCTGTCAGTCTTTGATATCCATAAAGGGTAATGAGTCGTCAACCTTGCGGCCCCCATTTAATCATTTGTCTGTTGTCGCTTAAACAAATCATACACCATAGCTTCGACAGCGAACAAGACATGACTGGATATCCCACCTCACCCGACAAGGTAGAGTCTTTTACCCGCAAGGGCTAGAAGATATGGGAAGTACCCCCGACAGGATTCGAACCTGTGACCGCCCGCTTAGAAGGCGGGTGCTCTATCCAACTGAGCTACAAGGGCAGATACGGGGTGGCTTTGTTTCCTAAGGCTCAATACATAAGCCTTGTTGCAGGCTCTCCCTGCACACCATGCGCCACCCCTCTGGTTCAGAACGGCATAGAGTCCGCTGACGTTTCAGCTGGCTTCTGTGAGGCCCATGACTTCGGGTCTTCTACGACCGCCCATGCGTTGCCTTTGTTGTTCTGCTCCTTGTTCTTGGTGCAGTTTACTTTGATGTAGACGTTGCCTTTCTCTGTGGCAAACTGCTTCATCTGCTCCAACTCGGCCAAGGTGAACTTGACTTTGAAAGAGACGTGGGGTTCTACGTAACCTACGTAGTTGTTGTTGTTGTCTTTCGACATGATTATGGAATTAAGGGGTTAATGAACTAACAAACTCTGTGTACTTACTTCTAAACGCAGGGACCATCATCTTATTGTCTCCGTGCACACGCAAGAACCATAGCTCATTGCTCGTGCAGTTGAGGACATTCTTCAAATCCTTGTAAGGAATCTGCATGTCGGCAACCAGATACCTTACCACGCTACACTTGGCATCCCACAAGGGGGCCTTGAATTTCGTGGTTTGAGTAACGTCAGTTCCGAAGAACTCGTTTGCTTGACTGATGATGTGTCCTGTGTTCATATCTCTTGGTAATTGTAGTAAGCTTCGGGGATGAGGTGACCATCGAGGTAGGCTTTAATTTTTGCTACCGCTGCATGGAACTTCCTTTCTCCACCTTCTAATGTTCTTGGAGATGCCTTATATACACCGACAGCATAGGGGTAAGCCTTCTCTTGGACAACCCAGTAGTAGTCTTCAACTCCGAAAACCTCGCAGTAGATGTAAGCTTGGATGTCGTAGCTAAACTTGTTGACATCGTACTTGAACCCACTCATGCGCTGAGTTGTCTTGCTGTCGGAGATGTAACCATCCCCCTTGCAGTCTAGGAATCCTCTAACAGGGATGTCATCCCCCTCGGTTCCTTCAATGAAGCTGTTGAACTCCACTTGATAGTCGCCCTTCAGAAACTCTTCACGAACTGGAGTCTTGTCCAGTCGCTCAATCATCTCGATGGCTTGCTTGTAATCGTTGGCGTTGACTACGCCCAACTTGGACTTGGTGGCATCAAGGGTCATTTCCTTTAGCCAGTCCTTGTACTTCTTCGTAGCCCTCGGTGACTTGCCTCCAATCTCTGCGGTAATCTTGTCGTCATTGACAACAACGAACTCCTTATCAAAAGATTGTGGCTCAAACAAAAGCTTGTCGTATATCGAACCGAAGTGAAGCGCATCAGAGTGCTTCCTCAATCGTCCCTGCATATACAGCTCCCAAAGTTTGATGTCCTTGAGTGCCTCCTTGCAGGAGGAGTAAGACAAGTAACCCTTGCCTACTCGCTCCGCAAGTTGGTTAGCAAACTGCATCATCCGCAAGCAGACTTCAAGCGGTCTGCCTGTGCAGGAGACAATCGCTTTCCGTGCTTATCATCGACAGCTTGGTATGCCGCCAAGGAATTCTTGCTGCTCCTGATGTAGTTCTCAAGCTGGTCCAGCTCTTCATCTGACATCGAGCCACTGGTCTTGGCTGCTTTCTTGGGAGCCGCCTTAGATGCAGGTGTGTTGCGACCATGGCTGTTGGTTGCATCGCTGTCCTTGGTGTCGTCGATGCAGAACAATCCATTGAGAGCATACTTGCGGGCATAGCTTGATGTGGACCCAGTAATCTGGGAAGCATCCATACCTTTCTTGTTCTCTTCTTCACGGGCATAGCCGTTGGTCTGTACTGCCTGACCCTCCATGTTGTGTACGATGGCCGTGGCTTTTACATAGACTCTACCTCCTACCTCAACCATCTCGTCACTAACTGTGAGGATAAGATTGTGGGTATTCAAATGAGGCTTGACTGACTCAAGGATGTCTTCGCATGAGCGATACTTGTATCCTCCAAACTTGTTTGTCTGTCCCTTGGGAGCCTTGAGAGAGGATTGGATTGTTGCCATCGCCTTGACGATAGCTGAGGGGGTTGTTGTGTCTTCTGACATCTTATAGGGGTTTGAATTTAATTTATTGGTGGTTCGATTGTGGTTCCCGTACACTTCTCAAGCGCTCTTGAGGCAGTGATTACGCTGTGCAGGAACAACTTCCTGATGACATACATGGGGAGCCACAAAATTGTGGTGGTTATTAAGGCTGTCACCATAACAACCCAGTGGAGTATCCTCATAGGTCTCTAATTGTTTTACAAAGTTCGGAACTATTTCTGAAATATCCAAGGGATGTGATGTTAATTTTAATGCACATTCTGTTGGTTGTTTGTTGGCGGGTGGATAGGAAGGAACCCGAAGCGCTCGGCATCCCTCATGATTTTGTTAATCTCGTGGTTGAAATTGTAGACAGCGTTGCGACTCATAGACATAGGGTCTTTCATGACAGCAATTTTTCTGCTATGTGCTCGCAAGACCTTGTCGAACATCTTTGCTTTGTCTTCAAGAGTCATCAGGACTTCGTGTGGTAGTTGGCTATTCATTGTAGTGTTGTGTTTTGGATTACTTCTTTTACTATCTCTATGACCTCGGTGTCGTTGGCAAGATTCTGAAGGGTGTCTTCGAGTTCTTGGTCCGCTTCCATCCGTTCCTTCAGGTATCTACTCTTTTCTTCAATCGCATCGTTCAGAGATTCTTGGAGGTCTGCTATCTTTTTGAGTTGACGTTGCTCAAGGTAGATGGCCCGCTTCATGTTGTTTACGTCGGTCGCAATAGCCTTGGCCTTGTTGTAAGACAACCCCGCTACTATCTTGACATCCTCTTGGTATTTAGGCCTGTACGATTTGCCATTCGCTGACTCCTCGTCTGTAACAACCTTGCACGAACTGAACCCTTGGCCCTTGATGCGTACCGCTACAACAGAATAGGATTGTTCGTTCGTAGTTTCTCGTGCTTGTCGTAAGCGAAGAGAGACCTCTTCGTCGGTCAGGAAGTACTCGTTACGAACCACTCGTGGGAGGTTGTCATTCCCGTGCTCGATATCCCACTGCATCTTGGCATCGCATTGAGATTGTGCCAAGAAGTAGGTGTACTTGACCGAAAGGATAGCTTCCTTCCAAGTCTCGTAGCTTCCCACACGTCGGAAGTCAGACAGCTCGTGAGCAGATTCAGCCTCCAGTACAGCAAGGGTGAAGTAGTTGGTCCCAATCTTCACAACGTATGCGTTTGGCACAGGTGAACTGATTAGCTTACGGGCAATCTGACCACCAGCCAACGTGACGGGCTTCTCTGTGGTCTGCGACAGGCTGTAGTCCTTGACCCTGCTGTCAATCTCTCGGAGGATACTGTCGGACGTCGTCCTGTATGCAATCTTCACCTTGTCTGGCCAGTCATACGAGCTTGTCTTAAGGTTGTCGTCTGGTGTGTTCTTCTTCAACAACTCCGCAACCTCTCTTTGAACCTCCCATGAGTTGATGCTTTTGTAGTCCTTAAGAAACCTCGCACCGACAGGCCCGCTGAGGATAGTCTTCTCGATGCTCAACAGCAGGGAGTCGACTTGGGTTTGTTCTTTCATGATGTAAGTATCCATTGTGTATTGTATTGTGTTCTGTTATTAGAACGGATTAGTGTGTGGGATATTGTGTTAACGGGTGTTAATCCTCGAAGACTGCGTCCTCTGTTTCACCAAGGGTAATGGTCACCTTGGCAATCTTGGTAGATGGTCGGCAAATGAACGGCTGTCCACCCAACCAGTCCAATGCGTCCTGCTTGTTGTCGAAGACTGGCGTACCATCGTAGATGCAGTCGTCAATCTCGTTGTATGCTGTGTAGTAGGTCTCAATCTTCATCGTCGACAGTTTCAAATTCAACGCCATCGAGTTTGTTCTCCGCATTCCCCACTGCCTCGTCGAGAGACTCTACGAAGTAGCGAAGTTCTGCCAGCATATCCTCGGTGGACATTACACGGACGGAGTTGCGAATCTCGTAGAACAGGTGGCCGAACTCATCGACAACACGGGCTGTCGTTCCGAGAGATGGGGCGCAGTCCCATCCGTCTTCTGTTGTTTTCTTGATAGTGCTCATTGTGTATTGTGTTTAGGTTTCTTCTGTGTAGATGACTTCCATCCACGCCTTTGGCGTGCCTGCATCCTTGATGTCTTCGATAGCTTGTTGGAGACTGCGGACAACGCCGTCTACTTCGATGTCGCTTCCGTCTTTTTCTTCGTGGTATGTGTGGACTACCAACTCTAATGTGCTGATGTACTTGGGCTTATTCATGGTGTATTGGGTTTAAGGGTTCTAGTATTAGAACGTGTGTGCTCTTGGTTTATTGTGTGAACGAATGTTAAAACGTAGCCCATAGTTCTTCGACGCTGTACTTCCTGTCCAAGGCCTCGACGATGAGGTGCTGTGCTTCAGGGTCCGCTTCAGCAAAGAGGGCGTATGCCTCCACAAGCTCATCCTTGCACAGGTCAAGCTCGATGAATGGGTTTTCGGTGTGGTCGTAGGGCTTCATAGTTGTTCGAGATTGCAGGTGATGTCACCTTTGTTGTTGAGGTATCCTTGGAGGATTAGATTTCTTGACGCTCGGCCATAGCTTCCTTGTAGTTGCCAAGCCATGCCGCTCTTGATGAGTTCAGAGAAGAACACGATGGTGTCCGCGCTGTCGAGCTGGCCTGATTCAAAGGCGATGATGGTGGTGACGAGGTCACCCTTGGTTTGCTTTCTTTTAGTCATGTCAAATCAAATTGTGTATTCTTGAAGGCCTCTTGTAAGCGGTCCTTGTTGCTTTTGTCTGCCTTGAACCATGCCCTGATGAGCGCAAGTTCGAAGCTACCTCAGTTCTTCATGCGATTGTCAAGTCTTTGGGCTTGTGTCATAGTGTGTTGTATTTATCGTTTGCTTGCTTGATGAAGTCCAAGATGCACCCTATGGTGAAGAATGGCGTGCTGTCAGAGAGAACGCGTTTGACCTTTCCCTTCCCGTCTAGAACGACAGCGGCAATTTCTGAAGGTCCATCCTCCATCGCAACCATGGAGACTCCAAGGGTTGGAGAGAGAGGGATGATGACTTGCCCTCTGTTCCCTTCGTTTGGGCGAAAGCAGAAGTTCAGGTTTTCGATAATCATGTGCATTGTGTTTAAG
>NZQM01000201.1 GCA_002695905.1 Parvibaculum sp.
AAAATGGTCCGTTGGTGCGTCTGTGACTATGTCGAAAGACACAGACAAGGTTCGCGGGAATCCTGGATCGTTTTCGTTTTGCTTGCTCATGTTAAACCCCTGCTAGTGGAAAAAGGTTAATAGATGGATCGGTCATTCTCTCTAAGTTTTCATCATCTAGATAGTCGAGAAAATGGCAGATCCCGCTTCGGTTGATCTGATAGATCTTTTCTGCGAGCCAGTCCCGATCGGAATTGTTGGTTATCTTTTCAAGCGCAAAGTAGAGATCCTCCATGCCCAAAGTAACAAACTTGGGATTTCCTGATGTGTGCCTGAGTATATGCCACGAAAAGGAAAAGCTCTTAGTCTTCGGCCCGTCGTTTTCGTGCATGCTTGCAAGTTCTGAAATAATGTAGGATCGCTTCATTAGCTTAACAGCGTCATTCATACGACTTTGACTCCTTCAATAGTGACCATGATGATCTCCGTGGTTAGTGGTTAGCCTGTCTCCTCAGTACTAGGGCGGCTAGTCCCTAATAGACGTCCCTAAGGACGTTTCGACTAGATTTCCCCCTGGTATGCTTTGCCCTTGTAGGTCACAACATAAGCGTAGGGGTCATGGCTGTCTGTCGAGGTATCGACTCGCCACGCCATAACATCATTCACAGTGCATTCCTTAGGACCGTATTGCTTAAGGTGAACGAACAACAATTGCTTCGCACCTTTAGGAATGAATAAGGTCATCCTCCATTCTTCGATCCGATACTTGATACTTGTCAGAAGGTCTCGCATTTGTTTCTCGCTTGTTTCGTGGTTAAGTTCGTTTAGAACGTGAAACAAATGTAAACGGAGAGTTTATCAAATGCAAATAAACAAAACTGAGAGTTTAGATAACGACGGTGGAAGTAATACCCGTACCCCTTTTACGGGTGAGGTTGAGATAATACCTCCAAACCCTAAAAAGAAGGGAAATCCGATCGAGTCGGATCGTGGAAGCGTAGTCCGTTTAGAGCCTGTTAAGATGACCCAAATTCCCACTAAGGAATTCCTAGAGCCTTTCATCGCTCAAACCCTAGGCTCTATATACGCTTCGATTGACTGTC
The DNA here is from genome assembly GCA_002695905.1 of Parvibaculum sp. Lineage (GTDB taxonomy): Bacteria > Pseudomonadota > Alphaproteobacteria > Parvibaculales > Parvibaculaceae > Mf105b01. The sequence continues at coordinate 1,083 of NZQM01000201.1, forward strand.
TTCGAAGAGATAGCGGCGTGAACCTATCCAGGATTAAGAACGTTAAATCCTCATACCTAATCATGGGTGGCGAGCTAGCAGCCCTTCTGGATGCTCTTAAACCCTACTCTGACCATGCCCTAACTCCATCGCATAGGGACGCCAGGAAAGTATGTAGAAAGGCCCTAGAAAGGCTCGAGGCTCTTAAGGTCATGGATGCTAAGGCTATGCACAATAAGCACGTCATTGGCTTTATCTCTGTGGCTACTGCCTACCTTGAAACGATGCACATCGTATTGCACAAGGGCACTAAGGCTAGAGACAGGAAGGAAGCTCTAGAGCGTTTCAGTGGGTAGACCCCTATAGGGTAGGGCCCTTGTTCGATGCATCTCATCGGCTCTAATTGAAACGAATTACCCCTAGACAACGTGGATATTCTAGGCCCTACCCTAGGCCCCTCTAGCATCTCTAAGGCGATCCTATTTTCCGGATCGATATCGATCCTTTATTGCCATCTCTTCGAACGTAAAAAGAAATGAAAAATACGATTTTCGACTTCTCTGTTTTTGAAGAAAGGTATGGAGATAAGAGCCATTCCTCTTAATCCCCTAGTCCCCTTCATGGGCTATGAAAACGTTGCGTGTCAAGTGACAAGATGTCACAGTCTAGCAGCCTAATGAAAATAACCAGGAGTAGTGCAATGGCGGGTAGAAGAAGTAAGTACGAGCCCGATCGTGTGAAGCGTATCTTGGATGCTTTGCGTAATGGTATGTCGGTCAAGGGTGCTTGTGCTGCGGGTAACATTTCTAGTGCGACTTACTTTGATTGGTTGAAGCGCCATCCTGAATTTTCGGAGGCTGTAACACGCGCAGAGAAAGATAGTGAGATGGAGTTGGTTCGTCGGTTGTATGCCCATGCTGATGATGATTGGCGTGCGGCTAAGTTTTTGTTGGAGCGTCGGTTCTCTCAGTGGCAGGATGGTTCTAGGACAAGCCAGGAGAACCGTGATTCGCTTGATAAGCTCAAGATCTTGAAGAACACACTCGAGGTAAAGTACGCTGCACTTAAAGTGCAAAGCATACTTTCTCAAGGTGAGGAAGACTACGAGTTGGTTAATATCTTAAATGAAATCCAATACTTAGAGGAAAAAACCAGTGAAGAGGAAGAGCCCCAAAAGACAAACAGCAAACAAGCTGTTACAAAGCATTAGGGGTATTAGGGGTCTTTTATGAGAGATAAACAAACAAGACGTGCTCGAGAAGAAGCTGCCGATAAACTTTACGATGAAAGAATGGCAAAGCGAAAACAGGCAAAAAAACAGAGAGCCATGGCAGACAGGCAGGCAGAAGTACACGCATTAATCTTTGGTCCGTTTAAGGCGTGGAAGCAAAAAGCATACGAAAACCCGGTTCGGAAAAAACAAAAGAAACAACAGCAAGAGGTTGAGGCAGGAGCCACAACTAGTTCTAAACCTAAAAAGGGGAAGAAGGGTGGCTACTAAACGCAAACATCCTCGAAGTGAAGCCGCGTCTAAGATGGCCAAAAGCCCAGCGTGGCAACGCAAAGAAGGGAAAAATAAGAAGGGTGGTCTCAACGAGAAGGGGCGTAAGTCCTACGAAAAAGAAAACCCAGGCTCTGACCTTAAGGCTCCACAACCAGAGGGTGGATCGCGAAAAAAATCTTTTTGTGCCCGCATGGGTGGTATGAAGAAAAAGTTAACAAGTGCCAAAACAGCCAACGACCCAGATAGCCGAATTAACAAATCACTTAGAAAGTGGAATTGCTAAACACAAGGGAACACAATGGAAGATAGAACATACATTGCAGTCGGAGTCCAAACAAACACAGGCTCTGGTGTACCGTTTGAGTCAGAGCATGTCTTTCCCGTGCCGGTCACCGGAAGCGGAACAGGCGTGGGCCCAATTATTGATACTGGTCAGTACACTCAGCTTTCGATGGCATTCATCGCAACTGCCGCCGCAAACGCAGGCGGTAAGGTGCAACTGCAAGAAAGCGTAGACGGGCTTAACTTCACAGACCTGGTCGTATCGGCAACGCTCACGGCAGCAGGATCTTCTGTTGTCCACTCGGCGGCTTTTGCAAAATACATTCGAGCAACGATAGAAACCGCTGGCGCTGGAACAGACAGTGTTACAGGCGTAGCACTCGTTCACCTCAAAGGGGCCTAGAGATGGCTAAGGGTGAAGACAAAAAAGAAAATAGCCCATCTTTAAAGCTCAGAAAAAAAGCGGCAGAGGAAATGGGAAACTATTTCATTAGAAAAAATAAATACAAAAAAACCAAAGAGAGCCAAACCGATAGCGGTAAAAAGAAAAGCAAGTATTAAAAGGGAGGATGCCGTGCCCTATCAAATAGTCTGTGATGGTCCATTAGGGCCAAAGCACTGTAAGATCATTAAGAAGAGTGACGGAAAGACCGTTGCTCACTCAGAAAATAAAAAAGACGCAGGCCTTTACGTGGCCTTTGCGGATAAAAAAATTCAACCCCAACCTACGATCGGAGGAAAAGATGCCAAGAGCTATGGGGGGCCGAAAGAGCCCCAGCAAACCGTCGCCAAAAGCTGATGCAGCAATGGCTATGCTGGCAGAAGCAGCACCAATGCCAGGTGGCGGCGAAATGGAAATGGAAGCTGAAGCCGTTGAAATGCCCGCACCAGACGGAGGCGAAGACTTTGTAATGGAGGCTCAAGGGCTGCTAGACAACTGGCCCGACAAAGAGCATCCATACTATAAAGACCTCGAGGAACTTATCATGAAGTACTCGGCGTAGATGGCAAAGAAATTCACAATCTCTAAGGAAGATGCAGAGGTGATCCGTCGCTGTGCGACTGATTTTACGTACTTTTGCGAGAACTATCTTAAGATTGTGGATAAAGATGGTGAGCTAATTAACCTCAAAGCCAACCATGCTCAAAAGCAATTCCTGGAGGCTGATGCGTTAAACCCCTGGCAGTACGTGTTAAAAGGGCGGAAACTAGGGCTCACCACCATTATTGCAGCGAAAAACTTCTGGCGCAGTCTCTTTACGCCTCACTATTCTTCGTTGGTAATGGCCCATACGGACGACTCGGCAAAGGCCATCTTCCGTATTTATAAGCGGTTTTACCGCAATCTCCCCCCGCTGCTTCAATTCCCCATCGCCCAAGAAAACTTACATGAGATGAGTTTCGAGCACGGTGGGCGAATTGTTGCATCGACGGCGGGCTCTGAAGCTCTGCGTGGTGACACCTTCCAGGCGATCCACTGCTCAGAGTTTGCAATGTACTCCGACATCCAGTCTACCATCGCCGCTGCGCTTAACACAGCCGGTGAGAATGCTTCGGTTGCCCTCGAGACCACCGCCAAGGGACTCAACGACGCTCATAAAATATGGTACGGGCAAAACGGGTTCAACAAGCTCTTTATCTCCTGGGCCGATAGCCCGGAGTGTTCGCTTGTTTCCGAGCCCGACTTTATCCCCTCTGAGCTTCAAGAGTTGGCAAAGGAGCACAAGCTCTCCACCAGCAGTGTCTACTGGGGTGCATACACGTACATAACTAGGTGTGCGTCCGACTGGAACACTTTCTGTCAAGAGTACCCGGTCACCGCAGACCTCGCATTCATCACGTCCGGTCGCAGGTTCTTTACGTCCCATATCTTCCCCCATGCAAAAGCATACGAAGGATATGAGCAATACCTCAAGCCGTCAAAGTACTGCCTGTACACCATGGGCGTCGATACAGCCTCAGGCTCCCTCGAGGGCGACCACTCGTCCTTTGTGGTAATGGATGTGACCAACAAACGAACCCCTATGATAGCCTCGTCGTTCTACGGGAAGATACCCCCGACCGAGTTCGCCAGACAGGTTTTAATCGAAGCTAAGAAGTATAAGTGCCTAATTGTTCCAGAATCTAACTCGTATGGTCTATCTATTATTGAGTATCTGGTGGCAAAACAATGGGGCCTTATGTACCGTAGGACAAAATACGACTCTATTCAGAAGCGGTGGCAGGAGTCAATGGGGTTTCAAACAAACGTAAGTACGAGGAGTGTGCTCTTAGCTAGAATGCAAGAGTACATCTCGCGTGAATGGCTTAAGGTAACTGACGAGCGCCTTAAAGACGAAATTAATACCTTTGTCTTTTCGACCGCTAATAAACCTCAAGCCGAAATTGGACGTCACGATGATATGATTTTTGCGTGCGCTCTATCCCTTATCGGGATGGAACAGGTAGACCATATCAAAGACGATGTCCGAAGGGACCTAAGGCCGAACAGTGTGTCGCAAGTACTCGAGTATGAGCTTGCCACTGGCCAGCTTTATTCAGGTTCCGAAAATGAATTCGGCAGAGATTCTGCTGATGACGACGTAGCTCCCAACACAGAGCTATATGATTAATCGCCTCCCGGCGTAAAAGGAGTATGTGATGTCTGGTTTTCTTAGTGGCGAAGATTTTGAAAAGGCTGATGGTTTAATCCGAGACACCTTCCCTGTTGAAGATGATGGGGATGGTTTTATTGGTGAGCCTATTGAGGGCCAAGAAGAGAGCATCGAGGCTAGGGATAACACGCTAGACGAAGAAAGATCGTCTCAATCCCCTGATGAAGACGTTAAGCAAAGTAGTGATGAAAGCGAAGAAGGTGCGGGTCATCGAGTCCCCTACTCTAGGTTTAAGTCCGTGTTGGATGCTCGGAACGACTACAAGGGTGAAATCGAATCGCTCCGCGAGCGTAATCGCGAATTAGAGAATTACCTTTCGAGCAAGCCAGCACAAAAAGAAGCTAAACAAGAGTTTGAAGAATATTCAGACGATTTTAGCTACGGTGATGATTTAAATCTGGATGATTATTCTGGTTACGAACAAGACGATGGTCGAGTAAAGCAGCTAGAAAATCAAATGCATGATTTGCGTGTTCAGCACTATAAGCAGCAACTCATGAAAGATTTAGATGTTATCAAGGAGCGATACCCAAGTGTTCCTCCTGAAACCGTCTTAAAGGCTGTGGCACAAGACCCCACTACTAATATTTTTCAGGTCGCAGAAAGATTCAACACCTTCGTGGTTGAAAAAGAAGAAGCTGCAATTAAGCGGTATCTGGAGGAAAATTCGCAGGAAACTCCTGCGGCGGCTCCTCGTCCTAGAAGGTCTGGAGGCTCTGAAGCGCCTGGAAGTTCCAGGGTGTCAAAAGATAAGCGTCCAAAACAAATGAAAGACGTAAGACACGCTTTGTTGAATTACGTTAAAGACAACAACATTTTTTAAAGGAGTTAGGCAATGCCTGCTACATTAGCTACGTTTGATGCTATTCTTCAGGACTTTTACCTGGGACCGATCCAGGAACAGTTAAACCAAGAAGTACTAGCACTAGAATTGATGGAAAAAGTTAAAGTTGATTGGAATGGTCGTCGATGCATCATCCCAGTCCACATCTCTCGTAACAACTCTGCTGCGCTTGGAAATGCGTTTGTTGCTGAAGGTGGCGCACTGCCTGCCGCTGGCGACCAGGGATACGAAGACCTTGCCGTGACGGCCCGTTTCCAATACGGACGTTTCTCGGTTACTGGTCCCGCTATCGCTGCTGCTCGTAAGGGTGGAACACATACGTTTATTAGTTGGGTTGATTCAGAAATGAAAAAACTCGTTGATGACGTTCGTGATGCAGCCAACAAGACCAGCATCTTTGGTGGTCAGGTTCAGGGTTACCTTGCATTGCACGGGGTTGCATCCGGTGTTGCCACAGTAGCCGCCCAGCTTGCTGGCGGTTTGATTGGCGATTCGAACCCTCTGACTATCGTGTATGATGGGTCTTTCAATGCGTTTGACGGAACCCTTACGGGTACTGCGGTAAACCGTCTTGTTGAGACAACATGGGTTCGAGTTGAGCTTATCCGTATGGATACGTTTAACCCAGTCGATGTTATTAACGCGCCAACTAACAACAACTACTTTGTTAGTGACTTTAATCGCGCTGCTGGCACTGTTGAGATACGTCAGTGCTGCGATAACGGTGCTGCTAATGCGTCTTACACAACGGTTGCAATGACAGGCAACTCTTCTGTTGCGGTTCTTTTGAGCCCAACTCAAGCGGTTGACAGCGTTGGCGCTGCAATCGGCCAAGCTCCGTTTGCTTTTGCACAACAGCCAAGTGGTATTTTTGACAATATGTCAAACCCAACTCACTTTAGTGTTACGCGAAATGCTGCCGATGCTGCTGCTGTTCCTGCTGTTGCTGCTGCGGGCCAAGCTCCGATTCTTCGAAGCAAGGCAATCACGTCTGCTATTGCAGCTACCGCCGCCACCGGCACTCGAGTCGCCCTTACTCTTACTCGAGTACAGCAGTGCATTGATGAGCTTCTCACAACGTCTGTCACTCTTCAGGTTGATGGTTCAGGTAAAGAACCTAACGTTATGTTGATGAACCCGTTAGTTCGACAGCAGTACGTTGGTCTTCTCCAGGGAACTTTAGCTGGTGCGGCGGCAGCAGCGCCTACGCAGCTTTACACTGATACCAACAAGGCCAAGCATGGCGACGGTGGTTTTAATGGGCTTTCTTATGCAGGTATCCCGTTTAAGGTTTCTCGTGACATGCCAGACGGCATGATTGCGTTCCTTAAGACGGATACATGGTGCATTACTGAGCTTCAGAAGCCTGGGTTTGCAGATTTGGATGGAAACGTTCTTTCTCGCGTTGTTAACGCTGACCGATTTGAGGGATTCTACCGCTGGTATTACAACATTGTATGCAAGCGTCCGAATGCCAATATCCTGCTTACTGGTCTGTTCCGCTAGGGGGTTGATGTGTTCACAGTCTTAGCTGTTATTGCTTGTTTGTTTTTGGTTGAGCTTAGTGTTTACGTGTTTTTATTAATTCACCGTGAGCTTCGAATTCGACAGGAAGAGATTGAGTTTAAAAAAGCCGAGGCTGTGGACGCTATTCCGCCCAGTTATCTTTCAAACATCGAAGAGTACGAAAACCTCGTACAGGGAGAATTTTAATGTCCTCTACAACCGCTCGAGCCCTTGTGGCCGACTACAACAACTTTTGTATCCAGTCTGGTCTAGACCCGGCTCAACTTGTTTCTTACGCGCCAACCATTACCGATTATGGTGGTGCCGCAGGAACCTCTGTTTTTGCTGAGTATTTAGCCCCTACGGCTGCTACTCATATTGAAGGTATCTTTATTCCGTTCGACTGCATTTTAGTTGCAGCATCAGCCAAGTATGTGCATGACGCAGCGGCGGCAGATGCGGCGAATGGATCTTCGCTCGATATCGACATCATGGTATCTCCAAAGTCTTCTGAGTCTATTGCTGCTAACTACACCAAGTTAGGCACCGCAATTAGCTTAACTAAAGAGGAGATGGATGGCATTCATTGGGCCAAATCGGCAACAGGGTTAACCCTTGCTGTTTCTGGCGGATCAACGATCGGGTTTAGGTCGTTGGTAAATACCGCTAACATTGACGCCGGGGTAAATGCCGACCTACAGCTTTGCTTCTGGCTTGCTGTACCACAATCTAAGTTTGCGCTTCCCACAACCGCAGCTTAATGTGAAGGGGGGCTTCGGCCCCCCTGTTTTTTAGGAGGAAATGTTATGGCTGGAACGTATGGAGACTCTCTTTCTAGGGCAGCAGAGGCCATGGCCCATGGCGCTCGTGAAGACAAAAAAAGGGAAAAAGAAAACAGCCCTTGGAGGATTGCTGAGTTTGTTGGTGACGTTATAGACATTCCTCTTACGTTGACTGGAAACGCTCCTATAGCCGGCTCTATTGGAGATACAATTTCAGGCCTAGGCCAAGGCGATTTGGGCAAAGCTGGCGAGGCTGGTATAGAAGCTGCAAAAAATTACTCTTCTTGGCGTGACAAAAGAAATAATGAAAAAGCTGAAAACGCTAGAATTGATGAATTTATCAAAATGTTTAAAGTGTAGGCGGGAAGCGTAATGGGCGAAGATAGCACCACTATGGTGGACGGAAGCGGCAGCAAAAAGTGGCCCGGTGGGCTGCGAGATCGCGTATCCGAGTCTAAGAATGACCGAATTAAAGAAGAGAGGTCTTGGGATCTTTCTTTGCTTTTCCTTTCGGGCAACCAATGGCTGACTTACGATGAGAACCTCCGGCAGTATGAGCTTACGCGACCCCGAAGGGGACAGCAGACTCGAGTGACGGTGAATTTGCTGATAAATGTTTACAGAAACATTTTGTCGCGGCTCTCGGTAGCTTATCCGTCTGTCGTTGTGTTGCCCGCTTCACCCTCTCCAGAGGACATTGTTAAGGCAAAATCTTCAGAGATTGCGTTGCAGTACTGGTGGCAGTCTCAGAAAGTAAAAGACGTTATTGAAAAAGGCATTGAGCACCTTCTTACGTGCGGGACAACTGCCTTTCACACCTTTTACAACCCAGAGTCTCAAGATGTTGAAGTAGAGGCAATTAGCCCCTACGACCTCTTTTTTGAGCCTAAGGTCACATGTCCTGATATGTCTGAGTGGATAGCCATTAGAAGGTATCACACTAAAGACGAACTAATTGAGGCGTACCCAGATCACAAAGACGATATTGAAAAGTCTGCCGAGACAAGCGAGTCTGCTGGCGAGGGAACGCTAGAAAACAGGGTTCCAGAAAACAGGCTCGAGGTGTTTGAGTTTTACTGGAAAGATGGTCGCCACGCCATTGTTCTTGGAAGCACGTACCTGTTTAAAGAAGACAAAGTGCCGGGAGGCATTTTTCCTGTAAAGGTAGTCAGATACACGCAGATACCAATGAAGCTGTGGGGCATGGGGCTTATAGCGCCGCTAATTGACCTCCAGTGGTACTTTAACAAGGGACGTAGCCAAATCCTCCAGAATGTCGAAATGATGGGAAATCCCAAATGGTTGATACCCAAGTCGGCAGGTATATCTTCTAAGTCCATAACAAACGTGGCCGGGGAGAAGGTTTACTACAACATGGCAGGCGGCAAGCCAGAGATGATTGCCCCCGTCCCTATCCCCTCATACATGATTGACAACCTTAGAACGTTGCAGGCCGAGATTATGGACGTTGCAGGCGTTCACTCGGTGACCATGGGCAAGCGTGCGGTTGGTGTTACTAGCGGAAAGGCTATTAATGCGCTTGCAGAGCGAGATCTTAGCCAACTTCAGATGACCCAGTCTAACATAGAAAAAGGAACCAGAGACATTGCTCGATGTGCATTGGTCTTAATGAGCCACTTTTACAAAGAAAAGAAGATGGTCTCGATGCTAGACAATCTTGGAAGCGTTGTTTGGAAAGAGCTTAAAGGGACAAACATCATTAAGGATCCAGAAGTCTTTCTTGAGTCTGGGAGCCTCTTTAGGCACGAGTCTGGAGACCGGGACCAGAAAGTTCTCGAGATGCTCCAGATGGGCCTTATACCCCCTGACCAGGCCCTTAAGGAGCTTTCCTTCAGAACAGGCAACGCCCATGTTGCAGAAAAAGTGCAGGCACTTAGCCACGCTGAAGATATTCTTGAAGCTGCCAAAAAAGGCTTTGCTGTTGAAATCTTTAACACGGATGACATTAGTGCATTCAAGAAAGTTTTTGGCGACTTTATGAAGACTGACGAGTACTACAAGATGCCTCCTGAGCGTCAGCAGTATGTTGCTGACATATTCATCTCTCTAGAGACTCAAGGCATGCCTGACGAGGCATACCAGCAGGCCATGTTGATGCGTAAGGTATTCCCAAGGCAGCAAATGCCAAACGCACAGTTGCAGCAAAAGCTGGGTGCTGGGATTGTCGGCCAGAGCCCAATGACAGACCAGCAGGTTCAGGGTGAGCAAATGATGGCCCAACAGATGGCAAACGCCGTTACTGATGTGGACAAGCTAGCTAAAGGGTCGGAGGCTTTAATGCCTAAAAGGCCCAACACAATGGGGGGAATAGGATGAACGCCCCTGACGTAAAATCTCTTTTTCAGTCTTACATTGATGAGCCTGACGGCACGTTTATTACAAGCGCAAACCTAAACACGTACCTTGATGCTGGGTATAACGAGTTTCGTCTTCGTGTAAGCGAGTACAATAACGATTTTTACGCTCGGCAAGTGGTTATTTCTTTAACGGCGTCAGACAGTTACGACCTTAGCTCTACAGGCGGAAACCCTGTAACTTTAATTGGTCCAGCGCCAAGCGTCGGAACCGCTAATGCAATGATTAGGCTTAACTCTGTTCGCATATCAAACGCAAACGGAACAGAGCGTGGTGCGATCTATAAAGCAGTAAGCGGACTGAGAGGCCTTCAGGCTAACTACCAGTCATGGGCAATGGTTGGAACGGTTTTAATGTTTTCTGAGTCTAACACTCAAACATTCCAACTGTCGTATGTGCCAGTTGCCGACATAAACTGGGATGCTGCGGGCCAATATATAGACAGTTTGGGCCCCTACCATGACTTAATTGCTTTGTATGCTTACAAGCAATATGCAATTCGAGACAACGCCGTAAACCAGCCGTTGCAAGCACAGTTGGCTATACGAGAAAGAGACTTTAAAGACTATTTAAGCTCACCAAACCACGAAACAAATCAGTATGTAAACCAGGATTGGTCAAGCTACGATAACGTTTAATAGGGGTGCCCATTGGCTGTTGTTGGCAAAGAAGTAGAAATTCTGGGTGTTGGGACAACGCCCATGCAATATTCCAATGGTGCCTTTGTTTTAAACATGCTTTATCGAAAAGGCGGATGGGAAGTCAGGAAGGGCTTTGGCCAGCGTGCTGAGTATACAACAACGTTTGGCACAAGGTTTTTTGATGAAGGAGGGACCAACCAGTTCTCCTCAAAACCCCAAGGCCTTCTTATGCACCTTGGGTCTCACCTGTATCGGACCAAAGACTATCGACAGATAATATCTGTTTTTTCAGCGGCGTTTTTGCCTGGAAACCAGGAGAAAAACCAAACCGCTGTAAACGGGTATTTAATACAGATTTACGATCTAGACACAAACATTCGGTGGGAAGAGGCTATATACCCGCAAACAGGTCAAAACGACAGGGCCGGGGTTTCTCCAGCTTTTCAGCATGGTGTTTATGAGAATTCATCTGAAAACGAATACGCGGCGTTTGAGCATGGTCGTTTAGA
>NZQM01000202.1 GCA_002695905.1 Parvibaculum sp.
CAGCCATCCTTCGAGACGCGGCGTTGCCGCTCCTCAGGATGAGGTTGGAGGGGATGTTCTGATGGCCGATCTTCTGCTCGAACTCTTCTCTGAAGAAATTCCAGCCCGCATGCAAAAGCGGGCGTCCGAAGACCTGCAAAAACTGGTCACTGATGCGCTCGCGAAAGAAGAAGTGTTTGGCGAAGGTGCGCGTGCCTTCGCAACGCCGCGCCGTCTGACACTTGCCATTTCCGGTCTGCCAGTGCGGCAGCAGGACCGCAAAGAAGAACGCAAAGGGCCCCGTGTTGGCGCGCCTGAAAAGGCCATGGAAGGCTTCCTCAAGTCGACCGGCCTGACGCTGGAGCAGTGCGAAACCCGGGAAGACAAGAAGGGCGAATATTATGTCGCCGTTATTGAAAAGACGGGTCGTGGTACCGATGAGCTGATTGCCGAGATCGTGCCGGACGTCATCCGCAACTTCCCCTGGCCGAAGTCGATGCGCTGGGGCACAGGCACACTGCGCTGGGTGCGCCCACTCCACTCCATCGTCTGTACGTTGGACGGTGAGGTGGTCCCGTTTGAAATTGACGGCATCAGCTCGAGCGATACGACCTATGGTCATCGCTTCATGGGGCCCGACGCGATCAAGGTCCGCACCTTTGATGATTATGTGGAAAAGCTTGAGCGCCAAAAGGTCATGCTCGACCCGGAAGCACGTGCTGCCCACATTCTGGAAGACGCAAAGAACCTGGCCCATGCCCAGAATCTGGAACTGATCGACGACGAGGTGCTGCTCCACGAAGTGGCGGGCCTTGTGGAATGGCCGACGGCCCTCATGGGCTCCATTGATGATGAGTTCATGGCAATTCCGCAGGAGGTGCTCACCTCCACCATGCGCGCGAACCAGAAATATCTAGCGCTCAAAGACCCGAAGACGGGGAATTTCGCCCCGCGTTTCATCGTGGTCTCCAACATTGAGCCAGCTGACGGCGGCGCGGCGGTGATCAATGGGAACGAGCGTGTGCTGCGGGCCCGATTTGCTGACGCGCGCTTCCTCTGGGAGCAGGACAAGCAACACTCACTGGAAGATTTTTCGAAGAAGCTCGACCAGGTGGTGTTCCATGCGAAACTTGGAACCGTCGCCGACAAAGCTGAGCGCATTTCCAAACTGGCAGGCGAACTCGCAAGTGTGACGGGTGCGGATAAAGAGAAAGCGGAACTCGCCGGGCGTCTCTCCAAAGCAGACCTTGTCTCCGGCATGGTCTACGAGTTTCCGGACCTGCAAGGCACCATGGGCCAATATTATGCACTGGCGGATGGTCTGGATGCGGATGTCGCCGACGCGATTGCCCAGCATTACCAGCCCCAGGGCCCGTCCGACGATGTGCCCGAAGGGCCGGTGGCACAGGCGGTAGCCCTCGCTGACAAACTCGACACGCTGGTGGGCTTTTGGGCCAATGGAGAGCTTCCTACGGGATCAAAAGATCCCTTCGCGCTGAGACGAGCTGCGCTTGGTGTGGTTCGCATAATCTTGGAAGTCACCGCTCGGATTTCATTGTCGAGCGTCCTAGAGGTTGTTTATACGAACAACAAAGATGCGTTCACCAAATATGGTCTACCGGTCGCCCCCGATGAATCAGGGCTTCGAAGCCAACAGGTTGTCGTGCGTCAATTGCTCTCTTTCTTCGCGGATCGGCTGAAAATCTATCTCCGTGACAAGGGAGTCAAACATGACCTGGTGGATGCGGTCTTTGCGCTCTCCCAGAACGGAGATGTTCAGGACGATCTTCTGCTGATCGTGCGCCGGGTTGAAGCGCTGGCAGACTTCCTCAGTACCGACGATGGGGCAAATCTCCTCGCGGGCACCAAACGCGCCGCGAACATTCTGCGGATCGAAGAGAAAAAAGACAAAACCACCTATGCCGGTGCGCCGGACACAAGTCTCTTCGAATCGGAAGAGGAAAAAGCGCTCGCGGCGGAGATCAACGTCGCCCGCGATGCGGCGGCCAAAGCCGTCGGACAAGAAGATTTCGCAGGCGCCATGGCGGCACTCGCGAAGTTGCGCGGACCTGTCGATGCCTTTTTCGAGAAGGTCACTGTGAATTCAGAGGAGACACAAGTCCGCGAAAACCGCTTGAAACTTCTCGCAGAAATCAGGACAGCGCTGCAAGGCGTGGCCGATTTCTCAAAAATCGAAGGGTGACCTTTGGTGTGTATTCGCTCATGCTTCGAGACGATCCCAAGGGATCCCTCAGCATGAGGTTTTGTGTTGCCTCATCCTGAGGAGCGGCGAATCCGCGTCTCGAAGGATGTTAGATGCTCAAAGGACGCAAGCAATGACCGGTTCGACGAAGTGGGTATATGGATTTGGCGGCGGCAGTGCGGAGGGGGACGCAACCCTGCGCGAACTCTTAGGCGGCAAAGGAGCGAACCTCGCCGAAATGGCGAACTTGGGGCTCCCGGTCCCGCCGGGCTTCACCGTCAGCACAGAAGTCTGCACGGCCTTTTACGACAATGATCGAACCTATCCGGACGGCATGAAGGACCAGGTCGCTAGCGCGCTTGGCGGCGTTGAGAAGGTTGTGGGTGCTGAGTTCGGCAATCCGGACAATCCGTTGCTCGTGTCGGTCCGCTCCGGCAGCCGCGCGTCTATGCCCGGCATGATGGACACGGTCCTGAACTTAGGACTCAACGACGCCACCGTCGCGGGCCTCGCCGCGAAAGCGGATGAGCGCTTTGCCTATGACAGCTACCGCCGCTTCATTCAGATGTACTCCGATGTGGTGCTGGGCGTTGATCATCATCATTTCGAAGAAATCCTCGACATCTACAAAGAAGAAAATGAGCACTTTCTCGACACGGATCTCGACGCCGCCGACTGGAAAGACGTGATCGGACGTTTCAAGGCACTGGTCGAAGAAGAGCTTGACGAGCCCTTCCCTCAGGATGTGAACGAGCAGTTGTGGGGTGCCATCGACGCGGTCTTTGGCTCCTGGCAGAACGCCCGTGCCGCCACCTATCGGCGCCTGCATAACATTCCCGACGAATGGGGCACAGCCGTCAACATTCAGGCCATGGTCTTCGGCAATATGGGCGACACCTCTGCCACAGGCGTGGCCTTTACCCGGAATCCCTCTACCGGCGACAAAGCCTTCTATGGTGAGTTTCTTGTCAATGCCCAGGGTGAAGATGTGGTCGCCGGCATTCGCACACCGCAGCATCTCACCAAGCTTGCTCGTGAAGAGAGTGGCGAGACAGCCCCCTCCATGGAAGAGGTGATGCCGGGCGTCTATGGCGAGCTGGTGGACTTTTATCAAAAACTAGAAGGCCACTATCGCGACATGCAGGACCTGGAATTCACCGTCCAGGAAGGCAAGCTGTGGATGCTGCAGACAAGGAGCGGCAAGCGCACCGCTAAAGCAGCGATCAAGATTGCGGTCGATATGGCGTCGGAAGGCCTAATCACCCGAGAAGAGGCTGTCACCCGCGTCGATCCCGCTTCTCTCGACCAACTCCTGCATCCGACCATTGACCCGGATGCGAGCCGCGACGTGGTGGCAACCGGTCTGCCCGCCTCACCTGGCGCGGCGTCTGGCGAGATTGTCTTCTCGTCCGAAGAGGCTGGGGCCTTGAGGGCGCAGGGCCGCGATGTGGTGCTGGTGCGCGTGGAGACAAGTCCGGAAGATATTCACGGCATGCATTCCGCCGTGGCGATCCTCACAACCCGTGGCGGCATGACAAGCCACGCTGCTGTGGTGGCGCGTGGCATGGGTAAGCCCTGTGTATCTGGTGCGGGCACAGTCAAAATCGACTATGCAGCTGAGACGATGGTGAGCCTCGGTGAGAAATTCTCCAAGGGTGACGTGATCACCGTCGATGGGTCGACAGGTCAGGTCATGCGCGGTGCCATGCCCATGCTGCAGCCTGAGCTTTCCGGGGATTTCAGCACTTTAATGAGCTGGGCGGATGAGGGCCGACGCATGACCGTACGTGCCAATGCCGAAACACCCGATGATGCCCGTATCGCCCGCGAGTTTGGCGCAGAAGGTATCGGCCTCTGCCGTACAGAACACATGTTTTTCTCTGATGACCGCATTCTCGCCATGCGCGAGATGATCATTGCCGATGATCAGGCGGGGCGTCGCAAGGCGCTCGACAAAATCCTGCCCATGCAGCGCGAAGATTTCCGTCAGCTCTTCACCATCATGAGCGGATTGCCGGTCACCATTCGCCTGCTCGATCCGCCTCTGCACGAGTTCCTGCCCCACAGCGGCGAAGAGATTGCCGAGGTTGCCGAGGCCGCGGGCCTTTCTGCAGACAAGATGCGCCGCCGTCTAGTCGAGCTAACGGAAGCTAACCCGATGCTCGGCCACCGGGGTTGTCGGTTGGGCATTACTTATCCTGAGATCTACGAGATGCAGGCCCGCGCCATTTTCGAAGCCGCCCTTATCGCAGCTGAGGAAACAGGCGCTGCCGTCATTCCTGAAGTCATGGTGCCGCTCGTCGCGACCAAGGCGGAGCTCGTATATCTAAAAGAGCGGCTCATAGCCGTTGGCGATTCTGTTTCGGCAGAAAGGAACAAACCTCTCGAATATCAAATAGGGACCATGATTGAGCTGCCGCGCGCAGCGCTCAGGGCAGGCGAGATTGCTGATGCCGCCGAATTCTTCTCTTTTGGCACCAATGACCTCACCCAAACCACATACGGCATCAGCCGGGATGATTCGGCCACCTTCCTGAAAGACTATCTGGGCAAGGGCATTGTACCCGCAGACCCATTTGTCTCCCTCGACCAGGAAGGGGTGGGCGAATTGGTCAAGATCGCCGCCGAGCGCGGCAGAGCCACCCGTCCGGACATCAAGCTGGGGATCTGTGGGGAGCACGGGGGTGACCCAGCATCCGTGCATTTCTGCGAGGGGGCAGGGCTGCACTACGTTTCCTGCTCACCCTACAGGGTTCCCATCGCCCGCCTGGCGGCTGCCCAGGCGGCCCAGAAGGCCGCCCAAAAAGGCAACCAAGTGACGTCTGATTGAGTCGCTGGAATTAGACACCGCTTTCTAAAAACATGGGGTGACCAGCTGTCGCACATATCCGTGATAGCTCGTGTGGTTGGCCGAACTTCCACTCTGAATTTGGATCGGGGGCAATCCGAAAAAGCCTGTGGATTCAGTCACTTCGTCGGCCTGTTATGGTAAATTTCTTCTCACACAAGACCGGCGCTGTTAACCATGATGCCACCCGTTAAGCTTTTGTTTACCAAGGCTGTGATTCCCTATTCCTATTGAAAAACAAGCGCTTAGGCTTATTTCGCTTGTGTGGCGGGGCCGTCATTGCCGGACCCAAAAGTTTATGATACTCCCGCGCCAACCTTGTTGACGGCCAACTATCTGAAGGTCTGTCAGCTGGCACCGGTAGGTCCAGTGCCTCGCGTCTTGTAAGTGGCATATGCATTGCTGAGTAAAAGAGAGATCGCGCCCTCAAAGTTAAGCGCGGTCAAACTGAGACAAGAAGATCTACCAAGGTATGGGCATGGGGCCCTGACCAGGACAAGAACGGACCAAAAGCGATGAATAAGCTCGCTCAATGGCTCGATATAGGACACTACGTCCGGGAACCTGCGTATCTTGCAGCGGGCCTGTCTGTGTCTGCCGTTCTGGCATCTGTCTTCTGGGCAAACCTTGCGACAGCAACCGTTGATCCGATTTCCGGCAGTGACGGCAATCGTTTAGTGCTCTCTAATTTTGCAGACCCGCATCTGCTCGATCGGCCAACACGGCTGACCGAACTAGCAGAGCTCGACCATCGCGCCGGTGTTGCAGCGACACCTGTGAGAGCTCTTGGCGACAGGGCACGTCGTTTAGAGCAGGAGCGCCGCTGCCTTGCCGTTGGTATTTACTTTGAAGCGCGTGGCGAAAGTCATAGCGGCCAGGTCGCTGTCGCAGACGTCATCATGAACCGTGTCGCGTCGAAAGATTATCCCAATACAATTTGTGGCGTGGTGTTTCAGGGCTCCTATCGCCAGACAGGCTGTCAGTTCTCTTTCACCTGTGATGGGGAATCAGACCGGCCACGAGATCTGAAGCCCTGGCGGAAGGCGCAACGGGTCGCGAGCACAGTCACCATGCGCGACGATCGTGAGCGTCAGCTTGCCGAGAATGTGCTGCATTATCACGCAGACTATGTGGACCCGGTTTGGGCATCGCGCATGTATAAGGTTGCGAAAATTGGCCGCCACATTTTCTACGCGCGGACTCGGTCCAGCTCTTAACAGGGCATTTCAATCTAAGAATGTCAGTGTTTCTGCCGTCTTTTGACGCAGATCAATGAGCTTATGGGCCTTCTGCCTCAGTCTCGGTAACGATGACGGCGGAGGCGCTTGAAGATTGCATCAGGCAGGTGCTCATCGGCCGACCACCCCGAGGACCAGCCTTCGTCCGTCATCACCAATTCTCAAAACGGAAAGCCTGGAAGCGGTGAGACGTCAGTCGAACCCAGACGACTTTTTGATGTTCTTCCGAACATAACCGGGGAACAGCCGCGCCAGCTTGTCCATGCGACTGAGTGATGGATTACCAAAATAGTGGATGTCCTCACCGTGGGCGGCGCGCCAGACAATCTTGGCAATGTCTTCTGGCGTGTGCGCGATCCCGGTTGATTTGAAGTTTTCTGTCTGATTCTCCTGGTTTTTCACCATGTCTGTATCGACATAGGAGGGCAGGACGTCGCTCACATGGATGCCATAGGGCTCAAACTCAATGGAAAACCCTTCTGTCATAGCCCGCACCGCATGCTTTGAAGCCGAGTACACTGTGAGCTCCGGGATGCCATAGACTGCCGACGCAGAAGCTGTATTGATGATCCGTGCATCGCCGTATTTGGTTGCAGTGGCTTTTAATGCGTCAAGACCAGCCGCAACGCCATTGATGACACCATTCACATTTACATCAACCGTCTTGCGCTGAAGGGCAGGGTCGACCTGGTCAAAATTTCCCATCTTGAGAATGCCGGCATTGTTGAATAGTACGTCTAGCCGTCCGCCAGAGACGGCTAGAAAGGCCTGTACGGCATCGTTGAACTGATCCGGGTCTGTGACGTCCAATTCGCCGGTCGTGACCGTGGGGGCGCCATGCACCGCGCGGAGTTCATCGGCCAGTTGAGCGAGACCCGCCCCATCAATATCGTGGAGGCCGACAAACCAGTCTCTCCGTGCGAAATGCCGGGCTGTGGCGCGCCCAATACCCGCCGCCGCGCCGGTGATAAAGATGCTGCGAAGTTCGCTCATGTTAGCTCCTTATTCTGCAGCAGAGGCTGCGGCTTTCGCTTCTGCAATGATGGCCGCCAAAGGTCCGGTCGCGGCAACGCTGTCCCGTGTGCCCTCTGGATCAAGTGCAGAGGCTTTATCCAGGTCACCAATCTCCTTCGGTACAAACCAGTGCAGCCGTTCAGGCGTGTCGTGATAGGCCGCCCAGACGGCCTTGGCGACTTCAATAGCGGGGATCAGACGGAACATGCGTTCCTTGTCCGCGTTTTCTCTCGCATCGTCTGGCAGCAGCGGCGTGTCAATGAGGCCTGGAAGTGTGTCGGCGACCCGGATGCCAAAGCGGCTGAGTTCGACTGACAGGGCTTCCGTGAGACCCTTGACCGCATGTTTGGTTGCGGAATAGACAGCGATACCCGGCATGCCATAGGTGGCGGACGACGAAGATGTCGTGAAGCAGAGCGAGTTCGGCGTTGCTTTTAAAAGATCGACCGCGAGATGAATACCATTCAGGACACCGATCAGGTTGACATTGACGACCGCCATAACGTCTTCAAATGGCATTTCATCGAAAAATCCGCCCTTGCCAATCCCCGCATTATTGAACAGAAGATCGAGCTTGCCTCCCGTTGCCTCAGAAAACTCGGCCAGCGCATTCTTGTAATCTGCTCGGTCTGTGACGTTGAGCGATCGCACCACGCAATTGTCGGACCCGAGTTCCGTTTCGAGTGCGGCAAGGCCCTCTTTGTTCACGTCATACCCGCCGACAAACCAGCCACCCTGCGAGAACAGGCGCGCAGTCTCAAGCCCCATGCCGCTTGCAGCGCCCGTAATGAAAATGGATTTTCTGTCTCCGGCCTTTGCCATGAGAGCCTCCCAAAAATTTGTTGTCCCGTATCTTAGGGCTCAGTCAGGGAGGAAGTCGAGGGAGGCTTGGACGCGCTTAGCTTGCAGCGGCTTCGTAGTCGAGGCCGATATCAAGGCAGGGCGCGGAATGGGTGATCCATCCAACGGAAATATAGTCCACGCCCGTTGCTGCAACACCCGCAGCAGTGTCGAGCGTGATGCCGCCCGACGCCTCTAGGGCCGCGCGGCCCTGATTGATGTCCACGGCCTCGCTCAGGACAGCCGGTGGCATATTGTCGAGCAACACCGCCTCAACGCCAATGTCGAGCGCCTCTGTCAGCTGATCCAGCGTATCAACTTCAATCTCAATTCTCACCATGTGCCCAGCTTTCGCCCTCGCGCCGCTGATAGCCTCCGCGATGCCGCCTGCCATGGCGATGTGATTGTCCTTAATCAGGATGGCGTCATAAAGACCGAAGCGATGGTTGACGCCGCCACCTGCACGCACCGCATATTTTTCAAAGGCGCGGAGCCCAGGTGTGGTTTTCCGCGTGCAGCAAATGCGCGTATTCGTGCCGGAAACTGCATCGACAAATTTCCGCGTCGCGGTCGCAATGCCAGACAGGTGTCCCAAAAAGTTTAGCGCGACACGCTCTCCAGTAACGATCGCACGCGCATTACCTTCAATAGCGGCAATCACATCCCCCGGCGCAACGACGGAACCGTCTGGGGCTTGCACGGAAATTCTAAGACCCGGGTCCATTTCCCGGAAGGCAGCACGAGCCGCATCAAGGCCTGCAATGCACCCATGGTCGCGGGCGCGCAGCACAACGCGAGACCGAGTATCTGCTGGAACGGTTGATTGGCTCGTAATGTCGCCGGCGTCGCCCAGGTCTTCGGCGAGTGCCGCGCGAACGGCACTTTCGACGATGAGGGAGGGCAGGGGATGCAGGTCGGTCATTCTCACTGTCGCTACTTTCGGCACCAGGCAGCAAGCACACCAAGCCACCGAATTAATTTTACGCTATTTTCTCGCCCGATGGCAGATTATGTCACCCTGGGCATGACCAAGCACCGCGCCTGGATAGCTGGTGAAGTCGAGAGCAAACACGCCGAACTACAGCAACCAATCTTGGACGTGGAGTCCTTGGCCGCGACACCCGCCCAGTTCGCTCCCGGCTTTAACTCCGAAGGCATCAAGGCCTAGGCCTTCCTGCCGCCCAATGACTGGGCCACCCGGGGCGAAATATCCCGCTTGGTATGTCGATCAGCGGCAGGCCTCGGAGCCCCTGACAGCCCGCAATATCGCTCTGGAGTCGATGGTCAAGCACGTCCCCTGCGAGCTAACCGGGATACTGGCCTTGTCCGGTCCTCTCAGGGGCCGAGGCAGTTCAACATCTGGTAGATTGTGCGTTAGTCTCTTTCCTCAGGCACCAGCGTGATGTTGACTGGGCTCTCGTATTTGTTGTCGGCACCCGTCGCTGAATCGATGGCGCTACTTACGCCAAGGGTCAAGACCACGTCCAGGGCGATCCCAGCCGCGCCGGAGCCTGCCTCCCACCCGCTGCTGTTGTAGTAGGTCGCCTCCTGGTAGCCCCCCTTATTGCACTTGATCATGATGTTGTGCTTGGTCTTATCGACCATCACACCGCCGGGCGTTTCGGCTACGCCATTGAGCTCGACACCGTTGCGGCTCAGGGTGCAACTCGCCCCGGCCGGAGTTGTGTTTACGAAAATCTCTTGAGTTGTCCCTTGAGTGATGGATGAACAGCCCCACATGACAAAGGTAACGGCACTTGCCGCGAAAACGCGCAGAACGTGCATTGGTGAATCCCCCTCGAATTACGTTTGCGGGCACCCTATGGTGGGTGTTTAGCACGGTCAAGTAATGGACTTGGTTAATGCTTCAGGCGGCGGGCCGACAACGCCACAGAGGCGCTCGCCACTGTCTCGGCGATGGCGTTCGCCTCGTCGAGGGTGATGAAGGTGCGATGTTCCCAGGCAACATCAGCTTGCGGGTGGTCAATCCGGAAATGACCGCCACGACTTTCTTCCCGCTGAAGAGCGGCCGCTGTGATCAGTTTTGCAGCTGTCACCATATTGACCAGCGCCGGGGAGGAGCCTGTAGCCCGTTCGATGCGAACGATCTGCTGCAGTGCCGCTGTAAGGCCGTCACGAGTGCGGACAACGCCAACATGGCGCGTCATCAGGTCACGCAATTCCTGCACAATTGGGACCGCGTGAGACCGGCGAACACGAAGCGCGGGGATGACCGCTGTCGCCGACGAACCTGTTTCGACCGTTTCAAGTATATCCTCGGCGATGCGTGCGCCAAAGACGACAGCTTCCAAAAGGGAATTGCTGGCAAGACGGTTGGCGCCATGAGCGCCGGTTGAGGCCACTTCGCCGCAGGCCCAAAGACCAGGGAGCGACGAGCGCCCATCTCTGTCTACGGCGATACCGCCCATATGGTAGTGCATGGCAGGAGCAACCGGGATCGGCTCTGTCGCCGGATTGATTCCCATACGCTGGCAGTTCTTGAAAACGGTTGGGAAGGCTCTTTCGAAATCCGCGCCAACCGCCTGGCGGGCATCAAGATAGGCCTTGCCACCTTCGGCAACGACGCGCGCAATAGATCGCGCCACTACGTCGCGGGGGCCGAGCTCGGCATCTTTGTGCACTGCTTTCATGAAGCGGGCGCCGGTTTCATCAATCAGCGTTGCGCCGACGCCGCGAAGTGCTTCCGTCGCGAGCGGTGCAGGGTCCTGGGGGCCGACAATGGCAGTTGGATGAAACTGAACAAATTCAGGGTCGGCGATGACGGCACCAGCACGTGCCGCCATGGCAAAGCCATCGCCACGAGAGCTCAGCGGGTTGGTTGTGACTTTATAGAGTCCACCTGCTCCACCACTTGCCAGAACCACCGAACGAGCGCGTAGGAGAAGCGGCGAGGGTTCGAGATCACCCGTCGGCTGCACAAAAACACCGGCGACCCTTCCTTCTTCCATGGCAAGCTCATAAGCTGAGAAGCCTTCAAGGATACGAATGGAAGGTGTGTTGCGGACAGCAGCTATGAGCGCTTCCATGATCGCATGCCCTGCCCGGTCGCCTTGCACATGAACGATCCGGTTTCTGCTGTGAGCAGCCTCCAGTCCGACTGTCAGCTTGCCTTCCATGTCCCGGTCAAAGGGTACACCAAGCGACAAGAGGTCCTGAATGCGCTCACTCGCTTCTGAAGCGATGAGCTGCGCAATCTCTGGATCAACAATCCCGGCGCCCGCAGCAATTGTGTCTGCTGCATGCTCTTCCGGCGTATCGCCTTCGGAGATAGCGGCGGCGATCCCGCCCTGCGCCCAGACCGACGATGCCCCGTCCCCGATCGGTGCAGCAGCAAGGACCGTCACCGGGCGGGGGCTTAGCTTTAAGGCGGTGAAAAGACCAGCAAGGCCCGCGCCAACAATCAGCACGTCGCCCGCATTGACAATATGTCCGCCGGTAAGCGTATGTGTGCTCATGTGCCCAGCTCCCGAATTGCGGTTTAGAGCGTTTTCGATAAAAGTTGCAGACTTTTATGGTTCGAAAACGCGACGAAATAATAGATCAGAGAGGCAGATTAATCATGCGCTCAACCGCAGCGCGCGCCCGCGGCGCAATCGCTGGATCCACCACCACTTCATCTTTCATGTAGATCAAGCTCTCGAGGATCTTCGGCAGGGTGATGCGCTTCATGTGCGGACACAGGTTGCAGGGACGAATGAAATCCGTGCCAGGCACTTCGGCAGCCACATTGTCGCTCATGGAACATTCGGTCACCATCATGACCTGGTCAGGATGGTTGTCCTTCACCCACTTGATCATGCCTGATGTGGAGCCAGAGAAGTCGGCTTCATCGACAACCTCAGGCGGGCACTCAGGATGCGCGATGATCGACAGGCCAGGATGAGCTTCGCGATATTCTCGAAGTTCTTGCGGTGTGAAGCGTTCATGCACTTCGCAATGACCTGCATAGGTGATGATCTTCACATTGGTCTGGCGCGCAATGTTCTGTGCCAGATATTCATCCGGCAGGCAGAGCACTTCCGGCACGCCGAGGCTTTCCACAACTTGCACCGCGTTGGACGATGTGCAGCAAATATCGGTCTCCGCCTTCACATCAGCTGATGTGTTGACATAGGTGACAACCGGCACGCCGGGATATTGTTCCCGCAGGCGACGAATGTCAGCACCGGTGATGGATTCAGCCAGCGAACAACCGGCTTTTTCATCAGGAATGAGAACTGTCTTTTCCGGGCTCAACAGTTTTGCTGTCTCAGCCATGAAGTGCACGCCGCACTGGACGATGACTTCCGCGTCTGCCTTCGCCGCTTCGCGGGCAAGCTGAAGGCTGTCGCCGACAATGTCACCGACACAGTGGAAGATTTCAGGCGTCATGTAATTGTGCGCAAGGATAACGGCGTCGCGCTCTTTCTTCAGATCATTGATCGCCTTCACATAAGGCGCGAAGAAAGGCCATTCGACAGAGGGAATAACGTTTTTGACGCGCTCATAGATGGGTGCCATCTCTTTCGCGAGTCCGGGCGTGTATTCCAGCTCCGGCATCTCAAGCGGTTTGAACTTTGATGCAATCGGGGCTGCATTATTGGGAACAACTTCGTGGGATTGAAGATCGGCGGTCATACGCGCCTCCCTTGATCGACTACATTTACTCAAAATGAGTATAAGTAGGGGCTAAAAAGACACCGGCGGAACCGGCTGAAGCGTTTCCAGATAAAGTTGCAGACTTCATCGTCCGGAAACGCGACAAAATAACAATGTGACCCTTATACTA
>NZQM01000203.1 GCA_002695905.1 Parvibaculum sp.
GATTAGGATGCGTCTTTCTTTTTGTCGTCATCGTCGACTTCTTCGAAGTCGGCATCGACCACATCATCCTGAGCCTTGCCATCATCAGATGCTTGGGCGTCGCCCTCTGCATCTTCAGCGTCGGCCGTCGCAACGCCAGCTTTGTAAAGCTCTTCGCCGAGTTTGAGAGAAACTTCTGTCAAAGCCTGAGCCTTGGCATTGATCTCTTCAGCATCGTCACCTTCAAGAGCTGTCTTGAGGTCGGCAACCGCAGCAGCAACAGGCGCTTTCACCTCTTCGCTGACCTTGTCACCAGCATCCTCAAGCGTCTTCTCGGTGGCGTGCACCATGGCTTCCGCCTGGTTCTTGGCTTCAACAGCTTCACGACGCTTCTTGTCTTCTTCAGCGTTCGCTTCCGCGTCCTTCACCATATTGTCGATCTCACTATCGGAGAGACCGCCAGAGGCTTGGATGCGGATCGACTGTTCCTTGCCCGTCGCTTTGTCTTTTGCGTTCACGGACACGATACCGTTCGCATCAATGTCAAAGGCAACTTCAATCTGTGGAACGCCGCGTGGTGCGCCGGGAATACCGACCAGGTCAAACTGACCGAGCAGCTTATTATCAGCCGCCATTTCCCGTTCACCCTGGAAGACGCGGATCGTCACAGCGGACTGATTGTCTTCAGCAGTAGAGAAAGTCTGCGCCTTCTTTGTGGGGATCGTGGTGTTCCGCTCGATCAACCGGGTGAACACGCCGCCCAGCGTTTCGATACCGAGCGACAAAGGCGTCACGTCGAGAAGCAGAACGTCTTTCACGTCACCCTGAAGAACACCCGCCTGAATGGCGGCACCCATGGCAACCACTTCATCCGGGTTCACGCCCTGATGAGGTTCTTTGCCAAAGAAGGTCTTCACCGCTTCCTGCACTTTCGGCATGCGGGTCATCCCACCGACGAGAACAACCTCGTCAATGGCGCTGGCGTTAAGGCCTGCATCTTCAAGCGCCTTTTTACAAGGCTCGATGGTGCGCATAACCAGGTCTTCAACCAGCGCCTCAAGCTTTGCACGGGTGAGTTTCAAGGTCAGATGCTTTGGACCAGACGCGTCTGCTGTGATGAAGGGCAGGTTCACTTCTGTTTGTGCACCAGACGACAATTCGATCTTGGCTTTTTCAGCAGCTTCTTTCAGACGCTGCAGTGCAAGCTTATCGTCGCGCAGGTCAATGCCCTGCTCTTTCTTAAATTCATCGGCTAAATATTCGATGATGCGAAGGTCAAAGTCTTCACCGCCCAGGAACGTATCCCCATTGGTGGACTTGACTTCAAAGACACCGTCGCCGATTTCAAGAACCGATACGTCAAACGTACCGCCACCAAGGTCATAAACCGCGATGGTGCGGCCATCAGATTTGTCGAGGCCGTAGGCAAGTGCGGCGGCTGTCGGCTCGTTGATGATCCGAAGAACTTCAAGACCTGCAATCTTGCCGGCATCTTTTGTTGCCTGGCGTTGCGCGTCGTTAAAGTAAGCAGGAACCGTGATCACAGCTTGTGTTACGGGCTCCCCGGTAAAGGTCTCAGCGGTCTCTTTCATTTTCTGAAGAATGAAGGCAGAGACTTCCTGCGGAGAGTATTTCTCACCGCGTGCTTCAACCCACGCGTCGCCATTGTCTGCTTTGATAATCGCGTACGGCACCATGCCCATATCTTTCTGGGTCATGGGATCGTCGAACGAACGGCCAATCAGACGTTTGATCGCATAGAGCGTGTTGGACGGGTTGGTGACAGCCTGGCGTTTGGCTGGCTGGCCGACAAGTTTCTCATTGTCTTCCGCAAAGGCCACCATAGAAGGTGTGGTGCGCACACCTTCTGCATTCTCAATAACTTTGGGCTGTGAACCCTCCATTACCGCGACACACGAATTCGTCGTGCCAAGGTCAATGCCAATAACTTTACCCATTGTCTTCCTCTTTATGACTGCGGCAGGCCAGTCGGACCTGAAATTCAGCGCCCAATGGTTGAAGCAGCATGAGCCCGATCCTATGATCGAAGTCGTTCTGCTTTAAACCTCTGACCCCCTATGGGGTGAACAGGTTAAAAACGGTCGCAACCGATTGGGAGATATATATGTTTGAGCCTCGCATGTCGCAAGACCACCCGCGCCAGATTGGCCCCCTGATTGCTCAAAAATAGCTGCCCGTCGCGGGATGCGGTTGAATAGCGGCATGCGAGACCCGGCGCAACCGTTAACCCCCGTAAGCCCTTTAAAATGTTTGAGAAAACCGCCCCCCTGAAAGCCCTGGAGCCTGTTCCGGGAACCAGAATCTGGCCGGGATTGCTGTCGCGCCAATCTCAGGAAGCGCTTTTGGCCACCCTGCGCGGGCAGATTGTCGAAAACCCGCTCTACCAGCCGACAATGCCAAAGACAGGCAAGCCCTTCTCAGTATCCATGACAAATTTCGGGGATCTGGGGTGGGTGTCAGATCGTACCGGCTACCGATATGAGGAGCTTCATCCCACAACGGGGCGGCCCTGGCCCCCAATTCCTGGCGGTTTGCAGGCGCTTTGGGGCACTCTCACCGGCTACGCCGCCCCGCCGGAAGCCTGTCTGGTCAATTATTATGGCCGCCACGCAAAAATGGGTCTCCATCAGGATCGCGATGAAAAGCCTCTGAATGCGCCGGTGCTATCGGTTTCTTTGGGGGCCACCGCCATTTTCAGGCTGGGCGGGCTAGAGCGCAAGGGGCCGACCCAAAGCTTCAAGCTGGCCTCCGGCGATGTGATGATGCTTAGCGGACCCTCGCGGCTCCGATTTCATGGGATCGACAGAGTTTTGCCGGGCACCTCAACGCTGCTTGAAAAAGGCGGGCGCATCAACCTGACCCTACGCAGGGTCACGGATCCCGATCTCTAGGCTTCAAGTAGGCTGGTGAGCTGCAGGCCGCGCAAACAGGTCCGGCTGGGCCGAAAAGTCAGACGGGGCAGCTGTCCCGCCCCGCCGTTTCAAAACCTTCTGCGCTACTTTCTGTATTTGGGCGGCGAGAGCCGCGACCGTCTTTGTAAAGGACAGGAGCGCCGGACGTTTCCTTGCGCGACCTTTGAAGGAACCAGATTGGTAGGTCGCCACCTGATAGCTGGCTGAAAGCCCATCCGTGTATCCGCGAAAAATATTCATCTTCTTCTCCGAGATCTTAATCTCTATATTCCTCCTAAGCGCCTATTTATGGTCGAAAAAGATTGATAACAAACGATCTTTTCTCATCAAATATGTGAGGTAAATTCATTTATGGCCTCTCGCCAGTTACCACCTCTGTCCATGGTGCGGGCCTTTGAGGCTGCCGCGCGGCATTTAAGTTTCTCTCATGCTGCCGACGAGCTCAGAGTGACCCATTCTGCTGTCAGTCACCAAATCCGCGGGTTGGAAGATTGGCTCGCGGAACCCCTATTTGTGCGCTCTGCCCGAAAAGTGCATCTGACCCCAGCAGGCGAAGTGTTGGCACAACCGCTCACCCGAGCATTGGACACGATTGCTGAAGCGGTCGCCGCGGCGCGCGCTCTATCGGCTGAAGAGAATAAAGGGCCGGTGCTTGTGAGCGTCGAGCCGGCCTTTGCTGCTCGCTGGCTCGTTTTGCGGCTTGATCGTTTTTATGCCGCTTACCCTGCGGTCCAGCTGCATCTGGTCCCGACACCTGACTTTGTTGAGTTCAAAGAGGGTGGCGCTGACCTTGCGATCCGCTATGGACGGGCTGATTGGCCAGGTCTCGTTTCAGAAAAACTCCTGGGTTCCGCCTCTTTCCCAGTTGTGAGCCCCACTTTGATGGCCCGCGGCAAGGGGCTGCGTGAGCCAAACGATCTAGCGGCCTATACGCTGATCCACGAAGACAGTTTTGACGATTGGGCGGGCTGGCTCAAAGCAGCGGGGGCGACGGCGGTAGATCCGTTAAAAGGTCCTATCTTTGATGACGCACATCTCACCCTGGAGGCTGCCGCCTCCGGCCAGGGTGTGGCGTTGGCCGATGAAGCGCTGGCCGCCGCCGCTCTGGATGACGGTCGTCTTGTCAGACCTTTTGCCCTCACTTTGGAAACAGCGGCGGCCTATCACGTGGTCTATCCGGAAAACCCGGCTTTGCGACCAGAGGCCGAAGCCTTTCGGGATTGGCTGTTGCAAGAAGCCACCCGACTATAAAGCCCTATCTAAAAGATATGTTTTTTTAAAGCCTTTCTGCGATCTTGGCGCTGTAATCCAAGACGGGTGCTTCAAGGGTGAAGGGTGACATGGTTACTGTGTCAGTAGAGTCGCAAGCCGAGCGTGAGCAGGGCATTCGCGATGTTGTGCGCACGATTACGCTTGCAGGTCTGGTGACAATTTCAGCGGCTGCCTATGACTTCTATGTGAGTGGTCTGCCGGGCGAAACATCCGCATTTCAGTTCTTTCAGGTCGGAACCCTGATTGCCTTGCTGACGTCTGTTATTGTGGCGTCTTGGCTCGGCCTCGTCGCGTCCAGCCGTTGGGCGGTCGGCCTCATCTACGGGCTTATCAGTCTGTTTCTCATCACGGTGGTCGCCAACCTGCTTTTTGTTGTTGAGGCGCCTACGGCGGTGGGGCGTTACACACCATGGATCATTGCGACACTCATCATTCCCTTCTTGACGGTTGGTCGATCCTTCGCTCGTGTCCTGGGTGGCATATTTGTGCTTTCAATGCTGTTGCTGATCGGCGCACATGTTCTGCGCATCGGTGCTAACCCTTTTACAGAACCTTGTTGCGCGGACCTCATTCTCTTCAGCCTCGCTTTGATCGTTGCCTTCGTATTGCTGGACGGCTTCGCTATGTTTCGGGAAGCAGCAATAAAATTCCACGCCCGGTCCTATGCCTTAGAAGAACATGCAGCTGAAATGCAGCAGGCATTTGAAGAGGCTGAAGCGGCGCGCGAACAGTCAGAAATTGCCCGTAAAGAAGCTGAAAAGTCGATCAAACTCCGCGAAACCTTCCTAGCGACTATGAGCCATGAACTTCGCACGCCACTCAATGCGATCATTGGGTTCTCGGAAGTCATGAAGTCAGACGCATTAGGCGATGGGGAGGGGGCGACAGAACAATACCGAACATACGCCGAAGATATTCATCAAAGCGGTGAACATGTGTTGAGTCTGATCAATCAGCTGCTTGAATATTCCAGGATCCGTTCAGGCACGTTCGACCTTAACCCTACCGACCTGCAACTCGACGAGGTTGTGCAGTTCGTTCACCGCATGTCGCTGTCGACGGCAAAAGCAAAAGGTGTCGAACTGGGGATACAGATTGCCAGCGACTGCAATAGGAAGGTGAGAGCTGACCGTCAGGCCCTTATTCAGATTGGCCTTAATCTCGTCGGCAATGCCCTTAAGTTTACGAATGCAGGTGGCAGCGTCACACTCAAAGTCGCGCAAGAAGATGATGGTCGCATATCCTTTAGTGTGTCGGACACAGGCGCTGGCATCCCGGCGGATAAGCTTGAAGAGGTCT
This sequence comes from Parvibaculum sp., assembly GCA_002695905.1. GTDB lineage: Bacteria > Pseudomonadota > Alphaproteobacteria > Parvibaculales > Parvibaculaceae > Mf105b01. The sequence continues at coordinate 5,484 of NZQM01000203.1, forward strand.
GCCAGCCGTTTGTCCGTCTTGGTGACGCCAGTCTGGCGAGCGAGACCGGTACCGGGCTTGGTCTTGCAATTATCACGGCCCTGGCGGAGGCAATGGAAACACCCTTCACCCTGGAGAGCGAAGAAGGAAAAGGGACCGTCGCCACGCTTATGCTGCCATCTGTGCGATCAAAAGCCACTTCGCACCATGTTTCTGGCGTTGCAGCAGAGTAAAAGCTACGTCAGGAAAGACTTGTAAACCACAAAAATTGTCAGTTTGGAAAACTCTGAACCGCATACTGGGCCTGCGAAAACGCAGCATGAGATATGCTTGTCGGAGGCGTCTGCGCGTGGCGGATGAAAAAGAACAGAGGGGTCGTGTCTCAGCCGCCATATTTATTTCGGTGGCTTTGGTCGGCCTCATTGTATGCGCCGCAACCGCGTTTGAGTTCTACAGCCTGGCTGCCATAGGCAAAGAACGCTTTCGTAGTGAAATTGTCGTCGTGATTGTGACGGCCTACTTCCTTGGCGCGATCCTGATGCTTTTCTTCTCACGTGGGCGTCTGCTCCGCCCGCTGGTCGGATCTGTCTTTTCTATGGCGAGCCTCTATCTGCTTGGTCAGATAGCGATCAGCCTATTTGCTGCCACCGACTATCTCTATGCAATTGAAAATGCGATGTGGATGATTCCGTTGCAGGTGTGTCTGTTTGCCACGTTTTCGCGACGCATCGCCTATATTCTTGCGGGCTCGCTCTTTGGCCTGACTGTTGCTGTACTCAGCGCGTATTTCGTCTTTCTAGGGTTGAACCCCGCAGCGAATGCGCAGACGTCTCTTCTCGTGCAAACAGTCTTTTCTCAAGCTGCTGCGATTTTGCTGCTCGGCGCTTTGGCGTGCTATCGTGATCTTGTCACGGTTGAATCCGCGCGGGTCAAAGCTCTGGAGGAAAACGAAACTCTCTTGAAAAAGGAAGCGGCAAAGGCCGAGAGAGAACAAGAAAAAGCAATTCATGCATTGAACAAGGCCGAAGAGGCAACACGCGCGCGTGAAGCCTTCCTTGCATCAATGAGCCATGAGCTTCGCACCCCGCTCAATGCGATCATCGGTTTCTCGCAGATCCTCGAAATGGGGAAAGCGGGGATCGCGCGCACAGAAGAAAAGCGCCTGGAATACGCCAAAGACATTCGCAACAGTGGCGAACATATGTTGGGCCTTGTCGGCCAGGTCTTGGAATTCTCTCGGATTGAGTCTGAGGGGTGCGATATCGATCTTTCCGAACAGATGCTCTCTCCCATTGCAGAGGGCGCTATGCGCATGGTGGATGTGATTGCGTCGGCGAAAGAGGTTCAGCTTCTGCGCTACTGGGATCAGCGCTTTGATTTTCGCGTTGAAACAGACGAGAAAGCGCTCAGTCAGATTTTGGTCAACTTGCTGACGAATGCGGTGAAGTTCACCCCGAAAGGCGGCCAGGTCTGGCTTGTCCTCAAGACGGACGGGTCCAAAGGCCTGTGTATTGAGATTCAGGACAATGGCATCGGTATTCCAGCTGACAAGCTGCAAGACGTCTTCCGGCCGTTCGTTCAGATTGGTGATGCGCGCTGTGCGGGCGAAGGCGGGACAGGACTTGGACTCTCGATTGTCAGTACTCTCGTGCGTGGCCTGGGCGGAAATTTCGAAATTGAGAGCGCAGTGGGAACCGGCACATGCTGCCGCGTGACCCTTCCCGGTCTCCTGGCAACAGAGCCTGTGGAGACGGAGGACCAACTTGTTCAAATCACACAATCTGTCGGCTAACCAATCCGTTGACGCCGCTGCAGGTCCTGCGACGGACTTTTATCAGAACCCAGATTTCTGAGTCACTTCGATTATCGTTTTGGTAAGCGCTCTTTGTCATAATCGTTAGACGGGTCCGGGACAGACACGTATGAACATCGATAAGGCCATAGAGAATGGCGAACCACCATCGCGAATTGTCCCGGTCTCCTCAACGGACTGTCATCATATCTGTTACACTTGTCGGCCTGTTGGCAACCAGCGCCGCAGTCTATGATTATCTGCATCTCGAGGCGGCGCATCAGCAGAACGTTTATTCTCGGTTTGCTATGATCCCCCTGTCTATTTTCCTGTCCTGTCTGGCGGCATTTGTCCTGCTATCGCGTCGGCGGTTTTGCGCGAGGGGGTCTGGCTTCTTTTAATCATCGTTAGTTTCTACCTCCTGACGCTCGTCGGCGTGGCGCTGTTCGTTGAAAAAGCGCCGCACATTGCGGTGGAACGTAGTATCTGGATATTGGTGACGGAGGTTTGCCTATTTGCGACATTCGAGAGACGGACAGCGCTAATTATGTCGAGCGTTATCTATGGGGCATTGCTTGCAACCATCGCTAGCTTCCTAATTTTCCAAGGCGCTCAGTCGGTGCGTGACATAAGCGAAGGATTATTGGTACATTTCCTCATTGCAAATGCTGCCATTCTGGTGCTCCTCGGCGGTCTCTCATCCTTCCGCGAATTTGCTCTTGTTGAGTCCGCACGCGCTAGCGCGTCTGAGGAAAACGCGGTTCTCTTGGAAGCGAACGCGGCGCTGGCACACGCGGAACGACAAAAAGCCATGCGGGCGCTCAGCTGTGCAGAAGCAGCGGCAAAAGCGCGGGAGTCGTTCCTCGCGTCAATGAGCCACGAACTCCGCACGCCGTTGAATGCTATTATCGGCTTCTCTCAGATTCTGGAGATGGGCGACAAGGGAATTGCCATCAACCCGGAGAAACAGCGCGAGTACGTTACCGATATCAGGCATAGCGGCGAACACATGCTCTCGCTGGTAACGCAGATCCTTGAATATTCCAGGCTCGAGTCTGAAGGCAGCGATCTTCATGCGGAGACTCTCTCTGTCACAGAAATTACCGAAGCTGCAATGCGGATGGTCGGGGTCCTGGCAGACAAGAAGCAGATACCGCTCCTGCGCCAGTGGGATGGGCGATACAAGTTTGAGATTGAGACAGATGAGCGGGCATTAAGCCAGATCCTGGTCAACCTCTTGTCCAACGCCGTAAAATTCACCCAAGCAGGAGGTCTGATTTGTGTATGTGTTGACTTTGATTGTGCGGGAGGGGTGAAGGTGGAGGTTCACGATAATGGGATCGGGATACCTCAAGAAAAAATCGCCAGTGTGCGCGACCCGTTTTTCCAGGTAGATGATCAACGCAGCACAGGGACAGACGGGACCGGCCTTGGGCTCTCAATTGTCACCTCGCTAATCCGTGAACTTGGCGGCGAATTTGAAATCGAAAGCGCGGTCGGGGAAGGGATCTGTTGTCGTGTCCGGCTGCCGCTCAAAATTGGCGGAAGCATCTCCGCCGACCTGGAAGAAGAAGAGATTGAGCGCTCGGTTACCAGCGCCTAACAGAGCTTAAGTGCTAGGCAACGGGCTGACGGCAAACAACCATTCGTGTGATGCGAACAGGCCTCCCCAGACAAGCAGGGCAAGCACGAGGCGCCACCACCCAAGTTCCGACATGGAAAATTTCGCTCGGCCGGTTGCCAGAGCCGCGAAGGGAATGTTGGACGAGGCGCCTGCATAAGCATTCCACTTTTCTCCAAGTGCCCGCCGACGTTTCCCGTCTATGGCAAAGGTGCCAAAAAACGCGACACCCAGGAATGTCCCGAAAAAGACAAGGCTGGCCTGATCTCCGTTGGCGCTCATGTGAAAGGCTGCCCAGATAATCGCGCCCCACAAAAAAGGATGCCGGGTGATCGTGTGAATACCTTTGACCAGGGTCGAGGGGTCATCGGCCTCTGCGACAGCCTTTTCGCCGCCATCGCTGGTGGCGCTTGGGGATGTGACGCCAATAACGGCGAAAAGCGTGGCGACCAATATAATCAGACCGCCTGAACGCAAAAGGCCCGCGGGTGTTTGCCAGAGGATAGAGTTTTCGGCGCTGACAACAGCGGCATTGTAACTCATCGCCATCCAGACAATGGCACCAAGCGACGTCACCGCGAACAGACCTTTGTAGGGAAGCTCGCCAATCATGCCAACAATGGCGTCGCGCAGCTTTGTGCCGGAAACGAAGATATGAATGCCGAAAAACAGGGCCGCAGCCATCACTAAATGTGTCATGTGGTCTTCCTCCCAGATCCGCCTTTCCGATCCGCGTTTCAGGCAGTCGCCAGGCTGACATAAACTCTAGGATGAAGATGGGCGATTTGGGAGGTTTTTACGAGGACATTAGCGCACAGGCTCTGTGCGCAGATGCGCACCGTGAGCTTTAAGCGGTGGTATCGACCGACCCGCCGGGTGCTGTCCCATCATCTGCTTTGGCAACACCGACACGTGCCGGGCGCAGCAACCGATCAGAGATCATAAAACCTGTATCCACCACTTGCACGATTGTCCCGCCAGGTCGGCCAGTGCCGGGAACCTCAAACAGCGCTTCATGCAGGTTTGGGTCAAATTTATCGCCGGGTGCTGGGTCGAGTGGCACAATACCATTCGCTTCAAAGGCGCTCAGGAGCGACTTCTCCACCATCTCAATTCCTTCAATGATAGATTTCACCACATCATCGGATCCGTCTTTGCGATCATCTGGGACGGCATCAATGGCGCGGCGCAGATTGTCAGCAACTGTGAGCACAGACTGGGCGAACCTTGTCGCGCCATATTTTCCGGCATCTGCTTTCTCGCGCTCAGAACGGCGGCGAATATTTTCTACTTCTGCGGCGGCGCGCAGGAGCTTGTCTTTCAGGTCCGCATTTTCAGAAGCCAAGGCTGCCATAGCATCAGCGATCTTTTCTTCTTCGCTGCGCTCATCCACTTCTTCAGATGCGTCAGTTTCATCACTGCTGTCGTCGTTGGCGGCAGCAGCGGCTGCCAGCAGGTCGTCAGCCTGTTGCTTCAATTCGGCAGGCGTTGGCTTGCGGGGCGCATCACCCTCACCACCCGTGTTGCCATTTGCAGAATTGTCTTGATCGCTCATGTCTACGTAATCCTTGAAAGCGCCAAATAGATCCAGTTGGCCACTCTAAATACTCGTGAAGCGGAGAAATGACCCGTCAGCCCGCCGAAGTCAACACTCAGCGTAACAGGCGGCCAACAACCTGGGCTGTATAGTCCACCATAGGAATAATCCGGGCATAGTTAAGGCGGGTGGGACCGATAACACCTAACACCCCTACCACCCGTCGGCTTTCGTCCATAAAGGGGCTCACAATCACAGAGGAGCCAGACAGAGCAAAGTGCTGGTTCTCTGATCCGATAAAGAGCCGGACGCCCTCTGCGTCCTGAGCAAGGTCCAAAAGCTGAACCAGATCCGCTTTGTTTTCGAGTTCCTGGAACAAGAGCCTGACACGCTCCAGGTCTTCCATCGCGCTTACATCTTCCAACAGCTTGGATTGGCCGGTCACGATGAGGGAGCGGTCCAAGGGATCGCTGTTACTGGTGCCCGCCATGTTCCCATCGCTTCCCGACCAGACGGCAAGGCCCGCCTCAACCACCCGCTGGGTAAGAGCGGACAGCTCCGCCTTTTGAGCAGCGATCTCGGACTGAATGACCGCTGTGGCGTCCGCCATGGTGCGCCCCCGCAGGCGGGCATTGAGGAAATTGGTCGCTTCCGTGAGGGCTGAGGGGGTGATGCCGCGGGGCACGTCGATCATGCGGTTTTCCACACTTTCATCTTCGGAAACGAGGACCACGAGGGCCCTGCCACTATCGACCGCGACAAACTCAATATGCTTGAGTGCTTGCTCAGCCTTTGGTGCGAGCACCAATCCTGCACAATGAGAAAGGCCTGACAGAAGCTGCGAGGCATCCCGCAACACATCTTCAACGGTGTTGGCCGAGAGAGAATGGGTGGCTTGGGCTTCGATGGCCCGGCGCTCATCTTCTGAGAGGTCGCCTATTTCCAGGAGGCCGTCCACGAAGAGCCGAAGGCCTGCGTCAGTGGGCAGGCGTCCAGCGCTCGTATGGGGGGCCGCCAAGAGACCCAGCGCCTCAAGGTCTGACATGACATTGCGCACGGTTGCCGCCGACAATGTGAGCGGCAGGTTTTGAGACAAAAAGCGAGAGCCCACCGGCGCACCCGTTTCCAGGTAGGTTTCAACCACCTGCTGGAGGATGGCCCTCGAACGGTCATTAAGGTCTTTGACGGCGGGCATGGGCTTCACACTCTGGGTTGGCAGTACAGCAAGCGGCGTCGGCTAACCCTCTGAAATTGGACGGAAATAGCCATTCGAACTTAGAGCGTTTCCAGCTGAAGTTGAAGCACTTCAGCGTCCGGAAACGCAACAAAACAAAGGTTAAGAGCAGTTCATGTGATGAGTCATAGAGGTGAACTGTTCTTGGAAGGGCGGCAGGGATCGTCAATTGCTCTTCTGATTTCGTTCTAATGCGGCTCAAAGGCCGCCCTAAGACTGGACGCCTGAAGGGCACCGGGGTATGACCGGCGCACCATTTACACCCGCTTTACGAGGTCCACACTGTGAGCACCACCCGTCCATCTGGCCGCGCTTTTGACGAAATGCGCAAAGTCTCTTTCGAGCCTGGTTTTTCAAAAAGCGCTGAAGGCTCCTGCATGGTGCGTTTTGGCGATACCCATGTGCTCTGCACAGCAAGCCTGGAAGAACGGGTTCCTCCCTTCCTGCGCGGTCGCGGTGAAGGCTGGGTGACGGCGGAATATGGCATGCTGCCACGCTCCACCAATGAGCGCATGCGCCGGGAAGCCTCCACTGGCAAGCAGTCCGGTCGGACGCAGGAAATCCAGCGTCTGATCGGCCGCTCGCTTCGCGCCGTTGTCGATATGAAAGCCCTTGGCGAACGTCAGATCACCGTCGATTGTGATGTGATCCAGGCCGATGGAGGCACCCGTACTGCATCCATTACCGGCGCCTGGGTAGCCCTTCACCAGTGCATCGAATGGATGCGCGCGCGGAACATGATCGACATTTCGCCGCTGACCGACCATGTCGCAGCCATTTCCTGTGGCATCTATCAGGGCGCGCCTGTGTCCGATCTGGATTATGCAGAAGACTCCAATGCGGACACGGACGCCAACTTCGTCCTGACCGGCACGGGCGGCATTGTTGAAATCCAGGGCACCGCAGAGGGCACACCCTTCTCGGAAGAAAACTTCCTGGAGCTTCTGCGCCTGGCCAAGCAGTCTTGCGGCCAGCTTGTCGAGATGCAGAAAGAAGCTGTGCGGTAAAGACAATGGCACGCGATCTCAGAGGGCAAGAAGCAGAGCGCATTCCGAAAAGTGGGAGCCGGTTTTCGGATCAAAATGCGCGACCCTCAAAATTGGTGGTCGCGAGCCATAATGCGGGCAAGGTGCGCGAAATCGGCGCGCTTCTCGAACCTTTCGGTATAGAGACTGTGTCGGCTGGGGACCTGGGGCTTCCAGAACCCGAAGAGACCGGCCTCACCTTTCAGGCAAATGCGGAACTGAAAGCGCGCGCGGCTGCAGAGGCTTCCGGCCTTCTGGCGCTGGCAGATGACAGTGGCCTCGCAGTCGCTGCCCTAAACGGTGATCCAGGTATTTACTCTGCGCGCTGGGCGGGCCCATCAAAAGACTTCAGGCTTGCGATGGAGAAAGTTGAGCATGCGTTGAAGGAGACCGGCAGCGCGGATCGCTCTGCAGCTTTCATTTGTGGCCTCGCGCTTGCGACGCCAGACGGCAAGATGGAGTATTTTGAAGGACGTGTTGAAGGATCTCTTGTCTGGCCGCCCCGCGGCGACAAGGGTTTTGGGTATGATCCGGTTTTTGTGGCCAATGGCTATGACATCACTTTTGCGCAGATGGAGCCGGAGGCAAAACACGCCATCTCCCATAGAGCTGATGCGTTTCGGCAATTGACAAATGTCTTCCTCAAATAGGGTCGCGACATCTGATTTGACTGCGTCTGATCCGGGCTTTGGCATCTATGTGCACTGGCCCTTCTGCCAGGCAAAATGCCCCTATTGCGATTTCAATTCCCATGTCGTCCGCGCCATGGATCAATCAGCCTATGCCCGCGCCCTGGTGCGGGAACTTGAGCATATGGCGACGCTGTCTGATCCGCAGACAGTCACCAGCATCTTCTTTGGTGGGGGCACTCCGTCTCTTATGGAACCTGCGACCGTAGAAACGGCCCTTGCAGCCATCGACCATCTCTGGGGGATCAATCAGAGGATCGAGATTTCTCTCGAAGCCAACCCCACGAGCGTGGAAGCAGAAAAGTTCCGAGCTCTCGCCGCGATGGGCGTCAATCGGGTCTCTCTCGGGGTGCAGGCGCTGAACGACAAAGACCTGAAATTTCTGGGCAGGCTTCATTCCGTTGACGAAGCGCTCGGCGCGATTGAGCTTGCCCGCACGCATTTCGGGCGCCTGTCCTTTGACCTCATTTATGCGCGCCCGGAACAAACAGTTGAGGCCTGGGAGGCGGAACTCACACGCGCCTTATCGTTCGCTGTGGACCACCTGTCTCTCTATCAACTCACCATTGAAGAAGGCACGCCGTTCTTCGACCTTCATGCCCGCGGTGCCTTCACCGTGCCCGACGAAGATCAAGCAACCGCACTCTATGACGCAACCCAATCCATCTGCGCGGACGCTGGACTCACCGCCTATGAAGTCTCAAACCATGCAAAAGCAGGCGCGGAGTGTCGTCACAATCTTACCTATTGGCGCTATGGAGATTATGTGGGTGTTGGCCCCGGCGCCCACGGGCGTATCACCAAGGATGGGGTGAAGCGCGCGACCGTGACCGAGCGAATGCCATCCAAATGGCTGGCGGCAGTAGAGGCTCAAGGTCATGGACTTGTCGACCAGGAAACAATCACCCGCGCTCAATCAGCTGAAGAGATGATGTTGATGGGCCTCCGTCTGGAGGAGGGTGTCTCCCTTGAGCGTTATGCATCGCTCGCTGGAAAACCGATCAATCCAGACCGCCTGATTGAACTGTCAGACGATGGCCTGTTGCAAACGAACGGTGATCAGCTCAAAGCCACTCCGGCAGGTCGCCTTGTGCTCAACAAGCTATTGGGTGAGTTGCTCGCTTAGCGGCAAGTTTACAATGTACGAAGTCAGTGAGCCTACCTGGTTACATAAAATGTCCCCCCGGCTTGATCCGGGGTCCATTGAGACCGTCGATAGGCTTTATGGATCCCGGCTCGCCAACGAATTGGCGTCCGGGATGACAGCAGAGTGCGGCAGGAATCGATATAGGCTCTCCACCTAACCCGCTTTGGGAAAATCGGGCTGGTTTTCCGGCGCCGCCCTGATGAAGGCATGATGGGCGTTGCACGCATCCACAATGGCCGCGAGATGTGGGTAGGGAGAGAGATTGAGCCCCAGGTTCTCGTAATTGGCGTATTGCGGCACCACGAAGAGATCGGCCATGCTTGGGTTCTCCCCAAAACAATAAGGCCCATCATCCCTGTTCTCAGACACCAGCATTTCCAAGGCGTGAAGTCCCTTGTCGGCCCAGGTGATGTACCATTTGGCAACGGCTTTCTGATCCAGCTCCAACTCTTGGCCCAGATATTTGATCACCCGCATATTGTGGAGCGGGTGCATGCCCGCAGCCACCGTCATTGCGAAGGCCTTGGCCTGTGCTTTTTTCATCGGGTCTGTAGGGTAGAGCGACGGCGTAGGATGAAGATCTTCCAAATAGTCGAGAATCGCCATCGACTCGATCAGAATATGTCCGTCATGCTCCAAGGCCGGAATAAGCCGCATCGGATTGATCTTGCCAAATTCCTCACCCAGATGTTCTTCCGCAGGCGGAGCAATATCAACAGACACATACTCAAAGGGAATGTTTTTGAGGTGGAGCGCGATGCGCACCCGGCGCCCGGCAGAGTTCGCATAAGAATTGTAAAGACGATAGGTCATGAACCGAGCCCATAAACGGAAGAACAACACCTCCGAGCGTGGCCCTGCCAACCTTTCAGGTCAACGGAGCCAACACACACTTAGCTGTTAGATTGGCGTGAGGGTCAGAAAGTTGGTTCTGGCACGAAGCTCTGTGGTGCAGGGTCGACAACAACCGGTCCGTTGCGGCGAAGCTCCAGCACGGCAAGTCCGCGTTCATTGCGACCATCGGGCAGAAAGCGGAAAATGCCATCGACGCCGGCAAA
>NZQM01000204.1 GCA_002695905.1 Parvibaculum sp.
CCCGCCCAATATCTTTTCTATGTGCACAAAACTGTCCCAAGATGGAGATTGGTTATCACATCCAAGATCGGCTTCCCGAGCACGACAAAGGCCGAGGAATGGCGGTTCACACGCGCCCGGACAGCAGACGACACCAACACCGAAGTCCGCGAAATGATTGATGCGGATGGATATTGCCTTTTTAAGATTGGTGGGACATTCGCAGATATAGAGCGTGACCGGATAAGCACTCGCTGAAGTCCCTTCAAGGCCCGACACCTGGATTTGGCCTGCCTCAAAAGGCATGCTAAAGGAGCCCGCGCGGGGAGCTCCCCGCGAACACCTATTGCCCGTTTGAGCGTTTCCAGGTGAAGTGGATACGGTTCACCGTCTGAAAACGCGACCTAGTTGACATAAACAGAGCCCGGATTTGAGTCTCCTCAAATCCGAAAAGGCTCCAGCCGGAGAGCCCGAAATGAGCCAGACACGCACAGAAACCGATACTTTTGGCCCAATTGAAGTCCCATCGGACAAATATTGGGGTGCGCAGGCGCAGCGCTCACTCGGCAACTTCAAGATCGGCTGGGAAAAACAACCCATGTCGGTTGTGCGTGCTCTGGGGATCGTGAAGCGCGCCTGCGCTGAAGCCAACATGTCGCTGGGCAATCTGGATGAGACCATCGGCAAGGCAATGATCGAAGCCGCACAGGAAGTGATCGACGGAAAATTGAACGACCACTTCCCTCTCGTTGTCTGGCAGACGGGATCAGGCACCCAGTCCAACATGAACTCCAATGAAGTGATTTCAAATCGGGCGATTGAAATCCTCGGCGGCACCATGGGCACAAAAGATCCGGTTCACCCGAACGACCATGTGAACATGAGCCAGTCGTCAAACGACACATACCCAACGGCCATGCATATCGCCTGCGCAGAGCGCATCGTTCGCGGCCTTATCCCATCTCTCAAACACCTGCATCAAGCGCTTGTCGCCAAGCAGAAGGCGTTCGATCACATCATCAAGATCGGCCGGACTCACACCCAAGATGCGACACCCCTGACGCTTGGGCAAGAATTCTCCGGCTATGCAGCACAGGTGGCATCTGCCATTGAGCGGATCGAACTGACCCTTCCTGGTCTCCTGCAATTGGCACAAGGTGGAACGGCTGTGGGCACCGGCCTCAATGCACCCATCGGCTTTGCTGAAAAAGTAGCCGACAATGTCGCAAACATTACGGGTCTGCCTTTCATCACCGCGCCAAACAAGTTTGAAAGCCTCGCCGCACACGACGCCATGGTCTTCTCGCACGGCGCGATCAATGCAGCGGGCGCTGCCCTCTTCAAGATCGCCAATGATATACGCCTGTTGGGCTCCGGGCCCCGCTCAGGTCTCGGCGAGTTGGCACTTCCTGAAAATGAGCCAGGCTCATCCATCATGCCAGGCAAAGTAAACCCGACGCAGTGTGAAGCGCTGACCCAGGTTTGTGCCCATGTTGCTGGCAACAATGCGGCGCTCACCTTCGCTGGCAGCCAGGGTCACTTTGAACTCAACGTCTACAACCCTATGATGGCCTACAACTTCCTACAGTCCGTTCAGTTGCTCGGAGATGCCGCAGTAAGCTTCACCGACAATTGTGTCGTAGGCATCGAAGCACGTGAGGATAATATCAAGGCAGCACTCGAGCGCTCGCTCATGCTCGTCACCGCACTCGCCCCCACCATTGGCTACGACAATGCAGCGAAGATCGCGAAGACCGCTCACAAAAACGGAACCACCCTTCGTGAAGAAGCCGTGGGCGGTGGTTATGTCACCGAAGAAGAATTCGACGCTGTCGTGCGTCCGGAAGATATGATCGGACCGAAGTAAGACAGCACGCCCATGTCAGCCCAGATCAAACGATCCATCACCATTTCCGGCCATCGCACGTCAATCACTCTGGAGCGGCCGTTCTGGGATGAATTGAAAGAGATCGCCTGCCGGAAAAAAGTGTCGGTCACCGAGCTTGTCCGCCAGATAGACTCACGCAGAGACGCATCCGGATCACTGACAAGCGCTATTCGGGTCTTCATTCTTGAGCAGCTGAAAAAGCAGCGATCCGACCTTCGCCAGGGCTAGTTTGTTGGACGCTCAACAGGCGTCGGAGCCCCCGAACCCGGATCTTCCTGTAAAGCCCGGTCTTCAACGATCCCTTCAAGCGGCACATCCAACTCAGATCCCGCATCTGGCCCAACAATAAGATCGCGAAGTTCGTCTGGCAGGTCTTCGATCCCTGCCTCTTCAATGTCGCGAACCAATAGCGTCTGCGCCACAGCCTGTTGGATGGCCAAACTATCATTTCGACGCTCCAGTGCTTGGAAGGGCCCGGCGAGTACCATCGTCATCGGCGGCAACGGTTTGGCGCCGGTCAAAGTGACATCTGTTTCCACATCGGCTTCCAAGCGCACCAGATCAGCAAGCGCCGTGACGTCCAGGCCGTTCGCACCTGAAACCTCCACCTCGTTGGGCACATATTTCAGAATGCCTTCGTCGATTGAGAAATCCCCCTCCATCCGACTGTAACTAGTGCGACCATTATTGAGGTGCACAACCGCAACGGCATCAAAATCATCCATTGTCGACAAACCCTCTAAGGCCGTCCGGAACGCTTCAAGGTCAAAGCCGCGAAGCTCACCTTCTGTGATCGCGAGAGATCCTTTACCTGACAGAGTCGACACCAATCCAAGGAGACTGCGGCCCTGCCCTTCCAGCTGCAGACTCGCCGTTGCCTCACCGCTGGCCAACGCCTCGCCGAAGAACATTTCTGAGGCACGATCAACAGATATGTTTTCTGCGGCCAGCGTCAGTCCCAAGCCTGGCACACCATCACCTCCTTCAAAGCGAGCCCCCATGGTTAAGCGACCAGAGGCCAGTTCAGCTGTGACAGGCGTGAAGGACAGGACGCCATCGGCCAACGTCCCCTTTGCAGCAATGTCCTCCAGAACAAGGTCTGCAACACTGGCTTTTGAAACAGCAAGGGCCAGCGTCCCCTTCGCATCAGCGAGCGCTGACCAATCCAACGGATCGGCGGCCCAGGGATCAACCCCATCCGCAACAAACAAAGGATCAAGCGAGACTGAGCCGAGGTTGATATTTGCCTCAAAGGACGGAATTGTTCCACCAAATTCCATTGCGCCACCGCCGGACACCCTGAAGGCACCCGCTATGCCTTCGACTTCACTCAGCCCAATACGATCAGATGCCCACTCCAATCCACCACCGGCAACAAATGCGCCGTCCCGCGCATTCGCCGATATGAGATCAACAACCCCACCGTGCCAACCGGCAACCTGGCTTGCAAAACCAAATGTCGGCGCTGACATTTCGAACCGACCGTTGAACTGCGGCGCCTCAAAAAGCGCATTCGTTTTACCGGTGAGCAACCCGGTAAAACCGCCTGCAGCAAATCGTAGACTGGTATCAAGCGAGCCTTCAGACTGGCCGGAAACCTGCACACGTAAGCGCCCGGCTCCGTCTACCGGCGCCGTCGGCACAACACCAAATTGATCCAGCAGGATCTGCGCAGTTCGATTTTCCAATGTGAGGACAAGATCCAGCTTATCTGCTGCAGGTGATGACTGAACGCGCTGTTGATTTGCAACCAGAGAAACGGAAGAACCCTCTACCTCACCGGACATCTCAAGGGACGCCACGTGACCTGCATCCGTCACCTCACCCCGCAGCACATAAGCGAGCACGCTCCCATCGGCCGAAGGAGCCGCCACATCGAGCAGCAAGCCGCCTAACGATAGTGCGAGCCCTGCATTAATTGTCCCCTCCAGACCACCCGTGGCGAAAGGCCCAATGTTGGAAACGGTACCCACTGCTGAAATTTCATCCGTTCCGTCAAGTACGGCAGAAAACCGCTCGACAGACAAAACGCCATCGGAAAGAGAAGCGGAGACATCAACATCTGTCAGGTCGGCAGCCGCCAACATGAGTTCATCAAACCCGAGGATCACATTCGCGTCGAACGACGAGGGGTCCATATTTTCATAGACGTTCTGCACATTCAGAAAACCGTCAAACCATGAAACATCCATGGACGCGCCGCGCAGTTCAACACTCAGAGCGGGACGCCCACGCAGCGCGAAGGAAAGCCCGCCAGTGACAGGCAGGGTGACTTTGCCATCCTCCACGCCCGCAACCATTGAAAGGGAATAGGCCTGCAGAAGCGACGGCTGTAGGGCCAGTTCCGTCTGAAGACGAAGGGACTGAAAATCAACGTCCTTGGCGCGAGTTGCCAGCGGTTCTGATTGAGTCAACTCACTTGCCCAACGTGCCAGGGCAGATGGGTTGCCAACGTTAGCTTCCAGAGACCCATCAAAACGTGGCGTGCCCTGTGCAATGCTAAATATCCCTTTGACCTCTGTTGTTGTATCACCTGGAAATTCAGCGGACAGGGAGTCAAACAGCAACGCGCCTTCCTCAATACGAACATCTGCTTGCACATTGGATGTACGAGCCGCACCGAAGCTAAGATCTACAACACGCAGATCAAGCGCACCGATAAGTGCTTCAGGAATTCGGAGGGTTTCAACAGGAAGGGCGGCAGCGTGGAAGCTTTCCAACATCTGGTCGACAGCAAGGCGCGCTCCTGAAAGATTCGCAGCAATATTGGGGTCACCTTCAAGACCAACTTCCGCCGCCCCCTTAAAGGTTGCATCCGCAAGAGAGAGTTCTACGTCGCGGAGCGAAATGGCCTCACTATTGCCAACAAAGCCCGCCGTCATTTGCAGGAAGGGCGAGACTTCTCCTTCAGATTCTATCTGCCCGAGACGAAACTCAAATGTGCCGTCAAGGCGCGCCGACATGGTCGCATCGGTTGAAAGCCCTGAAAAGGAACTGGTCCAACCATGGTCGGGCGCAGCCAGATCGATATTTACAGGGAATGCCCGGTCACCACCGAAAGCACCCATACTAAAAGACAATTCGTATGGTGCGCTGTCATACTCAAACTCCCCATCAAATCGCAGAGGTCCCACGAGAGAGGTGGCAATCAGCTCACCGTTTACATTTAAAAGACGAGTCGTTTCGTTAGAAATGGCGTTGGTGAATAAAACCGCACCATTCTCAAACACCATGGAGTCGAGACTGACGGCTTGAGGATCAATGGAGGCATCAAGCGTACTAACGCCATTACTGGCCCAGTTAATTTTTCCATCCTCATTGCGATTGACATGTGCGGTAAAATCTAGCGCGCGAATCCGCACAATATCAATCTCAGCGCGCAGCAATGGCGCGAGGGCAACCTCACCTTCCAACGTACCAATGCGTGCAAGGGGCACATCGGCTCTGTCACCACCGATCGACAATTCCCGTAGGCTAAACCGGGGTGCCGGCAGTATTACGAAATTGATGTCTCCACCGATTGTGACATCTCGCCCAACAGTCTCCGAGATCTGAGACTCAATCTCTGCGCGAAACGCATTCCAGTCGACAATGCTCGGCCCCACAAGTGCAGCGAACAAAACCAGAATGACAAAGCCCGCTATATAAGAAAGAACCGAATTCACTAATGTCCGCTCCACGCCCCCGAGACACCGTCATTTACCAGCGTCCTACTTGCTTTATTTTTGCTCTCATCGACACTGTTCCAAACCTGATGCCACGCAGAGCCGATTGGTAGACAAACTATGGATTCTAAAGGCAAAAATATAGTCGATTTCGGGTCAGCACGAAAAAACCTGAAAAACAAAAAGAAGGCAGACCTGCGCGCTGCCAAAGAAAAACAGGCAGAAGAGAACCGAGTGAAGTTTGGGCGGACGAAAGCTGAAAAGAGCCGAGACAAACAAACCAAAGCACACAAGCAGAAACGGCACGATGGAAACAAGGTAGAACCCTTGTTTCCAGCCCCATCACAGGACCCAAAAGAATGAGTTTAACGACCTCCCCGACACCCGGTCCCTTTGCTGGCCTCAAAATTATTGATCTGACACGGGTTTTAGCCGGTCCTTATTGCACCATGCTATTGGCCGACTTTGGCGCTGATGTCATCAAAATAGAGGTACCCGAACGGGGAGATGATGCGAGGCATATCGGTCCATTCATTGAAGACAAATCGACCTACTTTATGTCCCTCAACCGGGGAAAACGCTCCATAGCCTTAAATCTGAAAGACGACGAAGACCGCGAAACCTTCGAAATACTTTTAGAAACAGCCGATGTCGTCGTGGAAAACTACCGCCCAGGCGCGTTTGACAAGCTGGGCTATGATTGGGAGACGCTTCACAAAAGATATCCCTCCCTCATCCTTGCCTCTGCCAGCGGATTTGGTCAGACCGGCCCCTATAGCAAAAGACCTGCCTATGACATGGTCGTACAGGCCATGGGGGGCATTATGAGCCTGACGGGCCACGAGGGGGATCCACCGACCCGTGTAGGATCATCTATTGGGGACATCGGTGCCGGCCTCTTCACTGCCATAGGTGTCGCCTCTGCGCTCTATCATCGTGAAAAAACCGGCGAAGCCACCCGCATCGACGTCGCGATGCTGGATTGTCAGGTTGCCATCCTCGAAAACGGGATCGCCCGCTATCTCGCCACCGGCCAGATACCTGGTCGTCTAGGGTCCAGACACCCGTCCATTGCCCCTTTCCAGGCTTTTGCGACCGCTGACCGCCACATCGTGATCGCTGCAGGGAATGACATTCTATTTGCCCGCATGGCAAAGGCCATCGGCGAGTTGGACCTCATTGATGATGACCGTTTCGCCGACAATGATTTGCGTCGGCACAATGTCGATGCCCTGTCTGAAGCAATGGAGAAAACGCTGAAAACGCAACCAGCTGACCATTGGCTTACTGTTCTTGAGGATGCGGGCATCCCAAGTGGTCCAATAAACAATGTCGAACAGGTTCTCCAAGACCCCCAGGTGATCGCGCGCAATATGGTCATCCAGGCAAACGATCCGGATATTGGCCCAATCAAGATGCCGGGAAATCCGATCAAATTTTCAGCCTTCCCTGACCCGTCAGAACGCGCCGCCGCGCCAGCCCTGGATGGTGACCGGGATGCTATACTCTCTGAAGCAGACCTGCCAAAAGCTTGATCCAAGACCTTGATAAAGCCATTTGCTCATCTTATTTGACAGGACATGACTGACCAGTCAGTATTTTCTGCAAGGACGGAGTAAACCATGGGTCTCAAACTTGTCGAAACGTCATCCGAGCCAAAAACCATCAAGCGGAACAATGAACGTCCCAAGCAGATATTAAGTGCCGCAGTCGAGCTTTTTCGGGATCGGGGGTTCGAAGCAACGCGGTTGGAAGACGTGGCCGACAAAGCAGGTGTCTCCAAGGCGACGATCTATCTTTATTTTGAGAGCAAAGAGGACCTGTTTTTCGCCCTAATCCGAGAAAAAGTCATCCCCATGCTTGAGCAAACGATTGCCCAGGCAGAAGCATTCGAAGGGCCGGCATCTGAATTCTTGAGGCTCAAGGCCCAGAGCGTCGGACGCCTTTTTTCCCATTCTGAACAGGGCGCCATTCTAAAGCTGGTTGTCGCAGAAGCCCGCCGTTTTCCAGACCTGACCGAATATTACCGGACCGAAGTCCCAGAGCGGGGATTGGAAAACATTGCCAAAATGATCCGCCGCGGCATTAATGAAGGAGAGTTTCGTGAATGCGACGCTAAGGCCGCTGCAACTGCCTTCATGTTCCCATTGCTGATGACCGGAATTTGGATGAACTCCGTGGGGCCCGATGAAATCATCGACCCGGATGCAACCATTAATTTCCATTGCGAGAACTTCATCCGTGGATTGAGCATCTAAAGGGCTTCACATTCCCGTGCGCACCAACAAGTCAGCTTGACCCCTCTCTCCCTCCCTGCTCTGATCCGATCAGAAGGTTGCAATTTGCAACCCAAAATAGATCGGAAATTGGGGGATGACACATGGCACTGGATTTCGAACTCACACGCCGGGGTATTTTGACGGCAGGTGCCGCGGCCAGTGCCGCCACCGCACTCCCTGCACATGCGAACGAAAAACCCATCAGTGCTGAGCCGCTCGCTTCAAAGCGCGCCAAGGCCCTCGATCTGGAAATGTCCTATGTCGAGATTGGGGAAGGCGATCCCATTCTCTTCCTCCATGGCAATCCAACATCCTCCTACCTATGGCGAAACATCATGCCCTACGCAGCACCATTTGGCCGCTGCATCGCGCCAGACCTCATTGGCATGGGCGGGTCGGACAAACGTCCCTTGGTTGAGGGCGAAGACCCGGACGCCCGCTACGGGTTCTTTGAGCATCAGAAATATTTGGATGCTCTGCTGGAAAACCTCGGTGTGTCAGAAAACGTCACCCTGGTAATTCACGATTGGGGATCAGCGCTTGGCTTCGATTGGGCCCGTCGCAACGAGGACAAGGTCAAAGGCATTTGTTTTATGGAGGGCTTCACAAGGCCCTTCTCCTATTCTGAGATGGATTGGTTTCCCTGGGTGATGTTCAAGTCATTCAAATCAGGTCTCGGCGATTGGCTAGTGCTTGAGCAAAACATGTTTGTGGAACAGGTCCTGCCTGCATCAGTACTGCGAGAGCTGAGCGAAGAAGAAATGAGCCACTACCGTGCGCCCTATTTGAATGCCGGTGAAGACAGGCGCCCCACCCTCACTTGGCCCCGCGAAGTCCCCTTCGACGGTGAGCCGGAAGACACGCATGCCATAGTCGTCCAATTGTCAGAGTGGTTGCAGACCAACGACCTGCCCAAGCTATTTGTAAATGCAGAACCAGGCGCTTTGATCCAAGGCGAGGTGCGTGACTTCGTCCGAACCTGGAAGAACCAGGAGGAGATCACCGTGCGCGGCATTCACTTCATTCAAGAAGACAGCCCCCACGAAATCGGCGCGGCACTCGAAAAATGGATACCAAAGGTGCAAGCCTAAGTCAGAGCGAAACGATCTTGCCAGGGTTGAGGATATTTTGCGGATCTAACGCCCGTTTGATGGTCCGCATCATATCAACGCCCTGACCGATCTCTTCTTCAAGAAAGGTCATCTTTCCAAGACCAATCCCGTGCTCACCGGTACAGGTCCCTTCTAGCGCCAAGGCGCGACGCACCATGCGATCATGCAGCCGCCGCGCTTCTGCCATGTCCCGTCGGTTCTCTGGGTCGATCAACATAATCGTGTGAAAATTGCCGTCGCCTACATGACCGACAATCGGAGCTGTGAGGAACGAGGCGTCGAGATCCGCTTTCGTCTCCCGAAGGCACCGAGCGAGATTGGAGATCGGCACACAAACATCTGTTGTCATGCCTTTTTTTCCCGGTTCCAAGGCCAGGGACGCGTAATAGGCATTGTGCCGAGCTTCCCAAAGCCGCGTCCGCTCTTCCGCGTTCGTGGTCCAGGTGAAGCCCCCACCTTGATACGCCGAGGCAATCGCTGCAAACCGTTCAGACTGCTCTTTAACACTCGCATCGGTGCCGTGAAACTCCAGAAACAGCATCGGGCGCGGTGGCAGACCCAGGTTTGAATAGGCGTTGCAAGCAGCAACCTGCACCTCATCCAACACTTCAATCCGCGCCACAGGTAAACCCGACTGAATAGTTTCAATCACCGCGTCGATCGCTCCATCAAGGCTCTCAAACGGACAGATACCACCTGCTATCGCTTCGGGAATTCCCTGCAACCGCAGCGTGAGTTCAGTAATAATCCCCAACGTCCCTTCCGAACCGACCAGCAAATGTGTCAGGTCATATCCGGCCGCAGACTTACGGGCCCGCCCGCCTGTTGTGACGATCTCGCCAGTAGCGAGCACCGCAGTGACGCTCAACACGCTGTCCCGCATGGTGCCGTAGCGCACGGCATTCGTGCCCGACGCCCGCGTCGCCGCCATGCCTCCAAGGCTTGCATCTGCCCCAGGATCTATGGGGAAAAAGAGGCCGGTGTCCCGCAAATAGGTATTGAGCTGCTGGCGCGTCACACCCGGCTGAACACGGCAGTCTAAATCCGCCGCATGAACCTCAAGCACGTCATTCATTTGGGATAAATCGACGGTGACGCCACCGTGAACCGCGCTCACCTGTCCCTCAAGGGACGTGCCGGTGCCAAACGCAATGACGGGCACCTGAGCAGCCGCACAAATCTTAACGATCTGCGCCACGTCCTCGGTCGAAGAGGCAAACGCCACCGCGTCCGGCGCCTGGGTTTCATGCCAGCTTTCGTCATGCCCGTGAGCATCCCGCACGGCAGCCCCCAGTTGAAGACGGTCGCCCAGCAAGTCCTGCAAATCAGAAACCACCCCCGCCAAACGGTCTTGATTCGTCTCTATCGTCAATCCGTCTTCCATCGCGTCACTTTAACACGGATTATCTCGACAAACAGACCGGTTCCGGCCTTTGGCTTGGGTCGACACACAGGTTATGATCAAAAAAGCCCCATGTGTGGGCGTGACGGTAAGGAGTTGTCGATGCCTGGACCCTATTCAGAGCCTTTTGAAGCCCCATTGCGGAAAGTGGAAAGTGACTGGATAGACCTGAACGGCCATATGAATATGGCCTACTACAATCTCCTGTTTGACGAAGGCCTGGATGCGTTGTTCAACGTATTAGGCATCGGCTGGGAGTACACCAAGCAAGGCGAAGGCTCCTGCTTTACGGCGGAGATCCACGTCACCTATCTCGATGAACTCAGTGAAGGGGAGCCTGTACGGGTCACCTATCAGCTGTTGGATTGGGATGAAAAGCGATTGCATCTATTTGGACGCATGTATCACGGCACCGAAGGCTACCTCGCTGCCACATCCGAGCAAATGGCCATTCATGTGGACATGAAGTCGCGACGAGCCTCACCCATGCCCGAAAGCGTGCAGGAAGTCGCAGCGGCAATCATGAAAGATCATAAGTCCCTCGACCAGCCGGAACAGGCAGGTCGTGTTATCGGCATCCGACGTAAAAAGGAACAAACAGCCTGATGCGACAGCTGATTACCATTCTCGCTCTCTGTCTCCTGGGATCTCCGACCGCCGCCCTTGCCTTCGCAGAATGTTCTGCCGTCCCGGCACCCGGCGTCGACTGGTCTCGATGTTTCCTGGAAGAATCCAATTTCACCGACAGCGATCTAACAGAGGCAAAGCTGGTGGACACAAGACTGCAGCGGGCCAATCTCTCCCGCACCATCTTCAATGGCGCGGATGCAAGGGACGCAAAATTCGTTGATGCAGAACTGAGTGACGCCAGTTTTATTGGCGCAAATCTACGCAAGGCGGACATGACAAAGGCCAATCTCGAAGGCGCCGACCTGTCAGAAAGCAATCTTCGACGCACCCGCCTGTTCCGAGCCAACCTGAGAGGTGCCAACTTTACAGGCGCGCTACTGGATCAGACCGACCTGCTAAATGCTGATCTATCTGGAGCGACCTGGACAGACGGTGCCAGGGTTTGCGCCGAAGGGTCAATCGGCCGCTGCAAATGAAGCTTTTCCTCTCAAAGCTCGTAAAAATCCTCGCGAAAATATTCGAGGCAGTCATAGACCGCCCGATTGAAGAAAACTGGCGCGAGTTCTGGGAATCACGAGCCTTGACCGGGTGGGTGCTGGCGGCAGCGCTTGGCATCGCCGCAGCCTATGCCACCATCCTTTTTCGCATGGCCATCGCCGGTGTGCAGTGGATCTGGATCGGCACGTTCGATGAGGGAACTGCGAGTGCCGCCGCCAGCGTTCCCTGGTGGCTCTTGATGGCAGGGCCCATCGGGGCGGGTCTCATTGTTGGCCTCGGCATCAAATATCTCATGCCTCTGAACCGCACAGAAAGCGTTTCCGATGTCATTGAGGCCGCAGCCTTAAAAGCCGGTCGCATGCCCCTCAAGACCGGCATCTACTCTTCTATCCTCACCGCCATTTCGCTGGGTGGCGGAGCTAGCGCCGGACGGGAGGGCCCCGCTGTTCATCTGGGCGCCACTATTTCCGCCTATGTGGCTGAGCGCTTTAAATTCAATCCCGAATGGGGCCGCATTTTGCTGGCATGTGGTGTTGCAGGCGCTGTAACCGCGTCGTTTAACGCACCAATTGCCGGGGTCCTTTTCGCCCACGAGATCATTCTTGGACACTACGCGCTCCGGGCTTTTGTGCCCGTATCAATCGCATCGGTTGCTGCGACATCTGTCGCCCGGTTTCACCTGGGCAACTTCCCCGCATTCACCCTGCCAAACTATTCCATTGCCTCCTATTTTGAGTTCCCGGCTTTTGCCCTCCTGGGCATCATTGCGGCGCTTGTAGCCATAAGCTTCATGGCTTCCGTTATTTATGCCGATAAGGTCGCACGGGCCGTTGAAATGCCTGTCTGGCTCCGGCCTGTTCTAGGCGGTGTCATTGTCGGCTTCATCGCCTTGATGGTGCCAGAGGTCCTGGGCGTCGGCTACGAAGCGACCGACAATGCCCTGAAGCAGAGCCACACGCTTCCCTTCCTGATCGCACTACTGATCGCGAAGACTGTAGCAACCGCCGTGACCCTGGCGAGCCGTTTCGGCGGCGGAGTTTTTTCTCCCTCTCTCTATCTGGGCGCTATGGCAGGTGGGGCCTTCGGCATTGTGGCCGCCCACATCTTTCCGGGCATGGCATCGGCTCACGGTCTCTATGCTATTGTCGGTATGGGCGCCGTCGCGGCGGCCGTGCTGGGTGCACCTCTGTCCACGACACTCATCGTTTTCGAACTGACCGGCGACTATGAAGTCACCATCGCCCTCCTGCTTGCCAATGCCATCGCCACAGCGCTAACCCAGGCGACCATCGGCAAGAGTTTCTTCCATTGGCAGCTGGAGCAACGAGAGGTTCATCTTCAGGAAGGCCCCCACAGGCGCGTGATGATGAACATTCATGTGCGCGATGTGATGACCCGGTTTGACCAGGCCCATCCCTATTCAGAAGACGCGCCGAGATTGCTTACCGCTGCCGCTGAGTCTATTCGCATTTACCCCTATGACCGCCTGAACCAGGCCCTTGATCTGATGGACGCACACGACCTTGAGCATTTGCCTGTTTGCGAGCCAGGTAAAAGTGACTTGGCGGTAGGACGTATTACCCGTGTGGCGGCTCTAAAAGCACTCGCAGACGGTCTAATCGCAGCATCCCGCGAAGAACATCACTAAAACTAATATTTCATATTGAGATGAAAGCCCTGCACACCTAGTGCCGGTGCCTCTAAGTGCTTATCTTGAGTCCATCATGTCAGATTCGGACCCATTTGATCTGGGAGACATCCCGGAAGAGGAGACGGCCCGCTCATTGAGCGCCCAGGCCATGGGTGGCATGCGTCCACCCTACCTGCGCGGGCTAAACGACGCGCAGCAGCAAGCAATTGAAGCACTCGACGGCCCGGTACTGGTACTTGCCGGTGCAGGAACGGGCAAAACCCGCGTCCTCACGACGCGCCTTGCGCACGCTCTGTCAACCCGCAAAGCATGGCCCGGACAGATATTGGCGGTAACGTTCACCAACAAAGCGGCGAAGGAAATGCAGCACCGCATCGGCTCGCTGATCGGTGGCGTTGTGGAAGGCATGCCCTGGCTCGGCACATTCCACTCGATCGGCGCAAAAATCCTGCGACGTCACGCAGAGCTTGTAGGCCTGCGCTCAGACTTCACCATCCTCGACATGGATGATCAGCACCGTCTTCTAAAACAGCTCATCAAGGCGGAAGGTATAGACGAGAAGCGCTGGCCCGCCCGCCAGCTGGCATCCCACATTGACGGTTGGAAGAACAGAGGGCTCACCCCAGATAAAGTCCCCGCAGGCGATGCCGAGCTTTTCGGCAATGGCAAAGGAGTAAGCCTCTACGCTGCCTACCAGGAACGCCTCAAAATTCTGAACGCAGCTGACTTCGGTGATCTGCTGCTCGAATGCCTCCGCCTCTTTCAAGAAAACCCGGAGGTTCTGAGCGAATATCAGGACCGCTTTAAATACATGCTGGTGGACGAGTATCAGGACACCAACGTCGCGCAATATCTCTGGCTCCGGCTCCTCGCGCAGAAACACAAAAACATCTGCTGCGTTGGCGATGATGATCAGTCAATCTATGGCTGGCGCGGCGCAGAGGTCGACAACATCCTGCGCTTTGAACAGGACTTCCCCGGCGCCAAAGTCGTCCGTCTGGAACAGAATTACCGATCCACGCCCCATATTCTGGGTGCCGCGTCCGGGCTCATTACCGCGAATGAGAGCAGACTTGGTAAAACCCTTTGGACAGAAATGAACGAAGGCGAAAAGGTCACGCTGCGAGGTCTCTGGGACGGCGAAGAAGAAGCCCGCGTCATCGGCGAAGACATTGAACAATTGCAGCGCGAGGGACACTTGCTCCGCGAGACGGCCATCCTGGTGCGTGCGTCCTTCCAGATGCGCGAGTTTGAGGACCGCTTTATCAATCTAGGTCTCCCCTATCGGGTCGTCGGCGGACCCCGCTTCTACGAACGTATGGAAGTGCGCGACGCCAATGCCTATCTGCGGCTCGTCGCCCAGCCGGACGATGACCTGGCATTTGAGCGCATCATGAACAAACCCAAGCGGGGGCTGGGTGACAAAGCGCTCCAGACGCTTCATCAGCTAGCCCGCCAGCAAGGCATTTCACTGAGCCGCGCGGCACGCCTCATCACGGAAACAGAAGAGCTGAGGCAACCAGCCCGACGCAATCTCAAAGACTTCATCGACATGGTGGACCGCTGGCGCGCTCTTGTGCCCGGCATGGGTCACATTGAGCTGGCTGAAACAATCCTTGATGAAAGCGGCTACACTGAGATGTGGCAGAATGATCGCTCAGCGGATGCACCAGGTCGCCTGGACAATCTGAAGGAACTCGTCCGCTCCATGGAGCATTTTGAGAACCTCGCAGGCTATCTGGAACACATCTCCTTGGTGATGGAGATTGAGCAAGCCGATACGGCAGACAAGGTCAACCTGATGACCCTCCATTCCGCCAAGGGACTGGAGTTCGACACAGTGTTCCTGCCCGGTTGGGAGGAAGGTCTTTTCCCCCACCAGAGGTCGCTCGACGAAAGCGGCCTTGCGGGTCTCGAAGAAGAACGCCGCCTCGCTTATGTCGGCATTACACGGGCCAAGAAAAGTGCCTGCATCTCCTTTGCCTCAAACCGACGTATACACAATCTCTGGCAATCATCCCTCCCCTCCCGTTTTGTCGATGAACTTCCCAAAGACCATGTCGACGTTGTGGAGGGCGACACAAACTTTGGCGGCTATGGATCGTTCTCTCAAAGCCGCTTTGACCATGAATTTTCCCAAAGCAATTATGGCGGCCCCGGCTGGCAGCGCGCGCAAGCCAATGCCCGCTCGGGCGCGATGAAAACCCGCGCGCCGGATCTGGAGGGCCACGCAGAACTCGTCGCCACATCCGACCCGGCTGCCTCCAGCTATGATGTCGGGGAGCGGGTCTTCCACCAGAAATTTGGCTACGGACGCGTGGCTGACATTGATGGCAATAAGCTCACTGTGGATTTTGAACATTCAGGCCGCAAAAAAGTCATCGACACATTTGTAGAGCGCCATGCCTGACACCCACGCTGTCAGGAGCGCAAGATGAGCGCAGGTCATACAGCAAACCAAGTTTGGAAAGTCTCATTCGTCACACCCGTCGCAGACGCTGACGCGTTCGCGACCCTCCTGTCCGACGCGTTCCACCCAGACGCTCAGGCTGTTGCGACGGCGGAAGTAGAAGAGCATGTGTCCTGGTCGGTTGAGGCCTATTACCAAGAAGAACCCGACACCGCTCAGATCGAAAAAATCATTCGCCCACTCGCAGATGAACTAAAACTGGCTGTGCCCCCCGTCACGGTGGACGCCCTGCCTGACATTAACTGGGTCGCCAAATCGCTGGAGGGACTGGCCCCGATTGAGACCGACCGCTTCTTCGTTCACGGCGCCCACGATGCCGCCAAATGTCCCTCCGCCCGCATTCCCCTTCTGGTTGATGCAGGCGAAGCCTTTGGCACCGGCCATCACGGCACCACACTTGCCTGTCTCAAATTCATCGAGAAAGAATGTCAGCGGCGGACGCCTGGGCGGGTTCTGGATCTCGGATGTGGAACAGGACTTCTCGCCATCGCGGCTGCTAAACTCACAGGCCGACAAGTTATCGCCAGCGACATTGATCCCATCGCCACACGGGTGACACGCGAGAATGCCCGCGCGAACAAAGTGCATCCACTCATCAAAACGATCACCACCAAAGGGACCGATCATCCGGACCTTAAAGCGCACGGTCCCTACGATCTCCTCATCGCCAACATATTGGCCCGCCCTCTCGCACAGATTGCCCCAGACATTGAACACCAACTCACCCGAGGCGGAACCCTGATCCTGTCAGGCATTCTCCACGAACAGGAGCAGATGGTACTATCGGCCTATCGCGACCAAGGCCTCTACCTCCTCGACCGGCTACGCATCAACGAATGGGTCACGCTGCGCCTGAGAGGATGACCTATCTTTGATTGTTGGGGTCTACCCAGAAATCCGTGAGAGAGCTAAGATACGCCCATGTTTCAGACCTATGACGATGTGGCCGACCCGACACTGGGCGCTGGCCGAGCAGCAAAACTCCGCGCTGAGTTGAAAGCCCGCGGTCTTGATGGCTTTATCATTCCCCGCGCCGATGAACATCAGGGGGAATATGTGCCCCCGCACGCTGAACGCCTGCGCTGGCTGACTGGCTTTTCCGGTTCTGCCGGGCTTGCCATTGTCCTACAGGACAAAGCGGCGATCTTCATTGATGGACGCTACACCCTTCAGGTGCGCTATCAGGTCGACATCGACGTGTTCGAACCTCAATCTCTGATGGGCATGCCGCCCGCGCAATGGGTGGAGGAAAACCTCCTCGCAGGGGCAAAGCTCGCCTACGATCCCTGGCTGCACACGGTCGAGAGCGTCAAACGGC
This sequence comes from Parvibaculum sp., assembly GCA_002695905.1. GTDB lineage: Bacteria > Pseudomonadota > Alphaproteobacteria > Parvibaculales > Parvibaculaceae > Mf105b01. The sequence goes on from NZQM01000204.1 coordinate 16,893, forward strand.
TCAAGCTGGCTACCGAGAAGGTCGGCGGCGAACTGGTCGCCGTCGAGGGCAATATCGTTGACGCGATCTGGGACGATCAGCCGGAAAAACCTAAAGCCCCGGTCGAGCCGCACGATCTGGTCTATGCCGGAGCGCCTGCTGCTGAGAAGCTTGCTGCCATCACCAGTGAGCTTCAATCATCGGATGCGGACGCGACCATTGTGACCATGCCTGACAGCATCGCCTGGCTGTTCAACATACGCGGCGGCGACGTGGCACACTCCCCTCTGCCACTCTCTTTTGCGATTGTGTATGAGGAAGGTCACGCAGAGCTTTTCGTGCATGAGGAAAAAATCTCCGCAGAGACCCGCGCCCATCTGGGCAATGTCGTCACCCTCCTGCCGCCGGAAGATTTAGGCCCAACCCTCGACAAGCTGGGAACCTGGGGCCGCGAAGTTCGGATTGATCCGGCAACCTGCAGCGACTGGATTGCAACACGCCTCTCAAAGGCCGGCGCCACACTCAAGCAAGGGGCGGACCTTTGCGAACTTCCCAAAGCCCGGAAGAACGAAACGGAAGTTGCTGGAACCCGCACCGCACACATTCGCGACGGCCAGGCGCTGAGCCGCTTCCTGGCCTGGTTGGACAGGGAGACACCAGGTGGCAAGGTCACAGAAATTTCTGCCGCCAAACAGCTCGAAGAATTTCGCCAGGAAACAGGCGCCCTAAAAGAAGTGAGCTTCGACACGATTTCAGGTGCAGGGCCCAACGGCGCCATTGTGCACTATCGCGTCACCACCGACACAGACCGCGCTCTTGGCCAAGGAGAGCTCTATCTCGTCGACTCTGGCGCTCAGTATCTTGATGGCACGACGGATGTCACCCGCACCATTGCCATCGGAACGCCGACACAAGAGATGAAGGACCGTTTCACGCGGGTCCTGAAAGGCCATATCGGCCTTGCTGCTGCCCGCTTCCCCAAAGGAACATCTGGCGCCCAACTGGACGCCCTTGCCCGAATGGCGCTTTGGCAGGCAGGCCTCGATTTTGACCATGGAACCGGCCACGGCGTCGGCTCCTACCTTTCCGTACATGAAGGCCCGCAACGCATTTCCAAGGCAGGCCATGTGCCGCTTGACCCAGGCATGATCGTCTCAAACGAGCCCGGCTATTACAAAACCGACGCCTTCGGCATTCGCATTGAGAACCTGCTTGTTGTCACCCCGCCCGCGCCAATTGACGGCGGCGAACGGGACATGATGGGATTTGAAACCGTGACCCTTGCGCCTATCGATCTATCGCTCGTTGAAGCGAGTCTTCTGACAGAAGATGAAAAAGCGTGGCTCAATGCCTACCATGCGGACGTGCGCGCGAAAGTAGGTCCAGCGCTGGGTGGCGAGGAAAACACCTGGCTTGAAGAAGCGACGCATGCCATCTGAGGCGGAGCTTTACGCCCCCTCGACCAGAGAAAGCCACTCATCTTCGGTGAGCGTTTCAATGCCCAGCTCGTCAGCCTTTTTGAGCTTCGATCCGGCACCAGGCCCCGCCACCAGCAGATCTGTCTTTTTTGAAACCGACCCGGACACTTTAGCACCAAGGCCTTCCGCCCGCGCCTTAGCTTCAGAGCGTGTCATTTTTTCAAGCGACCCGGTAAACACCACAGTCTTACCCGCCACCGGCGACCCGGTGTCCTGTGCTTCCAATGGGCTCGGATCAAGGCCCGCCGCCCGCAATGCCTCAATCGCTTCAATATTGTGCGTTTCCTGGAAGAAATTCATCAAGGCATCGGCGACAGTCTCACCGATCCCATCAATTGCAATAAGGTCTTGATAAGCTTCGGTCTCCGAGCTGGTTATGGACTTCATGGCCACAAGAAACGCATCGAGATCGTGATAGGTCCGCGCGAGCACCCGCGCCGTGGTTTCGCCAATGTGGCGAATGCCCAGGCCAAACAGCAGGCGGTCGAAATCAACGCGGCGGCGCTCGTCAATTGCCGCGAAGAGTTTCTTCACTGACGTTGCGCCCCACCCTTCCCGATCTTTGAGTTTTTTGAGCGCTGCTGCATCCCGCTCTTCCAGAGTGAAAATATCAGCGGGGCTTTTGACCAAGCCGTCCTTGTAGAACGCTTCCACCTGCTTGTTCCCAAGCCCCTCAATATCCAGTGCATTTCGCGAAACGAAATGCTTGAGCCGCTCAATGCTCTGCGCCGGACAAATCAGCCCCCCGGTACAGCGGCGGACCACATCCTCTTTGCCGGTCTTTTCGTTGAGTTCACGAACCGCATGACTGCCACATTCAGGACAGACAGTGGGATACTCAAAAGGCTTTGCCCCCTTTGGTCGTTTCTCAAGAACGACACTGACCACCTGCGGGATCACATCTCCTGCACGTTGGACCACCACCGTGTCGCCTACACGAACATCTTTGCGGGCAAGCTCTTCCTCATTGTGCAATGTTGCATTCGAGACGACCACACCACCAACAGTGACCGGCTTTAACCGCGCAACGGGGGTCAGAGCGCCGGTCCGCCCAACCTGAATGTCGATGCCCTCCAGAAGGGTAGAAGCCTGTTCCGCGGGGAATTTGTGCGCAATCGCCCACCGGGGACTCCGCGAGACAAATCCGAGCCGCTCTTGCCAATCGAGCCGGTCCACCTTGTAGACGACACCGTCAATGTCATAGCCAAGCGTTGCCCGCTGCGCTTCGATGGATCGGTAGGTATCCAACAGCTCCTCCACCGTCGTGCATCGCGCCATCAATGGATTGGTCGCAAAGCCCCACTTCTTGAACGCGTCAACAACGCCAAATTGCGTCTCTTGCGGAAGAGCGCTCACCGCCCCCCAGGCATAGGCAAAAAAACGAAGCGGCCGCGAGGCAGTAATGCGCGAGTCAAGCTGACGAAGAGATCCAGCCGCCGCATTGCGCGGATTAGCAAAAGGATCCTTCCCCGCCTCCGCCTGACGCTCATTCAGGCGGTTGAAATCCGCATGGCTCATATACACTTCGCCACGCACTTCAACCACATCTGGAACATTCTTCGCATTAAGCGATAGGGGAATATCTTTGATTGTACGCACATTCGCGGTGATATCTTCGCCAACGCGCCCATCGCCTCGAGTTGCCGCTTGAATCAGCTGCCCTTTTTCATATCGTAACGCAGCGGACAGACCATCAATCTTCGGTTCCGCCGTAATCGCCAGTTCTTCCTCTCCCAAACCGAGAAAGCGACGGATGCGCTGACAGAAATCGACCACATCCTCATCGGAAAATGCGTTCCCAAGAGACAACATAGCCACTTCATGCTCAATCTTCTCAAACTTGTCAGAAGGGGCGGCACCCACGCGAAGAGACGGACTGTCCGGTCGCACAAGGTGAGGAAAAGCAGTTTCGATTTCCAGATTACGTGCCCGAAGTGCGTCATACTCCGCATCGCTGATGGCTGGCCGATCTTCCTGGTGATAGCGCTGATCATGCTCGGCAATAGCCTGCGCCAGCTGCTCAAGCTCTTTGGCCGCTTCCTTTTCATCGAGCGACGCCACGGACTTCGCCTTCTTGGCAGCCATCAATGCGTGCCTTCAATCAATTGGTCGGCAGCGGCACGTGCTTCCTCAGTCACTTTCGCGCCGGAAAGCATGCGGGCAATTTCTTCACGTCGAGAGCCATCGTCCAACGGTTCAACGCGGGTCACAACAGGGGTAGATTTCGGTGCCTTACCATTTCCGCCCTTGCTGATCAGGAAATGCTTGGCGGCGCGTGCAGCAACTTGCGGTGAGTGCGTCACCACCAAAACCTGCAGAGACTTAGCCAGTTCCGCGAGACGCTTGCCGACAGCTTCTGCGACAGCACCGCCAACACCGGCATCCACCTCATCGAAAATAAGTGTCGTTGCAGAGCTTGTGGATGCCAAAGACACTTTGAGCGCCAGAACGAAGCGCGACAACTCCCCACCCGACGCAATCTTAATCAACGGACCGAGCGGAGCGCCCGGGTTCGTGGAGATGAGGAACGCGACCTTGTCAATACCCTCTGGGCCAGCATGATCCAGATCGACTTGGGTCACTTGTGTGCGAAAAGTTGCCTTGTCGAGTTTCAGCGGGATCAGCTCCTTCGCAACGGACCTATCGAGGCGCATGGCCGCTTTCAGCCGACCATCCGACAAGGCACCAGCGGCGGCGGCATAGGCAGCTTCCGCATCGCCAAGCGCTTGCTCCAGCTCGGCAGTGCGGGTTTCGCCCGCTTCAATGCCTTCAAGTTCATTGCGCATACGGTCTGCAAGCTCCGGAAGCGCCTCAACAGAAACATCATACTTCCGGGCCGCAGCGCGGAGGGCAAACAGCCGAGTTTCCGCCGCATCTAATCGGTTTGGATCAAACTCCAATGTCCGAACGGCTTCTGAAAGTTGCTCTCGCGCATCAGCGGCTTCATTCAACGTCCGGTCGAGAGCTGCGATCACGCCATCCAAGCGCCCCCCAGCCTGGTCTTTGGCCCGCTCGAGGCGCCGGAGTGCCAGATTGATGCGCGCTTCAAGCCCCTTGTCGCCCGACAGAGCGGCTTCCGCCTCGACCACATCATCAGCGATCTTTTCGGAATGCATCATGAGCGTCCGCTCCGCCGCCAGACTCTCCTCTTCCCCCGCCTCTGGGTTCAGCTCATCAAGCTCTGCAACGGCGTGAGTAAGAAAGTCCTGATCGGCGGCGGCTTTGGCGAGAGCCGCCCGATGCGATTCTAGTGCCGTCCTTGCTTCTGCTAGGCTTGCCCAGGTTTCACGAACAACACGCAGTGATCGTTCAAGGCTTCCATATGCATCCAAAAGCGTCCGGTGTCCCGTCTCATCCAGCAGGCCCCGTTCGTCATGTTGCCCATGAATCTCAATAAGCGTATCGCCAATGGTCCGCAAAAGTCCGACGCTCACCAACTGATCATTCACGAAGGCGCGCGTCCGACCATCTTTCGTTTGAATACGGCGAAGAATAATACCCTCGTCAGCTTCAATATCGTTTTCTGATAGAAGGTCAAAGGCGGGGTGTTTTGGATCAAGGTCAAACACTGCGGTGACAGAACCCTTGTCAGCGCCCTGAGCGACCAATCCACCGTCCGCACGGCCTCCAATCGCCAAACCCAGCGCATCCAAGAGAATTGATTTCCCGGCACCGGTCTCCCCCGTAAGCGTGCAGAGGCCACTCTCCAAAGGGAGATCCAGCTTGTCGATCAGCACAATATCGCGAATTGAAAGCGCGGAAAGCATAAGCGCTCCTAGAAAACAGAATTCCAGGCTTTGCTCATCCAGGAGTCCTGGTTTTCTCTGGGTTCTAGGTCATTCCCAGACAGAAGCGCATAACTGTCTTCGTACCATTCGCTTCCTGGAAAGTTGTGCCCAAGAATGGCCGCAGCCGTCTGAGCTTCGGTAACCACACCCAAAGACATGTATGTTTCTGTCAACCTGTGAAGCGCTTCAGGAACGTGAGTGGTTGTCTGATAGGAGACAATAACAGAGCGAAACCGGTTGATTGCAGCCACGTAGGACCGCTGGTTGAGATAGTAACGCCCGATCTCCATCTCCTTGCCTGCAAGGTGATCAAAGGTGAGGTCGATCTTCAGTCGCGCATCTCTGGCATACTCAGTTTCCGGAAAACGCCGAACGACTTCCGAAAGTGTCGCGAGCGCATTTTGGGTCATCCCCTGATCTCGTCCGACATCTGAAATCTGCTCATAGAAACTGATGCCCATTAGATAGTAGGCGTAGGCAGCATCTTTGTTCCCGGGATGCAGAGCAAGAAACCGCTGCGCACTTAAAATTGCCGAGTCATAGTCATTTGTCTGATAGTAAGAGTAGGAGGCCATCAGCATCGCGCGACGTGCCCATTGAGAATAAGGGTGCTGACGCTCAACTTCATCAAATTCCGCTGCTGCTTGACGGAATTTTTTGTCCTCAAGCAAATTCAGCGCTTTGTTGTAAATCTGCTCGACCGGGCGTTCATTATAGACGATCTCCGCGTCGTCACCCCCAGAACAAGCACCAAGGACAAGCGCGACGCCCAGCACAATCACCGATGGGCCCCGCCCAAGCTTTTTCACCCATTTGGGTCCGATTCCAGCCACACTGCCTCTACTCATCAAGCCATCGCTCCTGCACATTCAGCCTTGCCGGAAGTCCTCCGGAAAGACCGCACTATATCAACCCTTGAGCGCATACCATAGAGTGCCAAATCCCTATCAGGCGATAAAAAAAGCCGACTTGAAAAGATCTCAAGCCGGTCAAATTTCTGAAATCAGCGCCAAAAAGGCCTGCTCTGGGCTCAATCTGCGGAGACCATCATCTTTGGAACATCCGCCATCACATCAACGCTTTCGTCGCACGTGACATATTCCCAGGAATCAGGATTCGCGAAAAGTGCGTGAAGCACCTGATTATTAAAGGCATGCCCTGCCCGGCTCGCATTGTAACACCCCAGAATAGGCGCTCCTGCCAAGGCCAGATCACCAACCGCATCAAGGGTCTTGTGACGAACAAATTCGTCTGGCGACCGCAGCCCTCCGTCGTTCAAAACTTCTTCACCGTCCAAGACAACGGCATTTTCGAGGGTAGCACCCTTTGCAAGCCCCAAAGACCGAAGCATTTCTACGTCTTTCAAAAAGCCAAAAGTACGCGACCGCGCCAGTTCCCGCCGAAAACTGTCCGGAGAGATCGTCAGAGCCAGGTCCTGCTTTCCAATGACCTGATTGTCGAAGTCAATGCTAAGCTCAATCCGCAGGCCGTCATCGCAGGGATGCAGGGTTCCGTGACGTAAACCATCCTCCAAAGCGATAGGTTCCAAAACGCGGATATACCGACGCGGAGAGGCAAGGGTCGCCTGCCCAGCTTGATCAAGCAGTGCAATGAAGGCGTCTGAGCTGCCATCCATCACCGGAACTTCTTCAGCATCCACTTCGATCAGCAAATTATCGATCTGAAGGGCCGACACAGCAGCCATAAGGTGCTCAATCGTCGCGACTTTCGTTCCAGCCGCATTGCCGATTGTTGTGCACATCGTCGCATCTATGACGGAGTCATAGCGCGCCGGAATGTCCGTGATTGCCCGATCACTTGTTTCAAGGTCCGTCCGACGAAACACAATGCCGGTATTCGCATCCGCAGGTTTCAACACAAGACGCACAAGCGTGCCCTTATGCAGCCCAATACCGTTCATGGTGATCGACGTGGAAATAGTGGTTTGCCGCAGCACATCAGTCCCAACACAAGTGCTGTCACTGGAATGGGCCAATCGTAACTTGTTGAAGGTAGAACCGCCGCCGGTATTCACCGGTTCCGCAAACGTGTCGTGGTCAGTATTCCGCACTGTCCGTTCCCCATATACCACCCAAACAAACTAAATTTTGAGTGATGCGCCCCTAATCTGTCGGGCAGTTATCTGATGTCTGCACGCCCCTACCCCAGAGGCACGTCAAAGGCCACTCCAGAAGGACCGGCCTGAGTGTGGTTCTAACAAAAGTCGCGAACCCTTCTCAAATAACTCTTTCTTACAGTTTGTTACGTATAGGAAGAACCCTTAAGTCATTGAAAAATAATAATAAAAAGGGGATCGACAAACGGCGTCAACCCCCTTTGTGTCAAGCCTTAGGCGAAGCTTTTAGTTTGCCTGACGCCGTAAGAAGGTTGGGATCTCCAATTGATCCTCCTCGAAAGACGATGCCACCATTCCGTCATCCGCTTTTGGCTGCGGGGCCGGTGCTTGCTGAGCAACTGGCGCTGCCGGTTGAGACTCAGCTACGGCCGCTTGTTGAGGTGCCTGCGGCGCTGGCCGGGCCGGTGCCGCAATAGTCTGAGCAGGCTGAACGGCCTCACGCGGCACAACCGGCGCGTGACGTGTCTCAGGCGCAGCTTTAGATCGCCCCGTCAGCCGCTCAAACAAGGACGGCCCACGTGCAGGCACAGCTTGCCTGGTAACAGGCTCCGGACGGGCGCCGAGGAATGACGGCAACTCGCTTGATCGGGCCTCTACCCGGTTGAGACCAGCCGGAATGAAAGGCCGGTTCGGTTCGGCATCAGCAGATAGACTTGCCTGAGCTGGTTCTGGTTTGGTAACTGGCTCCTGTTTGGGGATAACGACCTCAGCCTCATAGGCCGCTGGGTCGAAATCTGCTGGCAGGGGCGTTTCAAGAGCGAGTTCAGCTTCTGCCTGAACAGGTGCAGGCTCTTGCACGTCAACCTGCCGCGCTTCAGCTACTGCATCACCAGTTTGAGGTTCCTCAGAAATCTCTTCAGCTGACATCCGACGTCCAGGGCGCAGCATGGTGATTTTTTCAGTTTCCGGCACTGGCAGGTCAGCCTGCTCTACATCAATACCCGTCGCGACAACAGAAACCCGCATGCTGCCATCCAGGGATGAGTCAAATGTGGACCCAACAATGATGTTCGCGTCTGGGTCAACTTCAGACCGGATCCGATTTGCAGCTTCATCAACCTCATAAAGGGTAAGGTCCATGCCACCGGTAATGTTAATGAGAACGCCACGGGCGCCTTTCATCGACACTTCATCAAGCAATGGGTTTGAGATGGCAGCTTCAGCAGCCTCCACGGCCCGCTTCTCACCTTCTGCTTCGCCCGTGCCCATCATGGCTTTGCCCATTTCGTTCATCACAGTGCGAACATCAGCAAAGTCGAGATTGATCAAACCTGGCTTGACCATGAGGTCGGTAATCCCGGCTACGCCGGAATGCAGAACCTCATCAGCCATGGAGAAGGCTTCCGCGAAGGTCGTTCTCTCATTGGCAATACGGAACAAGTTCTGGTTCGGGATAATGATCAGCGTATCAACGAACTGAGAAAGCTCTTTGATACCTTCTTCAGCGAGCCGCGCCCGCCGCGCACCTTCAAACTGGAAGGGCTTTGTCACCACACCGACGGTCAGAATGCCTTTCTCACGCGCCGTTCGGGCAATCACCGGCGCACCGCCTGTCCCGGTGCCACCGCCCATGCCGGCAGTAATAAAGACCATATGACTATCTTCAAGGCTCTCGGAAATCTCCCCAAGAGCTTCTTCAGCAGCAGCACACCCTACTTCTGGGCGCGAGCCTGCGCCAAGACCTTGGGTAATTGCCGCGCCGAGTTGAATGCGCCGTTCGGCCGAAGACATGGTGAGTGATTGCGCGTCCGTATTCGCCACAACAAACTCAACGCCTTCGAGTCCGGAATCGATCATATTATTGACCGCATTGCCGCCAGCACCGCCGACGCCAAATACAGTAATGCGCGGTTTCAGTTCAGTTGCCTGTGGAACCGTCAGATTGATGCTCATGTAAGCCTCCTAGGAGCAAATCGTGGGTCGTAATCGAGGTCGAAGAAACAGGCTTACTCCTGGCCCATTTCTGTTGGAGCGGAATGCTCCGGTGAGCGCACTGGTCAATTGCCGCATCTTCCAGCACACCGATGATCGACCTCGCCGTCAAAGTCGGCTTAAACAACACAAAACCTGCATGCGTGTCGCCAAGCCCGATCATCAAAAATTCTCCTTCAACCACCGTCCAATGCGCCGCCATTGACCAGAGTTTTCAGGAACGTCCAAAGCCGGATCCGAATTAATCGTGAGTGGAGCCAACTGTGAATAGGATGCAAGGCCCGCGGCGGCGGAGAATGCCGGTCCACCCGTTGCCTCTGCCAAGCCCATATATCGAACAGGTTGTCCGACACGGACCTTTTTATTGAGAATGCGCGCTGTGTGCTCGCGGGCGCCACTGAGCTGGGCGCCGCCGCCAGTGAGAACAACCCGCTGACCCGCCACGCGATCAAAGCCGCTTTTGGTCAGGCGATCCCTCACTAGCTCCAGCGTCTCTTCAAGGCGGGGCTGGATAATACCTGTCAAAATAGATCTCGGGATGTGATTGGCCGATGAGTGATCTGTTTCGCCCACCTGTGGCACGTCGATCAGTTCCCGTTCATCCGACGGGCTCGCAAGCGCTGAGCCATAAAGCGTCTTCATACGTTCTGCGTACGCAATCGGTGTCGAAAGACCCCGTGCAATATCATTCGTAATATGCTGACCGCCAACAGGCACCGCGTCGCAATAGACCATCTGGCCCTCAAAAAAGACCGCCAGCGATGTCGTCCCGCCACCCATATCGATCACGGTAACGCCGAGATCCATCTCATCTTCTACGAGCGCTGCAAGGCCACTCGCATAGGGAGCGGCAACCATGCCGGCCACGTTCAAATGGCATCGTTGGATGCAAAGTTCGAGATTGCGGACAGGTCCGTGCTGAACGCTGACCATATGGAGTTCAACGCCGGCCTTTTCGCCGAACATGCCGCGTGGATCGCGAATACCGCGATTGTCATCAACCGAATAATTGATCGGAATGGCATGCAAAACATCTCGGCCTTCCGGCATGTATTTGCCCTGACCGAACGCCACAAGGCGCGTCAAGTCGTCGTCCTGCACTTCACGAGAAGGGATTGGCGCTTGCACAGCAATGGTCTGGCTTTTGGGCTCACCACAGGCAACGGTCACGAGGACTTCCCGCACCGTGGCACCCGCCATACGCTCCGCTGCGTCAACCGCAACGCGAATCGCTTCTTCGGCTGCATCCATATCGACAATGGCACCACCGCGCACACCGCGGGACACCTGATGACCAATCCCGATGATCCGCATCGGCGAAAGGCCGTTGGCAAGCTTGCCGGGCTCAATCTTCGCGATGAAGCAGGCAATCTTGTTTGACCCGACATCAAGAGCAGCAACAATCCCAGGCCGTCCGGCACTGATGGGCTTGCCTTGCAATCCTTTTGCTCCAAGCCCCATATTCATGTGTCATCCCCTTGCAAGGGACGACCCCAACCTTGGACAACCGCATCGCGCCGTGCCGCCGCATCGGGGCTCAAACGAACGGTAAACCGGTCCGGCAGACGCACATCAATCGCTTCAATGTCGCGCGCCAGCACCCGCTGGGCTTCGTCAATCGCAACCAGTTCAGCGAGCGCTTCACTCACACCAACTTCCGGTAGCAAAACATCAACACCATTTTCCAGACGCAGGTTCCAGCGACGGTCTCCGACCCGCACATAGGCGCGCACCCGGGCCTGAAGCTCCGGCCAAGCCGCAACCACCTGTGTGAAACCCTCTGCTTCACGCGCAGCACCATGCCCAACAACCAAAGGAAGATGGCCGTAGCCCTCAACGCCATCTTCTGTGATAGGGCGCCCCTGCGCATCAATCACCGCCAGACGTCCACCTCGCTGCCAAACAGCAAATGGACGACGCTCCACAAGTTCTACATGCACCCGGTCCGGTAAAATCCGCGTCACCGTTGCATCTGCAATCCAGTCAAGGCGCATCAGATTTTCCCGCGCACTCTCAAGATCGACAGTGAAGATGACCTGGCCTTGCTCGACCTCAAGTGCCTTGAGGACATCCGCCCTCGTGGTCCGCTCACGACCGGCAACCGTCACCTCGTCAACACCAAATCCTACCCAGGCAACCGATGCGGTGGCCTGATCCGCGACATAGCTGCCAGCCGCTGCGATATGCCCGCCCACAGCCAGACCATAGAGAGCCGCCGCACCGACAAACCCCGCACTTGCAACACCCACAAGAGATTTAGGCAATCGACCCTCGCGGATAGCTTCAATCGTGCGCGAAAGTCGGCTCGGGGGCCGCTGTCCCCGTCGACCAAATGATTTTCCGGATTTGGCTCGGCGCCGCCCCGGTGCAACAGTGCTGGTACGCCCTGTGGTCTTCGCACCGCGCCCCGAAGCAGATCTAGAACCGGTCGCAGAACGGCGCGACGCAGCTTTGCGCGCAGGCCTTTTCTGTTCCTTTACCGATCGCATGACGCATCCTCCACCATCCAACGGACAAGCGCGCCATATGACATTCCTTCATACGCCGCGAGTTCGGGAACCAACGACGTCGGCGTCATGCCGGGCTGCGTATTGACCTCTAACAGAACGAGCTCCCCTTTCTTTTCATCGAAACGGAAATCCGACCTGGTTACCCCCCGGCAACCAAGCGAATCATGTGCCGCATGTGTCACGTCCTGAACACGTTTATTTATATCCGAACTGATTCGGGCAGGCACTACGTGAACCGAGCCACCACTCGAATATTTTGCGTCATAGTCGTAGAAAGCTGTGTTTGCTGTGATCTCTGTGACATTTAAGACTCGGTTTCCGATCACTGCGCAGGTGAGTTCCATACCCGGTATGTAGCGCTCCGCCATCACCAAATCACCAAGGTCCCATTTCGGCGAAGAGAGTTCTGCGGGTGGTCGGTTTTCACCTTCGCGAACGATAAAAACACCCACACTTGAGCCCTGGTTATGCGGCTTAATCACATAGGGTGTATCCATGACATGGCCTCGAGCCGCTTCTTCCCGCGTCACAAGCTTGCTCTCAGCGACGGGGAGTCCAGCCGCCCGAAACACGTGCTTCGATTGTTCCTTGTCCATGGCGACGGCTGACGCGCGGACACCCGAATGGGTGTAGGGAATGCCAAGCACTTCCAGGAGTCCCTGAACGCACCCATCCTCGCCCCAGCGACCATGCAGGGCGTTGAAAACAGCGTCCGGCTTTATTTGGAGCAACTGCTCCGCCAGATCCCGGCCAGCATCAATCTCAGTGACCTCAAACCCTTCTCCGCGCAGGGCTTTAGCACAATCACGACCGGACACGAGGCTCACTTCTCGCTCTGGCGACCAGCCGCCCTTAACAACGGCGATGTGTTTGTAGCCGCTCACGAAGACACCTCGTCCCGTGTCATGCCAATACGCCTGATTTCCCAATCAAGCGTGACCCCACTTGTTTCTTTAACCCGCCTACGTACTTCCTCGCCCAGCTCTTCAATATCGGCGGCAGTTGCGTCACCTGTATTGATGAGAAAGTTACAGTGTTTCTCACTCACCTGAGCACCGCCCCGCGTGAGACCACGACATCCAGCCGCATCGATCAGTTGCCAGCTCTTGTGTCCTTCAGGGTTTTTGAAAGTCGATCCGCCCGTACGTGTTCGGATCGGCTGGCTTGTCTCGCGGCGCTCGGTAATCTCATTCATCCGGCGCTCGATCTCCGACTTGTCACCAGCAGCGCCTTGAAAAAGTGCACTTGTAAAATAGACATCTGCCGGCGCACTTGAGTGACGATAGCTGTAGCCCATGTCAGCAAGCGAATAGGTGACCCGCTCACCGGCGCGCGTCACGCCTTCTGCTTCGATGAGCACATCCATTGTTTCTTTTTCGTATGCGCCACCATTCATACGAAGCGCACCACCAATCGAGCCTGGAATACCGCGAAAAAACTCCAGCCCCGCGATACCGGCTTCCATGGCCGACCGCGCGACAGCCATATCAAGCGCTGCAGTCCCTGCACGCACCCGATGATTACTCAAAATCTCAATACCCATAAACGGTTTGCCCATCCGGATCACCACACCTGCGATGCCGCCGTCACGGACAAGAAGGTTGGACCCCACCCCCACAACCGTCATGGGAACCTCAGGCGGACAGGCCTTCAGGAAAGCCGCAAGATCGTCTGTGTCCACTGGCCGAAACAAAACTTCGGCAGGACCACCCACGCGGAACCAGGTAAGGGGCGCCATGGGCGCATCCGGGATCAACTCACCGCGAACTTCCGGCAACCCATCAATGAGGTGATCGGCGACCATACTCATGCGCTCCCGTCCAGCTTCTCAAGATCCTGCGGCAGTGCATTTGCCCATTGGGTAATATTGCCTGCACCCAGGCACAAAACCATGTCGCCTGGCCGGGCCAGCTCCGCAATCACTCCAGGAAGCGCCTCCGCACTCTCCAAGGCGAGCGCATGCTTGTGCCCGCGCTCCTGAAGACCTTGCACCATGGTGTCACGATTAATGCCCTCGATCGGCTTTTCACCCGCTTCAAAAACCGGCGATACGATGACCGTGTCTGCATCATTGAAGCAGGAGCAGAACTCGTCAAAAAGATCCCGAAGGCGCGTGTAGCGATGCGGCTGAACCACTGCAATGATCCGGCCGTCACTGGCAGAGCGTGCAGCCTGCAACACAGCCGAAATCTCTACAGGGTGATGACCGTAATCATCATAAATTTCCACGCCGTTCCACGAACCTGCATGGGAGAAGCGACGCTTCACACCACCAAAACCGGCAAGCCCCTTTGCAATGGCATCTGCCGACAAGCCCATCCTGTGCGCGACAGCCACCGCCGCAAGCGCATTGAGCATATTATGGTGCCCCGGCATCGCCAGACGCAGTCCATCAATGCTCGTAGTTTCTCCAGATTTCCTATCTGTGAGCGTCACATCAAAAACCGTAACCGCGCCATCCATACGAACATTGGACGCACGAACATCGGCCTGCGGGCTCGTGCCATATGTCACCAGCGTTCGGTCGCTGACCCGCCCCATAAGGGCCTGCACTTCGGGGTGGTCGATGCAAAGAACCGCAAGGCCATAAAACGGCACATTCTCAATGAAGCGAACGAACGCCTCACGAACGCCATCGAAGCTGCCATAGTGATCGAGATGTTCAGGATCAATATTGGTGACCACAGCAATGGTGGAGGGAAGCTTCGTGAAGGTACCGTCGCTCTCATCGGCTTCGACAACCATCCATTCACCCGCACCCAGTCGTGCGTTCGTGCCATAGGCATTGATGATCCCGCCATTGATCACAGTCGGGTCGATGTCGCCCGCATCAAGAAGGGCCGCAACCAGCGACGTCGTTGTCGTCTTCCCGTGGGTCCCGCCAATGGCAACACAAGACTTAAGCCGCATCAGCTCCGCGAGCATTTCAGCACGGCGCACAACCGGCAACATACGAGCCCGAGCTTCAACAAGCTCTGGGTTGTCTGCTTTGATGGCAGAGGACACAACCAGCACCTGAGCATCGCCCAGATTTTCCGCCACCTGCCCCACCATGACCTTTATACCAAGGTCGCGGAGCCGCTTCACGTTTGCATTCTCGGCAGCGTCCGATCCCTGCACCGAATAGCCAAGATTATGCATGACTTCGGCAATGCCACTCATGCCGATGCCGCCAATGCCGACAAAATGGATCACACCCATATCAAGCGGGGCTGGTCTCATTGGTTTTTCTCCCGGGGTGCGTTCATTCCCCCAGACCCCTCTTGAGAGGCCGAAAGATATTGTTGAGTAGCGGGGGACGGCAGGCTGCCTGTTTTTTTGCGCGCCACGCGCTCAACAAGATCTGCGAGCGACTGAACGGCACGCGGCTTGCCTTCTGCCTTTGCAGCAGCAGCCATGCCCGACAACTTATTACCGTCCGAAAACAAAGAAGACAACGTCTCCGCAAGCCGTTCTGGCGTAAAGCCATCCTGCTCCATCATGATAGAGGCGCCCGCGTTCGAGAGAATTTCCGCATTGGCCTTCTGATCCTGATCAAGGGAGTGCGGAAGCGGCACAAGAATGGACGGACGACCAATCACAGCAAGCTCGCTCACCGTCGATGCACCTGCCCGTCCAATCACCAAATGGGATCTGGCAATCACTTTTGGCATGTCATCGAAAAACGCGGAAAGCTTCGCTGAAATATCTGCGTTCGCATAGGCTTGCCTCACACGTCCCAAATCTTCTCCACGGCATTGCTGCGTCACATCAAAACGCGCACGCAACTCCGCCGGAAGCGCCGTCAACGCATCGGGCACAATGTCACTCATGACACGGGCACCTTGACTACCGCCAAAAACCAGAAGGCGAATAGGTCCACTCCCAATACCTTCAAACGGCACATTGGCCTGTGCCAGCACAGCGTCTCGCACCGGATTGCCGGTCACATGCAGTTTCGGCAAGGCGCGAGGTTTCAAATATTTCGGCGCCGGGAAAGTCGATGCAATCGCGTGCACAAATGGCGCAACAGCTTTGTTGACACGCCCCAGAACCGCATTTTGCTCATGAACAATCGTGGGGATGCGGCGCAGAATGGCCGCAAGCATGGGCGGCATGGTGGGATAGCCCCCAAAACCCACAACAACTGAAGGCTTGGCCCGCCCCATAACCGCCAAAGACTGACTTGTGCCACTCACGATTTTTGCTACCGCTGAAAGAATACCGGCGAGCCCTGGTCCAGAAAAAGTCGCTGAGGGAACAGAGAATATATCCGCTCCTGGAAACAGGCGGTCAAAATGTTGCACGCGCTCATCAGTAATGAGCACAATTGAATGCCCGCGCCGCTTGAGCTCTTGTGCCAGCGCCTGTCCCGGAAACAAATGCCCACCCGTGCCACCAGCAGCAATCATGACAGGCCCTGCCAGAACAGGTGAGATACCACTCATGCGTGGGCCCTCCATTCGGCTGGCTGAGCTCCGGCATGCACCCGTCGACGGGTGAGCGAAAGCAGCATGCCTGTCGCAACGGCAAGAGCCAGAAGGGACGAGCCACCATAGGAGATAAAGGGAAGCGTCATGCCTTTGGCTGGCATGAGGTTCAGATTAACCGCCAGATTGATCAGCGCCTGCGTGCCAATCAACAGGGTAAGCCCTGAGACGGCGAGCTGTACAAAGAGGTCGGTTTCATCAAGGGCGCGGAGGAGCGTGCGAATAACGATAAAGCTGAAAAGCCCGATGATGAGAATGCCAGCGAGCACACCAAACTCTTCCGCTGCCACCGCGAAGATGAAGTCTGTATGCGCGTCCGGCAGGATGAGCTTTACCGCACCCTCACCCGGGCCCCGTCCGAAAAAGCCGCCAGCCCGCACTGCCTCCATAGCCCGATCAATCTGATAAGTATCACCTGATGCGGGATCCATAAAACGGTCCACCCGGCTCGCCACGTGCGGAACCAATTGGTAGGCAGCGACCGCCCCGCCGAGCCCGACTGCACCGAGGCCAATAATCCAGAACCAGGAGATACCGATCATGAACAGGAGGCCACCGAATACCAGCGTGACAAGTGTTGCCTGGCCAAAATCCGGTTGAAATACCAGAAGGCCGATAAAGAGCGCATAAAGCACAAAGGCCAGAGACATGCCCGGCACGGCTTTGGAGCGCGCACCCTCCGCAAACATCCAGGCGACCAGAACAACAAAAGCTGGCTTTACAAATTCAGAGGGCTGCAGCGAAAACCGGCCGAGTGGCAGCCAGCGGGTCGCCCCCTTGATTTCCGGTCCCATTAGCAGGGTCGCCACCATCAGCAGCAACCCGCCGAAAAAGACAACAACCGCCAAACGCCTTACCTGTCGGGTCGTGAAGAAGGAAATGCCGAATATCACAATGAAAGCAGGAACCAGAAAAACCGCTTGGCGGTAGACAAAATGAAAGGAATTGAGAGACAGGCGGTTCGCCACAGCTGGGCTTGCCGCCAGCGTCAGGATAATACCAAGCGCGACAAGCGCCAAGATCGCAACGACTGTCCATCGGTCGATGGTCCACCACCACTCGGACAGAACAGATCGGTTCGCGCGGGAAAGACGGATCATGCAGCTTCCCCTCCATTGCCAATAGCCTTGAGGGCAGCGTGCACCATCTCGCGAAACGCATCACCGCGCACCTCGAAATTTTTAAACTGGTCAAAAGATGCACAGGCTGGAGAAAGAAGAACGACACCGCGACGACCGTCACGCGAGGCGCTCATGGCGTCGCGCACGGCGGCGGCAACCGCTGCGTCAAGAGTATCTGCGGCGACATATTGCACCTGCCCCTCCAACGAAGCACCAAACGCCTCCGTCGCTTCGCCGATCAGATAAGCCTTTTCGATCCGCGGAAAAAGCGGGGACAGGGAGTTGATCCCGCCCTCTTTCGGAACACCACCCGCGATCCAATAGATAGAGTCATAAGCGCCAAGTGCTTTACCAGCGGCCTCCGCATTGGTCGCCTTGCTGTCATTGACAAACAAGACGCCACTTGAGTCCGCAACAATTTCCATACGATGAGCAAGACCTGGAAAAGATCGGAAAGAATGCAGAATACGATCAGCAGGGAAACCCAATGAGCGCCCAGCCGCATATGCCGCTGCAGCATTTTGCCAATTGTGCAGGCCCGCTAACGTCTTCAGGTTTTTCAAATCACCGACACGGTCGGTTTTTCCCGATCCGCTGTCATAAAGAACACCGTCAAGGACGCAAACGCCGCGACTGAGAGACTTGTCCGTTGAAACAGGCACCAAAGCAACTGTGCCTTTACCGCAGACTGCAGAACAAATCTCGGATGTCAGGGCATCGTCGATACCGATAATGGCAACGTCCGTTGGCTCCTGAAACCGGAACAGCCGCGCTTTGACAGCGGCGTAATGTTCAAGCGAACCGTGACGATCGATATGATCAGGGCTGATATTGAGAAGAACACCAACATCCGGACGCAGCGTCGGCGCCAGATCAATCTGGTAGGAAGAGACTTCGACGACATACACTGTATCAGACCGTGGCGGATCAAGATCAAAGACCGCCTTACCGATATTCCCGCCGACTTCCGCACGCCGCCCATTGGCAGCGACCATGTGTCCGATCAACGCGGTTGTGGTAGATTTTCCATTCGTACCTGTAATCGCGACAATTTTTGCCTTTGGGTTGAGAGCACGAACCTCGTGCTGAAACAGCTCAACATCCCCGAGTACCGGCACGCCAGCACTCTGGGCAAGGCGCACAACCTGATGCGGTTCAGGATGGGTGAGAGGAATACCAGGAGCCAGGATTAGCGCTGCATATCCATCGAGTCCCCGATCACAAGGATCAGAAATAGAGAGACCAGCCACCTCAGCGTTTGCGCGTTGTGTCTCACCGTCATCCCAGACCGTCACCTGCGCCCCGCCTTCAACCAACGCGCGCGCCACCGCCAACCCGGACGCTCCGAGTCCATATACGGCGACCCTGCGGTCTTTATAGGCGCGTGCTGCGATCACTCTTAGGCTACCTCAGTTTCAGGGTGGCGAGACCGATCATCGCCAGGACACCAGAAATAATCCAAAAACGAATAACAATGGTGGGTTCCGCCCACCCCTTCTTCTCAAAATGATGGTGGAGAGGCGCCATACGGAAGACCCGCTTGCCGGTAAGCTTGAAGCTCGCGACCTGCACAATGACTGAGACAGCTTCGAGCACGAACAGACCGCCGATAATGACGAGGACCAGCTCATGTTTGGCAACAACCGCAATCGATCCAAGCGCACCACCCAGAGCGAGCGAGCCTGTGTCCCCCATAAAGACGGAAGCAGGGGGTGCGTTGTACCAGAGGAAGCCAAGACCGGCGCCAAGTAGCGCGCCGCAGAAAACCGCAAGCTCACCTGTGCCCGGCACAAAATGGATCTGCAGGTAATCCGAGAACACAGCGTTGCCGACGAGGTAAGAAATGAAGCCAAAGCTCGCAGCTGCAATCATCACAGGTACAATCGCCAAGCCATCAAGCCCATCTGTGAGGTTGACCGCGTTCGAGGCGCCCACGATCACCAAAACTCCAAAGATGAAGAAAAATCCGCCGAGGGGAATCAGGACATCTTTCAGAAACGGAACCGCGACAGATGTCGCGAGCTCCGGGGGCGCTACATTGAGCAATGCATAGACGGCGATACCCGCAATGATCGTTTCTAAGACCAGTTTCAAACGACCCGGCACACCGTCGCTCGATGCTTTGGATACTTTCAGATAATCGTCAGCAAAGCCGACCGCGCCAAACCCAAGCGTGACAAGCAGGACAATCCAAACATACGGATTGCTGAGATCGGCCCAGAGCAGAACCGACGGCACAAGGCCCAGCAAAATCAGAAAGCCACCCATGGTGGGTGTACCTTTTTTTGTGAGCAGGTGTCCTTCAGGACCATCCTCACGAATAGGCTGACCCTGAGCTTGTCGCGCCCGAAGAGCCCGAATGACTGCAGGCCCAAAAAGAAAAGAAACCAGAAGCGCTGTTACCGTCGCCCCTCCTGTTCGGAACGTGATATAGCGAAACACATTCAGGCCTGGGACCTGATCAGCATATTGCACCAAAAAATCAAACAGCATCTGTCAATCCCCTGCGCCAGACGGCACATCATCGTCACTGTGAAGAGCAAGAAGCCCATCCACAATCAACCCCATTCGCGACCCAAGCGACCCTTTGACCATCACTACATCACCGTCCCCCAACTGTGACGCAAGCTGTTCAAGCAACGCTTCAGACCCCTCCGCATATCCCGCCTTGCATGCTGCAGGCAGGTCTTCATACAAATTCTTCATCAAGGGCCCACAAGCATAGACCTGATCAATACCGGCATCCGCGAGCGGCCCCGCAAGCCCCTGGTGCATGAGCGCTTCATCTTCTCCGAGCTCAAGCATGTCGCCCAGAACCGCGACGCGCCGCCCAGCCCCCTCAACTTCAGCGGCGCCAAGAGTTGCAATCGCAGCCCTCATGGAAGCTGGGTTGGCGTTGTAACTTTCATCGACAACCACAAATTGTCGGTCACCGTCATGAACAATATGGCGTTCGCCCCTGCCCTTAGGCGCATTAAGCGTCGCCAATGTCATGCCCGCGAGTGCCAGATCTGCACCCAGCGCATGCACAGCGGCAAGAATGGCGAGCGAATTCATGACGTGATGTTTGCCGGGGATGCCAAGTTTGTAGGTGATAGCCTGACCGCAGATGGATGCGGAGATGCAGGAACAAGAAGGATGCAAAGCAACCCTCTCCAACCGGGCATCTGCCTTGTCCGACGCCCCGAAAGAAATGACATTGCCCGCTCCGGCGGCCTGAGCCCTCAAACGAAGCCGGTCAAAATGTGAATTGTCCGCATTCAGGATTGCCGTACCATCAGGCTTCAATCCATCGAAGATTTCAGCCTTCGCATCAGCAATCCCTTCGACATTCTCGAAATTGGCGAGATGTACAGGCTCGACTGTCGTGATAATGGCCACGTCAGGCTGAACCATCTGACTCAAAGGCGTGATCTCATTTGCGTGGTTCATCCCGATCTCAAAGACGCCCCACTCGGTATCAGCGGGCATCCGAGCAAGTGTCAGCGGCACGCCCCAGTGATTATTATAGGAGGCAACCGACCCGTGGGTCCGTCCTTGTGCCTCAAGGATCGTTCGCAACGCATCTTTTGTGCTGGTCTTGCCAACACTTCCCGTCACCGCAACAATTTTTGCATCTGTTCGCGCGCGCGCAGCATGGCCGAGCGCCTGCAATCCGCTCAGTGTGTCTTCGACGACAAGAAGGCCTTCATCGGACACACCGTCGCAAGGACCCGATACCATGGCCGCCGCCGCACCTTTGGCCAAAGCGTCCTTCACATGTTTATGGCCGTCGGAATTGTCGCCGATCAGGGCAACAAACAGATCACCCAAATCAAGGCTCCGCGTATCGATGGACACACCAACCGCGGACCAGTCGCTTTTGACGTCGCCGTCAGTGGCAAGGGCGGCCTCCGTCGATGTCCAAAGAGCTTTACTCATGCACTCATATCCCCGGCGCTCACCGCCGCTGCAACTGCCTCATGGTCAGAGAAGGGCAGCACCTCGCTCCCGATAATCTGACCTGTCTCATGTCCTTTGCCCGCAACCACCAGGCAATCTCCCGCTTCAAGAAGAGCCACCG
The DNA here is from genome assembly GCA_002695905.1 of Parvibaculum sp. Taxonomy (GTDB): domain Bacteria; phylum Pseudomonadota; class Alphaproteobacteria; order Parvibaculales; family Parvibaculaceae; genus Mf105b01. Next base: position 38,370 of record NZQM01000204.1, read on the forward strand.
CCTCTGAGATTGCGAGAGCCCGGTCACCGATCTCCCGCAGCTCGGAAGCACCAGCAAGAACTTGCCCACGGATAACTGCCGCATCTTCCGATCGGGGGTTGTCATCCGTCACAATGGTGATATCAGCCGATTGCGACGCAATTTTGCCCATTTGAGGGCGCTTGCCTTTGTCCCGATCACCACCGCACCCAAACACAACAACAAGCTTTCCGCTCACATGCGGGCGCACAGCCTCAAGTGCCGTCTCCAGAGCATCCGGGGTATGAGCATAATCGATAAAGATCGTCGCCCCATTGGCAAGATGTGCAACCTCTTCTAAGCGCCCTTTTGCCCCTTTGAGATTTTCCAAGGCGCGGAATGTCTGTTCAGCATCGCCGCCGCAGCCAATCACCAGGCCAGCAGCGACAAGCGCATTGGATGCCTGAAACTGACCCACAAGCGGCAGCATAATTTCATAGTGGGCGCCATCATGAACAATCTGGAGAACCTGACCTCTCGGTCCCGGCTGCAAACCAGCAAGACAAATGTCCCGCCCCTTGCGCCCCACAGCAACGATCTGATGCCCTCGCGCCCAGGAAATCGCTTCAAACTCCTGTGCAAAATCAGCATCGACATTGATTACCGCAACGCCGCCTGGCCCCATGACTTCGCCGAACAAGCGCAGCTTGGCATAGAGATAGTCATCAAAATTTGCGTGATAATCGAGATGGTCTCGCGTGAGATTGGTAAATGCACTGGCGCTCACCCGAACACCATCCAGACGATATTGTGCCAATCCGTGGCTGGACGCTTCCAGTGCCAGATGCGTGACCCGTTCTTCAGAAAGCTGCGCAAGCTCAGAATGCAGCCGCACTGGATCCGGCGTCGTATGCGCCAAAGGCCGAACACCTTCAGGCCCAACAACACCAACGGTACCCAGACTTGCCGACCTTAAGCCCAGAGACGCCCAGATTTCACGAACGAAAGTGGCGACCGACGTCTTGCCGTTGGTGCCCGTCACCGCGGCAACCGTGTCCGGCTGCGCCCCATAAAACTGAGCAGCCAGGGCAGACAAACGACGCCGCGGATTGCGATCAGCGATCACCGGCACCTTTGTGTCAGACACAACATCCGGCCCGCCAAGGATCGCCACCGCCCCCGCTTTAACTGCCGCAGGAATAAATTTCGCACCATCTGCTTGAACACCAGGAAGCGCCGCAAAAAGATAGCCCGGCTTTACCGCACGACTGTCTGCAGTAAGTCCGGCAATATTGATCGCCCCGACATTGGGGGGAAGCACTTCCTTTGGGCCAACAAGCGCTTGAAGCTCCATGGCACTACTCCGCCGTCGCAAAGGAAGCGGATTGAACCGGGGAACTCCAGGACTGGACCGGGCGGAGCCCCAAGATGGGCGCAATGCGCTGAACAACGCGCGATGTGACCGGTGCAGCATTCCACCCGGCGGTTGCAAATCCATAGGTGTTTTCAGTAGCCTGCGGCTCATCAAACATGATCAGCATGGCATATTTCGGATCGTTAGCTGGAAAGGCGCTGAGAAAGGAAGTGAGAAGCGCATTACGTGCGTACCCCCCTGCCCGGGCTTTTTCCGCCGTGCCGGTTTTCCCCATCACAGGATAACCAACAACATCCGCACTACGCCCGGTGCCTCGCTCAACAACCAGCCGGTATAAGGCGCGCATGGCATCACTCGTTTCAGTCGTGAGCACCCGCGTCCGAGGCGATGCGCTGTCCCGGCGAAGGAAAGTCGGCTGCACGGCAAATCCTCCATTGACCAACGTCGCATTGGCAGCCACCACCTGGAGTGGTGTCACTGACAATCCGTGACCATAGGAAATAGTCATTGCGGACACGTCTGTCCAAGTGCGGGGCAGAAGCGGACGTCCCGACTCCGGAAGCTCAATATCCGTCCGCGTCAACAATCCTAATTGGCCGAGGAAGCTGCGATGTTCTTCACGGCCAAGCTCCAGCACCATCTTGGCAGTACCGATATTAGAGGAATGCATAAAGAGCTCAGGCACCGTCAGAAAGCGCTTCTGAGCGTGATAGTCATTGATCGTAAAACGGGAAACACGAATAGGCTCGCGGGCATCATATACGGTCGACAGTTGAACACGACCCGAATTGAGAGCTGCGGCAACACTGAAGGCCTTAAAGGTTGAGCCCATTTCATAGACACCAAGCGTCGCCGTATTAAATTGCGCGCGGTCAGATGCCGATCCAGGGTCGTTCGCATCAAAGTCGGGCAAAGAGGCCATCGCAATGACCTCGCCCGTATCAATATCCAGAACCACACCCGTTGCACCGATTGCGCTGAACTCATCCAGCGCAATCTGCAATTGCGCTTGCAGCGCATGTTGAACACGCAGGTCCAGAGAAAGCACCAGAGGTTCACCGCTGGCTGCACCGGATCGGTCTATGTAATGTTCGATCCCAGCAATGCCCTGATTGTCGATATCAACACCACCCAGTACATGCGCAGCAACCCGGCCATTAGGATAAACCCGCTTCTGCTCACGCTGAAAAGCGAGGCCTGGCTGACCAAGATTATGAACTGCGACCTGTTCGCGCGGCGTCAAGTCACGCTTCAACCAAACAAACGCTTTATCGCTTGAGAGCTTCTCTTCAAGCGAGTTTTGATCCAACTCTGGTAGGGCTTGCGCCAAAAGGCGCGCTGTCTCTTGAGCATTCATCACCTTGCGTGCATCTGCATACAAGGACGCGGTGATGATGTCCGTTGCCATCACCTCACCATTGCGGTCAACGATGTCACGCCGTTGTTCCGGACCAACATTATCAACAGCAGCAATAGACCGGTCCCCACCACCGCCGGGCGCCAGACCGAGGATAACCAATCTCCCAGTCACGACCGCAAAGGCCATCGCAAACATGGCGACCGTCAACATGATCCGACGACGACCACTGTCGAGGCGGGTCACTTCTGGTGTTTTCTTGTCGCGCGGTGCGGCAAATCTCGGGCGCGCGATCAAGTCGTGCCCAAGCCTGGGGGAGACATTGTCGGCTTCACCCTGTTTGGAACGGCGTACCATCAGCGCACCTCAGAACCAGATTGCGGAGCGGCCCCGGCATACCCGCCAAGCGCGCGGCGCCCATTAGGGCCAAATAGATCTTCATCACGCGGGGGCATTGGCAGATCCTCAAACGTTGCAATCTGCGCAGCCGTAAGGGGCGCCAGGTCCAAATGACGGTCAGCCAAAGACTGCAGGCGCTCAGGCTGTGTCAGATAGCTCCATTCCGCCCGCAAAATACGTACTGCGTCTTGTTCATTCAGAATTTTCTGAGCAAGCGCTGCTTTGATCCGCTCCTGCTCTTCGACTTTGTATTTCAGGTTGTAGAGGCCAATAGATACCGCCACCACAAGCACAACAGAGAAGACATTGAGTAGACGGATCATAGGAGATCTCCCTGCAAGGCAGCGAAACGCTTTATCCCCAAAGCGTCTGGGTCAAAAGGGAATGACGGCGCGTCGGTTCGCTCAGCCCCCCGCAATCGGGCAGAGCGCGACCGGGGATTAATCTCAATCTCAGATTTGCTTGCCTTCGAAGCGCCACGGGTGATTGCCTCAAATGACGGCGCTCGACCATCTTGCGCTTCGGGCATATGGCGCGATGGCCGCCCGCCTTTGCCTGTCCGCTCTGTCAGGAACCGCTTCACCAACCGGTCTTCGAGCGAATGAAACGCAACGACAGCCAAACGCCCACCAGCGTCCAGCAAACCTTCTGCAGCGACGAGCCCACGGGCGAGCTCCCCCATCTCATCATTGATAAATATGCGAAGCCCCTGAAACGTCCGTGTCGCCGGATGCACTTTGTCAGCGCGCGCGCGAGGCCCCATCACATCAGCGATCAGCTCCGCCAGCTCTGCAGTTGTCTCGAACTTCTTCTCAAGCCGCCGCTGGACAATCGCCTTTGCAACAGCCCGCGACCGCTTCTCTTCGCCATAGATCCAGATGATGGAGGCAATATCAGCTTCTTCGAACTCATTGACAATATCAGCGGCAGAAACCCCTTCCCGCGCCATGCGCATATCAAGAGGTCCTTCGCTCTGAAAAGAAAATCCACGCTCCGCCTGATCAAGCTGCATGGAGGAGACACCAACGTCGAGAGTCACACCATCCACACCACTCAAGGCGCGCTCATCAAGTACGGGCGCCACGAGCGTCGCCATATCGCCAAAACAGCCCTGAAGCAGCGTCAGACGACCCTCAAATTCCCGCTCCATTTCGCGCCCGCGATCAATCGCCGTGGGATCACGGTCAACCGCTAGAACAGAGCAGTCTGCCGCCGCCAGCAGCGCGCGCGTATAGCCACCAGCACCAAATGTTCCATCTACGTAAAGAGCACCATCTTTGGGCGCGAGCACATCCAGCACTTCAGCCAGCATCACCGGAAAATGGGGGGAGACTGCCGGTGCCTGTGTCACGAACCGCCCCCTGTCGCAGACGGAGATCCGGGCGGAGCATGAGGACTTTTTAGCAACCCGCCATGGCCACTTGCTTCAGCCATCGCTTCCGCAAGATAGGCCTCATACGCCTTGGGTTCCCAAAGCTGGAATTTGTTGCCGAGCCCAACAAAGGTCACGTGATCAATGATCCCAGCTTTTGAGGTCAGCATCTCAGGCAGGCTCACCCGACCATCCGCATCAAACATCAATTCCGCAGATTGAGCTTTGAGCATGTTTGCCAGCACGTTGCGCTCGCGGGAAAAGGGATCAAGGCGGCTCAACATCGTGTCGATCTCCGCCTCAAGATCGGGGCCCCCACCTTCTATGCAGGGATCGATAAGGGAGGGAAAACAGATGATGCCGGGAAATTCCTGGGCAGCCGTCACCGACCGGAACTTAGCCGGCACAGAGATGCGCCCTTTCGCATCGATCTTGTTTGTGAATGTTCCCCGGAACGACAACATGTCCCGCAAGCCCCCCGTACCCGACACAATTGAATGCGACCACCTGATCGAATTCAGTCCCGTGAAAGAGGTCCGACCCTCCCAACATGGGCCGCATCTGGGTCGGCCTGCCTCTATCCCGGGACACTATGGGATACCATGGGATAATATGGGGGTCAACGGGATTAACCAGTTAAACCTTGGGTTTGAGCGGGCTTTTGACTGTTCGCAAGGAACCAATACTCACACTTCTATTTCAGAACAAAGAAGGAACATTTGCTTAAACTTGCAACACCAACACGACATCTTGAGTGCCAGACCAGGCACCTACCACTGATAGCGCTGAGGAGATAAGGTCAGATGGCCTATAAGCCGGGTTCTGTATCCCGAAATCCGAAGACTTCGACCGATGACCATTCATCTGGGACGCCCGTCGCCGACCGCCTCGTGCAACCAACCCGGATGGCGATCCGAAAACTGACCTGACGACATAAAAGCCGTCCACCATCCCTATTTGGTTTTGCTCCCGGTGGGGTTTACCCTGCCCGTCCTGTTGCCAGGACAGCGGTGCGCTCTTACCGCACCCTTTCACCCTTACCTGAATAAAAACCCAGGCGGTTTGCTTTCTGCGGCACTTTCCCTGAGGTCGCCCTCGCCGGGAGTTACCCGGCACCGTGCTTCCGTGGAGCCCGGACTTTCCTCTGTGAGCCAAGCCACAGCGGTCATCCGGCCATCTGACCGAGACTAGGAATACGCCGACATAGAGCACTTGTCGAGAAATGAGACCTCAGATGTCCGTTTTGGTAAAATACATCTCTCATGGTAAATTCCATAGTGTATAGGGGGAAGGCAATGAAATCTGGCGCCAGACACAAAGTTCTACAACTCTGCCTTCTCTCGCTTGTCATCATTATGGTAGGTGCAAATTCACCCGCGATAGCAGACACAAAGCGCGAGCTTGCTGAATGCGCCGCGAAAGAAAGCTCTGCTGAGCGTTTGGTTTGCTACGACGATTTGGCCCAAAGCTTAGGCGTCGACAAACCGACAACCCAAACATCAACTCATGGACAATGGAGGGTGCGGACTGAAGTCTCACCTATAGACGATTCTCAAAACGTCTATATTTCGCTTTCAGCAGAAACACCGTTTAAAGGCTGGCTAAAAAGCGAGTTCGGCACCCTAATGCTTCGATGCAAGGAAAACCGCACTTCAGCCTTTGTTGTGACTGGAATGGCAGCGCAATCTGGCTATCGTCGCCACGACCAGTCCGAGACCACTATTCGGTACGACCGCGATAACGCCATCAAAATCTGGATGAATGAGAGCACAGACAACACTGCACTTTTCTTTCCGAATCCAATTTCTGAAATCAAGCGAATGATGCAACACGAAACGATGTTGTTTCAATTTCTACCATTCAACTCAAGCTCTAGCATGACCACTTTTGTTATCGCTGGATTGAGCGAAGCCATAGTCCCCCTGCGAGAAGCGTGTAGCTGGTAACAGACAGAATGCTCGCACTCTACCGCGCGTCCCGCAAAAGACGCAGTGTGCCGACGGTCGACAGGTCCGCAGCCCCATCCACCTGAACCGGGCGAAAGTGCCGCTGAAACGCCGTGACAATGTCCGCTGTTACAACACCGAACCACCCATCAACGGCAATGCCATAACCATAATCCGCCAGCTGAAACTGAAGTTCGGCTACTTGGTCCCCTCTGTCTCCCAGGCTCAGAACTGGGCCGTCTATCGGTTCTACTGGCGACACCCAATGCCCCACACCAGCGTCGGAGAGCAGACCCCAGGGAAACTTCTCGCCAGGATCCGACTTGCGCCCAGGTGCCACATCGGAATGCGCCAGCACCCGCGCCGATGCGATCTCGTTCCGCCGTACAATGTCGGCTGCAAGTGCCGTCACAGCATCGATTTGTGCACCAGGAAAATCCGGATACCCAAGCTCATGACCCGCATTGACAATCTCAATCCCGATCGACCGGCTGTTAATGTCAGCTTCGCCTGCCCAGCTTGCGACCCCCGCGTGCCAGGCGCGCCTCTCCTCGTCGACCATTGAGATAATGCGTCCATCTTCAAACACCAGATAGTGTGCGCTCACTTGGGCCGCCGGGTCACACAGGCGCTCCAGCGCGCCCTCCCCGGTCTCCATGCCGGTATAATGCAGGAGCAGCATGTCGGCGGCTCCGCCGATCCGCTCATTGTGGTTGGGTGACGGTTGCACCTGAATTTTATCGAGGATCGACATCTACGAACGGCTCTTCTTTGCGCGCTTGGCGAATATTGACGATCAACACGCCCACAAGGGATACGAGTCCACCAAGTACCATTCTGATGGTCAGCTCATCTCCAAGCAATGTCACACCAAAAAAGACTGTGAACAAAGGAGCCAGAAGCGTTAAGGGCGCGGTCTGCGAAACCTCGTAGCGTTGGAGCAAATAGTAGATGCCCGCATGCCCCACAAGGCTGGAAGCAAAGGCCACATAGAAAATGCCTGACCAGGCGAGCAGGCTGGCGCTCTCGATGATCTCAAGGTGATTGCTCTCAAAGGCAAAGGACGCGCCCAGCAGGAAGGGGGCGGCTATCACAGCAACCCAGGCCTGCAATTCAAACACGCCAACATCTTTGATCTGACGCTGGAAGATCGTCCCGATGGATCCCACAAAGGCGGACGCAGTAACCAGCAAAATGCCGGTCAAAAAGCTGAACACGGCAGGATCAAAGCTCATAATCATCACACCCGCGAAGGCGAGCGAAATGCCCAGCCAACGCCGCCAGTAAATCTGCTCCTTCAAGAAGAGGACCGACATGACAGCGGAAATGGGAACGCCCAACTGGGTGACAATGGCAACCACCGAAGCGTCTGCCGCTGCAAGCCCCAGAAAGAAAAAACCAAACCCAAGGGGTCCCGCGCACAGCGAAATGATGATGACATCCCGCATACGGCCCTTAAGAATCCGCAGGAACGGAAACAGCACGACCACGATCAGCGCAAAGCGAATACCCGCAAACAGGAACGGTGGAAAATGCTCAAGGCTCACCTTCCCGGCAACCAGAGCAAAGCCCCAGATGAGGTTGATCAAAACCATGAAAGCGGCGTGTTCACGGGTCATCGCGAGGCGACCCGTGTCGATCTAGCAAAGGCGCCGCAAGACCGTTCTTGCGCTGGTCTGCGGGAAGATCGGCTGGCTCTGGTTTTTTTGATTTTCTTGTCCACCCGATGTTCCATTCTTACGAGCTACAGGTTTCGGTCTTTTGCGATCCGCTCATAGGCGGTGTTGATCGATTTTATTTTCTCTTCGGCAAGGTGGTGAAACTCTTCCGGCACACCACGCGCAATCATCATGTCAGGGTGATTTTCGCGAACGAGGCGTCGATAGGCAGATTTAAGTTCCTCGTCGGACACATCCGCCGAAATGCCCAAGATCAAGAATGGATCTTCTCCATCCGGCCCCAGGTGGCTGGCTTTGATGCGGGCATATTCAAGCTCAGAAAATCCGAAAATATCAGCAACCTGTTGAAGAAAAGCGAGCTCGCCATCGTGAATGACGTTGTCTGCCTTCGCGATATGGAAGAGGCCATCCAGCACATCCTCCAAAACACCTGGCTTGTCTTTATAGATGCCTGCAACCTGGGCGGCGTAAGCCTCGAACCCGGCGACATCCTTCTGCGCAATGGAGTAAATGCGCGACACATTCTTCTTTTCGGCGTCAGGCACCTGGAGAATATCTTCAAAGGCCTTCACCTCGGCTGGGTCGACCACGCCATCGGCTTTCGCCATTTTCGCGGAAAGCCCAATAAGCGCGACTGTGAACACCACCTCATCGTCCCGCAAATTGCGATCAACAGCAAAGTGTCCTGCGACAACCCCCGCAAGTGCCCCAATCGGCCCGCCCACAGCGAGTCCGGCAGCAGCCCCGGCTAATTTTCCCCAAATCGACATGGCGCGCACCTTAATGGGAAATACCGCACGATGCGAACACCTTTTCTTTCGTCCCCACATTTCCCAGGCGACATGTTTTCTAAAGGGCCAACATATGGCAGGGTCCGCGCCATGAAAGAGAGTAAACACTGGGACTTCTGGATCGACCGTGGGGGCACCTTCACGGACATTGTCGCCCGCAATCCAAACGGCCAGCTGATTGCGCACAAGCTCCTGTCAGAAAGTCCAGAGCAATATCAAGACGCCGCGATTCAAGGCATCAGAGAGCTTCTGCAGATCCCGGCAGGAACCCCACTCTCATCAGACCTGATCGGCACCGTCAAAATGGGAACGACCGTCGCCACAAACGCGCTGCTAGAGCGCAAAGGCGACCGCGTTCTGTTTCTCACCACCAAGGGCTTCGCCGACGCGCTCAAGATCGGCTACCAGAACCGTCCCCACCTATTCAAACTAAAGATCGAAAAGCCATCAATGCTTTTCGAAGCGGTCGAGGAAGTGACCGAGCGCGTTTCAGCAGAAGGTGAGGTCTGGCATCCACTGAACACGGAAGAAACCCGAGAGGCCCTCTTGCGTGCCTATGATGCGGGCATCCGTTCCGTCGCCATCTGCTTCATGCACGGCTATCGGTTTCACGACCACGAACAACAGGCCGCCGAAATCGCCAAAGAGATCGGGTTCACCCAAATCTCTGCCAGTCATGACGTCAGCCCCTTGATGAAATTTGTGGGGCGTAGCGACACCACAGTCGTCGACGCTTACCTCTCCCCCATCCTCCGGCGTTATGTGAATCAAGTTGCCAATGAACTCAACGCAGGAAACGACGCCGAAAAAACGAAACTGCTTTTCATGCAGAGTTCTGGCGGCCTGACAGACGCCGCCCTGTTTCAGGGCAAGGACGCCATCCTCTCTGGCCCTGCTGGCGGTGTGATAGGCGCTGTGGAAACGGCCGCCCTGGCAGGGTTCGACAAGATCATTGGCTTTGACATGGGCGGCACGTCAACCGACGTCTGTCACTATGACGGCACCTTAGAACGCACATTTGAGACAGAGGTCGCGGGCGTTCGCCTCCGCGCGCCCATGATGCAGATCCACACAGTGGCGGCTGGCGGTGGTTCGATCCTCACTTTCGATGGCGCGCGGCTCAGAGCAGGCCCACGCAGTGCCGGCGCCGACCCAGGCCCTGTCAGTTATCGTCGCGGGGGGCCCCTTACCGTGACCGATGCCAATGTCGCCCTTGGCAGGCTCATGCCCGATCTCTTTCCAAAAGTCTTTGGACCCGAGGCAAACATGCCGCTGGACAGGGAAGCCGCGTTGCAGGGGTTTTCAGAGCAGGCTGCGAACATTGCAAGCCAATCGCCGGAAGAGGTCGCCGATGGCTATTTGTCCATCGCAGTCGAAAGCATGGCCCAGGCAATCAAAAAGATTTCGGTTCAGCGCGGCTATGACGTCACCGGCTACGCCCTTGCCTGTTTCGGCGGTGCCGGAGGCCAACATGCCTGTCTTGTCGCAGACGCACTGGGCATGGAAAAGATCCACTTTCATCCCTTCTCCGGCATTCTGTCAGCCTATGGAATGGGTCTGGCGAGCATCCGCGCAACACGGGAAGAAGCCGTGGAGGAAAAACTCGACCAAGTGTTCTGGGAAACATTCAACTCCATTGAAGAACGGCTGGCGACGGCGACCCGGCAGGAACTTCTGAACCAAGGACTAAGTGCAGACCAGATCGAGACAATGACACGCCTGCACCTGCGCTATGAGGGAACAGATACCGCCCTCATCCTCGACCATGACTGCGCCGACATGCGCCACGTGTTCGAGCAAGCACACCAGCTTCAATTCGGCTTCTTTGACAAAGACCGCGCCATCATTGTCGAAGCCATCTCGGTGGAGGCCATTGGTCGCGACACACGTGTTGACGAGGCCCCACCACAGCTTGCTGTCAGAATGGGTGCCGCAACACCAGACCAAACAACGCGTTTCTTCTCACAAGGGAAATGGCATGAGGCGCCCGTTTATTTGCGGGAACACTTGCGCCCTGGTGACCAACTCAGCGGTCCCTGCCTCATCATTGAGCCCACAGCCACCATTGTTGTCGAAGACGGATGGAGCGCAGAGATAACCGACCTCAACCATATGGTCCTGACGCGCATAACCGCTCGCGCCAAACGACACGCCGTCGGCACACAGGCAGACCCTGTAATGCTGGAAATTTTCAACAACCTCTTTATGTCTATTGCTGAGCAGATGGGGTTCACGCTGCAAAAGACCGCCCATTCGGTGAACATCAAAGAACGCTTGGATTTCTCCTGCGCCGTCTTTGACCGGACCGGCGGGCTGGTGTCGAACGCGCCTCATATGCCCGTTCACCTGGGGTCTATGGGCGCCAGCGTCAAAACAATCATTGACCAAAACCCGGATATGAAGCCCGGCGACGTCTTTGTTTTGAACGCCCCTTATAATGGCGGAACGCACCTGCCTGACATTACGGTTGTGGCCCCGGTGTATGATGAGGAAGACGAGACACGCCTCTTCTATGTGGCCGCACGTGGTCATCATGCTGATATTGGCGGCATCGCACCTGGGTCCATGCCTGCCTCGTCACGAAGCGTCGAAGATGAGGGCGTCCTGATCGACAATTTTAAACTCATGGATCAGGGAACCTTCCGCGAAGACGAACTCCGGCACTTACTGACAGACGCAGCTTACCCCGCCCGCAATCCGGATCAGAACATTGCTGACCTTCGTGCCAAAGCCGCAGCCTGCGAGAAAGGCGCACAAGAACTGCGAAAAATGGTCGAGCAATATGGGCTGGACGTGGTGAATGCCTATATGGGACACGTTCAGGACAATGCTGAGGAAAGTGTCCGCCGCATCATTGCAAACCTGTCAGACAGTTCCTTTGAACAGAAGATGGACGATGGATCCGTCATCAAGGTGGCGATCAGCGTCGACAAAGACACACGATCCGCCACCGTCGATTTCACCGGCACCAGCGCAATCAGGCCCAACAATCTGAATGCACCCTCATCCATCTGCCGCGCCGCTGTCCTCTATGTGTTTCGGTGCATGGTAGATGATGACATCCCCCTCAACGACGGATGCCTCAAACCTCTCACCCTCATCATCCCCGAAGGCTCAATGCTGAACCCCACCTATCCCGCAGCGGTCGTCGGCGGCAATGTGGAAACCAGTCAGGCGGTGACCGACGCGCTCTTCGGTGCGCTGGGCGCCATGGCTGCAGCGCAGGGCACCATGAACAACCTCACCTTCGGCAATGACGCCTATCAGTATTACGAAACCATTTGCGGCGGCGCCGGTGCCGGACCGGACTTTGACGGCGCGGATGCTGTCCACACCCATATGACCAACTCGCGGCTCACCGACCCGGAGATACTGGAGTGGCGCTTTCCTGTCGTGCTGGATGATTTTTCTATTCGGCCGGAGACTGGCGGAGCTGGCAAACATAGTGGTGGAGACGGTGTCCACAGAGCCATTCGGTTCCGCGAGCCGATGCATGTCTCCATTCTCTCGAGCCATCGCCAGATCGCACCAACCGGTCTTGACGGAGGCGCTGACGCAGCGTTGGGGCACAACACAGTGCTGCGCGCCGACGGCACCCGTGAGATATTGGACAGTCTTGCAGAATGTGATGTGCAGGCAGGCGACACGATTATCATCGAGACACCCGGCGGTGGCGGATACGGCAAGTCCTAAAGACGGTCCCCGCCAGCATGATGAGCTTCAGGAAAAGTTTGGCAGCCTCTGCCAATGGTCGGAAAAATGGGTCGCTCTATCCTCGAACGTTTGACGGAAGCTATGTCCCAATCAGAACCAACGGTTGCGCGACGGGGAACCACTTGGCTCCCCCATGGAAGTCTGATGTCCCATCCACTATGTTGAGCCCTCAACAAACTGGAGAGCACATCCGATGGCACAGCAGTTTCAGGAACTGGCAGCAGCGCACACCAAGTTCATCGAAAAGCAGAAGATCTTCTTTGTGGCGACTGCCGCCACAGAAGGTCGGGTCAACCTCTCTCCCAAGGGCCATGACAGCCTCAAGATCACCGGACCAAATGAACTCATCTGGATGAACCTCACCGGGTCCGGCAATGAAACCGCTGCGCATCTTGCCGACACCAACCGCATGACCATCATGTGGTGCGCCTTTGACGGCCCGCCGCGCATCCTCCGTGTTTATGGGGAAGCGGAAACCATCCACCCACGGGACCCAGCCTGGGAGGCATCTGAAAAACTCATTCCCGCCGAAACAGGGTCACGCCAGTATTACAAAATGAAGATCGACCTGGTGCAGACCAGCTGCGGCTATGCCGTCCCCCTCTTCGACTATAAGGGTGACCGCGACGTGCTGCGCGCCTGGGCCGACAAAAAAGGCCGCGATGGCGTGGAAGACTATTGGGACGAGAAAAACCAGACCAGCATCGACGGCCTGCCGACTGGGGTGTTGGGGTAGCATCCAGCGGCCCCAAAACCACCGACAGAGCGCCAGCCTTAGCCAACACTCCGTCTTGTCGCGTTTGTGGTGGGAACGCGACGGGACCGCAAAAAATGCGGGCTGGGTTAGCCCGCTGCGCGCATCTCTGCGAGGAACGCATCCACCCGTTCCTCAAGCGCGCGCGCTGAAAAAATCGGAGGAATTACCGCCCTGGCGCATAATTGAGGACAGGCGCCAACCAGCGTTCGGTCTCATCGACGCTCATGCCTTTGCGCGCCGCATAGTCTTCCACCTGGTCTTTCTCAACCCGCCCTACACCAAAGTAGTAGCTGTCAGGGTGGGAGAAATAGAGCCCGGAAACAGACGAACCAGGCCACATGGCACAGCTTTCCGTGAGTGTAATGCCTGTCCGCTGCTCAGCTTCCAGAAGACGGAACAGCGTCCGCTTTTCGGTATGGTCCGGTTGTGCTGGATAGCCTGGCGCCGGGCGGATGCCGTGGTATTTCTCGGCAATCAGGTCTTCCGTAGAAAGACTACCTTCATCTGCATAACCCCAGAACTCGCGGCGCACCCTTGCATGTAGATATTCTGCAAAGGCTTCTGCAAACCTGTCAGCAAGCGCCTGCATCAGAATTTTGGAATAGTCATCATTCGCCGCATCAAACCGCGCCACATGCTCGTCCTCGCCATGACCTGCAGTCACAGCAAACCCGCCCACATAATCGTGGATTCCCTGCTCTGCCACAAAGTCGGCAAGCGCAACATGAGCCCGATCATTCTTCCGCGCCATCTGCTGACGCAGCGTGTGGAACATGGCAAGGCGATTCTCGCGCGTATCATCAGTATAGAGCTCAATATCGTCTTCCGCGGTCCGGTTTGCCGGCCAAAAGCCCACCACCCCCTTAGGCGAGAGCCATTTTTCGCTCACCATTTGATCAAGCAACTTTTGCGCATCATCGAAAAGCTGGTTTGCAGCCTTCCCCATCTTGTCGTCGGTCAAAATGCGCGGATAGCTGCCCTTCATTTCCCAGGTGGCAAAGAAAGGTGTCCAATCAATGTAGGGGACCAAGCCTTCCAATGAGACATCATTAATCGTCTTCAGTCCAAGGAAGGTCGGCTTCGGCGGCACATATTCCGCAAAATCAATAGCAAAGTGATTGGCCCGGGCATCTGCCAGCGACAGCCGTTCGCCCTTGGCTTGACCCCGAGCATGAGCTTCGGCCATTTGGCTATATTCTTCGGCAATACCTGTTTTGTATTGATCCGCCTGCGTGTCTGAGAGAAGTGAATTTGCAACGCCAACCGCCCGACTGGCATCTGGCACATAGACCGCCTGGCCTTTATCATAATTGGGGTGGATTTTCACCGCCGTATGCACACGGCTTGTGGTCGCGCCACCGATCAGTAGCGGCACATTAAAGTCCTGCCGTTCCATCTCGGCCGCCACGTGGCACATTTCATCAAGGCTCGGCGTGATGAGACCGGAAAGCCCGATAATGTCGACATTCTCTTCTTTGGCGGTTTCAAGGATCTTTGCGGCAGGCACCATAACGCCCAGGTCAATCACCTTGTAATTGTTACATTGCAGCACGACACCCACGATGTTCTTACCAATATCGTGCACATCGCCCTTCACCGTCGCCATCAGGATGGTGCCGTTCGAAGAATCTTCTGTAATGCCAAGCTCTTCTTTTTCCTTCTCCATATAAGGCATGAGATAGGCCACGGCCTGTTTCATCACACGGGCGGACTTCACCACCTGCGGCAGAAACATCTTACCTGCCCCGAACAAGTCGCCCACCACATTCATCCCATCCATCAATGGACCTTCGATCACATGAAGGGGGCGCTCGGCTTCCTGCCGGGCTTCTTCTGTGTCTTCTTCAATAAAAGCGGTAATCCCGTTTACAAGCGCATGGCGCAGACGGTCTTTCACCGGCACTTCGCGCCAGGAAAGGTCCTCCACCTTTTTCTTACCGCCCTCACCTTTATATTGCTCTGCCACATCAAGCAGGCGCTCCGTCGCATCATCACGGCGGTTGAGGATGACATCTTCGACGGCGTCTCTGAGCTCTGAGGGAATGTCCTCGTAAATTGCGAGCTGACCCGCATTCACAATACCCATATCCATGCCGGCTTTGATGGCATGATAGAGAAAAACGGAATGCATCGCCTCGCGCACTGCATTGTTGCCACGGAAGGAGAACGAAACGTTGGAAACACCGCCGGACACGTGACAGTGCGGCAGGTTTTCCTTAATCCGGCGTGTCCCTTCGATGAAAGCGACGCCATAATCATTATGTTCTTCGATACCGGTCGCGACGGCAAAGATGTTGGGGTCGAAAATAATGTCTTCCGGTGGCAAGCCGACCGTCTCGGTCAACAGCTTGTAGGAACGTTCACAGATCTCAAACTTCCGGTCAGCCGTATCCGCCTGACCTTCCGTGTCGAACGCCATCACGACAACAGCCGCGCCATAGGCTTTGACCTTACGCGCCTGTTCGAGGAAAGGCTCTTCGCCTTCCTTCAATGAAATCGAGTTAACGATCGCCTTGCCCTGCACGCATTTGAGGCCCGCCTCGATCACATTCCATTTGGACGAGTCGATCATCACTGGAACGCGCGCAATATCGGGCTCTGATGCGATCAGGTTCATAAAGCGCACCATCGCGGCCTCTGAATCCAACATGCCCTCATCCATGTTGACGTCAATGACCTGCGCGCCATTCTCCACCTGCTGAAGCGCAACAGCCAGAGCTTCCTCGTAATTATCTTCGAGGATGAGTTTTTTGAATCTCGCCGAACCGGTCACATTGGTTCGTTCGCCCACATTGATAAACGTGGCGGTCTGATCAGACATGTACTGTATTCCTATCCGTGCACGAAGGGCTCAAGACCCGATAAGCGCATGCGAGTTTCTATCTGGGGTATTTCGCGGGGTGCCGCTGTCGAAACCGCCTCTGTGATCGCTGCAATATGTTCTGGCGTCGAGCCGCAACAGCCCCCGACAATATTGACCAACCCGCTTTCCGCATATTCACCAACAAGGTCAGCCATTTCTTTGGCCGATTGGTCATATTCCCCGAACTCGTTAGGCAAACCTGCATTGGGATGCGCTGACACATTTACATCTGTGATCCGGGACAATGTATCCACATATTGCCGAAGTTGTTCAGCCCCGAGCGCACAATTAAGGCCGATCGAGAACGGCTTCACATGGCGCACAGAATACCAAAAGGCTTCGACTGTCTGTCCGGAGAGCAAACGCCCCGACGCATCTGTAATGGTGCCAGAAATCATCACCGGCAACTCAATACCTGTTTCAGCAAAGACGTTCTGGATCGCAACCAAAGCCGCCTTGGCGTTCAGCGTATCAAAAATCGTCTCGACCATAATTGTGTCTGACCCGCCTTCAATCAGGCCGCGTGTCGCCTCTGCATAGGCGTCTTCCAGCGCATCAAAAGTGATATTCCGAAAACCAGGATCGTTGACATCAGGTGACAGCGAAGCTGTCCGCGGCGTGGGCCCGAGCGTACCCACCACATAGCGGACACGTCCATCTTCCTCTTCGGCAATGTCCGCGGCTTCGCGCGCGATCGCAGCACTTGCGACATTCATCTCATAAGCCAAATGTTCCAGCTCATAGTCACCCTGGGCAACGGAGTTGGAGCCAAACGTGTTCGTCTCCGCGAAATCTGCGCCCGCACGGAAATAGTTCAGGTGAATTTCACGGATCACGTCAGGACGTGTGAGCGACAGGAGCTCATTGTCACCCTTCACATCCACATGATGGTCTTTGAGAATATCACCGCGATAGTCGGCTTCTTCCAGCCCATACCCCTGGATGAGCGATCCCATTGCACCATCCAGCACCAAAATCCGTTTTTTTACGGCACGTTTGAGCTCTGCAATACGCTCTTTTCGTTCTTTATTGTCTACAGTCATAAGCAGACCTCCTTCAGGAAACCGCAACGGGCTTGTAGCCGAGGATGTGGCAGATCGCATAGGTGAGATCTGCCTGATTGAGTGTGTAGAGATGGAAATCCCTGAAACCTAAACGTTCAAGGTCATGAACCTGTTCCGCCGCAACCGTTGCCGCGATCAGCCGACGGGTCGGTAGATCATCATCCAGGCCGTCATAATAGGCCGCGAGCCAGTTGGGGATCGTAGCGCCACACCGCTCAGCCATCCGAACCACGCCCTTGAAATTCGTCGTGGGCATGATGCCTGGAATAATCGGAATATCGATGCCCGCCTTCCGCACCCGTTCCAACAGGTGCTCATAATGCTCCGTCTCAAACGCAAACTGTGCGATGGCACGGGTGGCGCCCTGATCAATCTTGGCTTTCAACAAATCAATGTCATGGTCAAAGCTCACGCTCTCCGGATGACGCTCAGGATAGATGCTGACGGTAACCTCAAAGTCACCAATGGCCTTGATGCCGCGCACCAGGTCTGCGGTGCTCAAATACCCGTCCTCATGCGCTTTGTAAGGACCTTCCATATCCGGCATGTCGCCGCGAATAGCGACGATGTGCCGAACACCGGCATCCCAATAGCCCTGGATAACGCCGTCCACCTCTGCTTTCGAAGCCCCAACACAAGTCAGGTGAGCAGCGGGTTTCAAATCGGTTTCATTGACCATCCGCTTGACCGTCGCATGGGTCCGTTCGCGTGTACTCCCGCCCGCACCATACGTCACCGATACAAAGGCAGGCTGCAACGGCGCCAGACGTTCAATGGCCGCCCAGAGTTTTTCTTCAGCCTCCGATGTCTTCGGCGGGGAGAATTCGAACGAAACCCGCACATTATCTCGCCCTCTAAACCTGTCTCCTAGGGAACTCATACCGCCTCTCCTTTTTTGCCACCACCGGTCTCCGCCGGTTTCTCCGCCGCCCAAATCAACACCGTAAGCTTTGCTTCATCACCGTCGGGTGGGAGCGCAACTTCTTTCACAACCTCAAGTCCGGCACTGCGACACCAATCGCTGATTTCTGCTTTCGCAAAGCCCAGGCGCCGATGCGCTTGTTCATCTCGTAAAAAATCGAGATCGTGCGGCGCAAAGTCTGCAATCAACAGACGTCCGCCAGGTGACAGTACCCGCGCCGCTTCTTGTATCGACGCCGCCGGGTCATCGAGATAGTGGAGCACCTGATGAAGGGTCACGAGATCAAACTCACCATCGACAAAGGTCAGGTCAAATATGTCTCCCTGACGTACATGCACATGGGTGAGGCCCGCATCGTCAAGCCGCGTACGCGCAAATGACAACATCTCTGGGCTAAGATCAACGCCCTCCGCACGATCGGCCTTATCGGCAAAAATCTCCAGCATCCGCCCCGTCCCAGTACCCAGGTCGAGAATCGCGTTCAGGCGAGAATCAGGCACAAGAGCGGACAGAGCGTCCTCAACCTTTACCTCTGGCACATAAAGCGCCCTGATAAGATCCCACTCATCGGCATTTTCCCGGAAAAAGGCGGCGGCCCGCTGAACCCTCGCCTCCTTAACCGACTTCAGCCTCTCCAGATCACGCGCGACGACTGGGTCATCAGCAGGTAATGCCTGCACCAGGAACTGAACCAGGTCACCCTCACCGGTCTGGTTTGCAAGGCGGTAGAAAACCCAACTGCCCTCTCTAAACCGATCTAGCAGGCCAGCTTCACAAAGAAGCTTCAGATGTCTGCTGACCCGCGGCTGGCTTTGCCGCAAAATCTGGGTCAGTTCGCTAACGGTGAGTTCGCTCCGCGCAAGCAGCATCAGCAGCCGAAGCCGAGTTGGCTCCCCCGCAGCGCGCAACCCTGTTAGCAAAGCCTCCACCGACCACCTCAAGCTGGGTCCCTACCTTCGGAACCATGGAAAATACACCCAGAACGATATATACATATCTTTATGTCCAAATTCAAAATAAAAGATGAACTTGATGATCAAGCCACGCCGCTGACAAGCCTCAGGGTTTCAGAGGTATTTCAGCAACATGGTGCCGATTTCCAACAGAGCGCCCGGCGGCAAGCTGGTTAACGACGCTCAGCACGTGATAGCAAAGATTTGTGTTTTCTGTAGTGAGTCCCGCCCTATATAGCCTTAAGATCGCCGCCAATTTGGTAAAACCCAGCAATATTCACGGCGAATTAATAGGGTAGGTGCTAGCAACGGCGTACCTGTAGAGAGTGACATCGTGCGTGGATGAAGACCACTTCAGACCCGCCGACATTGATGATATAGGAATAATATGAACATCGAGTTTGGCCGAAATTCCCTTAGTTCAATGGTCGCGGTCTTCGGACTGGCCGTCATTCTTTCAGGATGCGCTACGCGCCCAGATACGGCTGATGCCGCTGCTGTTGCCGCTTATGAAGAGGCAAACGACCCTATTGAGCCTTTGAACCGCTATTTCTTTGAACTCAACAACTTCCTAGACATCATCCTTCTCCGGCCCTCCGCTGAAATTTATGACGGTGTTTTGCCCACCATTGCAAAAGATGGTGTGCGCAACTTTCTTGATAATCTGCGTAGCCCAGTGATCCTCGCCAACGATCTGCTCCAGGGTGAATGGGACCGTGCAGGCGACACGACCGCACGGTTCGGCATCAACACGACCGCCGGCGTATTGGGGCTCGGCGATCCGGCAACTGGCTGGGGGTATGCACGACATGGTGAAGACTTCGGACAGACCCTGGCGGTTTATGGCGTGGGCGAAGGCCCATATTTTTATGCACCGGTCCTGGGACCCGCCCCGCCCCGTGATCTGGCAGGCTTCGGTGTCGACCTATTTTTCGACCCGCTCACCTACATCTTCTGGGACAAAGCTTACACAATTCCGGTGACGCGTTTTGTCTTAAATGGCATTGATCTGCGTGCCCGCAATCTCGATACGCTTGATGAAATTGAGCGCACATCAATCGATTATTATGCTGCCATTCGTTCGCTCTATAGACAGAGCCGTGCGGACGAAATTCAAAACGGCGTGACTGACATTGAAGCGTTACCGGACATCTCCAATATCGATTTTACTTCACACGAGTAACGGCATTATCAAGCGGACTTTAGTTCAAGCGGTAGGAGAGTTGACGAAATGACATTGCAACTATGGCGATCCCCTTCCCCAGCAGTCCGAAATGCTATCATCGGCCTCGTCGTGCTGGTTAGCTTAGCCTTTATCGCTATGCCTGCGTCTGCGGCGCGGGATGAATCAGCCGAAGCTTTTGTCAATGAGGTCGCCTCAGAGGCGATCGAAATACTGGGACAGGACGGCTTTACCCCCCAAGAGCTCGAAGCGGCATTCCGCATTTTGTTCGTGGGCAACATGGACGTTCCACGGATCGGATTGTTCGCGTTAGGCCAATATGCACGGACACCGACAGCGGAGCAAAAGGCAGAATATCTCGCACTCGTTGAGGAGTTTATCGTCAAGGTCTATGCCAGCCGTCTTTCAGACTATACCGACCAGCAGTTCGCTGTTCTCTCTTCTCAGCCAAAGGGAAGCAGGGGCAAAGAGGTCATCGTCAGCAGCCAGATAGAGTTCACCACTGGTCGGGCACCGGTGCCCGTCGAATGGTGGCTTCTAAAGACCGATGAGGGGTACAAAGTATTCGACGTAAAGGTCTTAGGGATCTGGATGGCGCAGGAGCAGCGCTCTACTTTTATCTCGGTTATTCGTAACAATGGCGGCGACTTCTCGTCCCTGCTTGAACATATCAAAACGCAGATCGCGCAAGCCAATCAGGACAGAGATGTCAAAGTAACCGAAGCGGACGCCGCAGTAGCGACAGAGTCAACTCAATAAGTAGCTGCAGGTTAAATGGTCAGGGCGGTCCAGTGGACCGCCCTTGTTCGCTGCCTAATCGTTCCGCGAGAACCGTTTATATTTGATGCGGTGGGGAACTTCTGCTTCAGCCCCCAACCGTCGTTTTCGGTCTTGCTCATAGTCCGCATAGTTACCCTCAAACCACTCCACGTGGCTGTCGCCCTCAAAGGCGAGCATATGCGTCGCGATACGATCCAGGAACCAGCGGTCATGGCTGATGACCACAGCGCATCCTGCAAAATCAATCAACGCATCTTCGAGCGCCCGGAGCGTATCAACATCCAAATCATTCGTCGGCTCATCGAGCAGCAGCAGATTAGCGCCCGACTTAAGCATTTTGGCCAGATGCACACGGTTGCGTTCCCCGCCTGAGAGCTGCCCTACCTTTTTCTGCTGGTCCCCGCCTTTGAAATTAAAGGCGCCCACATACGCACGGCTCGGCATGGTTTGTTTGCCAAGCTCAATCACATCTGTGCCACCTGAGATTTCCTCCCAGACATTTTTGTCGGGATCAAGCGCGTCGCGACTTTGGTCCACATACCCGAGCGTTACCGTGTCGCCGATCCGGATCGCACCACCATCTGGTTGCTCATCGCCTGTGAGCATCTTGAAGAGCGTAGATTTACCCGCACCGTTGGCGCCAATAACACCAACAATACCACCAGGTGGCAGCTCGAAGCTCAAATCATCAATAAGCAATCGATCCCCAAAGCCTTTGTTGAGATGGTCGGCCTCAATCACAACACCCCCAAGGCGTTCTGCAACAGGAATAACGATCTGAGCTTTCCCGTTCTGCTCCTTACCAGCTGCTTCAAGCAGATCGTCATAGGCTCGAATACGCGCCTTGCTCTTTGCCTGCCGGGCCTTGGGCGATTGTCGAATCC
Organism: Parvibaculum sp.; assembly: GCA_002695905.1. Lineage (GTDB taxonomy): Bacteria > Pseudomonadota > Alphaproteobacteria > Parvibaculales > Parvibaculaceae > Mf105b01. The sequence continues at coordinate 60,367 of NZQM01000204.1, forward strand.
ACTCCAGTTCGCGAGACAGCGTACGTTCCCGTGATGCCTCGTCTCGGCCCTCCTGCTCCAAACGTTTCTGCTTCTGTTCAAGCCAGGAGGAATAGTTCCCCTCGTAGGGAATACCGCGACCGCGATCGATCTCGAGTATCCACCCGGTCACCTGATCAAGGAAGTATCGATCATGGGTCACCAGAACAATCGTGCCCGCATAGTTGACAAGATAGTTCTGCAACCAGGCAACGGATTCAGCATCCAAATGGTTGGTTGGCTCATCGAGCAGCAGAATGTCCGGCGCCGCGAGCAACAACTGGCAAAGCGCAACACGGCGACGCTCACCGCCAGAGAGTTTGGTTACATCCGCATCCCCCTCTGGGCACCGCAAGGCGTCCATCGCCATTTCGATCTGGCTATCCAGATCCCAAAGGTTCTGCGCATCAATAATGTCCTGAAGCCGCGCCATCTCTTCCGCGGTTTCGTCAGAATAGTTCATGGCAAGCTCATTATACTTGTCAAGCATCGCACGCTGTTCAGCGACGCCATTCATCACATTTCCCAGCACGTCCTTTTCCGGGTCCAGCTCGGGCTCTTGCGCGAGGTACCCCACCTTTGCGCCTTCAGCCGCCCAGGCTTCCCCAGTGAATTCCTTGTCGACGCCAGCCATCACCCGCAAAAGCGTTGACTTCCCGGCGCCGTTGACACCCACAACGCCAATTTTTGCCCCGGGCAGGAATGACAGACGGATATCGCTGAACACCTGCTTGCCGCCGGGATACGTCTTGGACAATCCATCCATGACATAGACATATTGGTAGGACGCCATTTATTCACCTCTTAAGAACCAGTTTTGCGGCCCACTCATAAACGATTAACCAGATTACGACAACGCGTGTCTGGCACCAGCGCGTTAGGCACTGATTAACAGCCCCTGCCTACTCTTATTCACATCCGGGTGGGGATATAACTGGGTGATGATGTGTTCAACATCATAAAATGGAATAAGTCGCGTAGCGACCATGGCCGATCTGCGGCGGCGGCAGCCGTTGGCCCGCGCGAAACCGCTAGCGCCATCGCAAATGCGCTCCAATACGGCATCTATGGTGTTGCGGTTTGGGACCAACATTTCAACCTCATTACGGCCAATCGGCAATATGCTGACCTCCACAAGATACCCAGCACCCTCCTGACGCCAGGGTCAAACCTGCTTTCGATCATGCACAATCTGAAAGTCCGCGGTGTTCTGTCATCAGAAACAGATCCAGACACGCTAATGGAGCTCATTCAATCCACGCTGTTGGAGACCGGACAACTCACGTCTTACATAAGGTTTTCAGACGAGACGATTTTGGAGATCTCAGCAGAACGGACATCAAACGGCGATACAGTGGCGTTCCTTCGAAATGCGACGCGGGACAAAATGCTCACCAGCCAAGCCCGTGTAGCGGAGAAGAAAGCAGAAGCCTATTCCGATGCCATCGCCAACTTCCCACTCTCTGCAAGCAAAAGGTCATTCACTGGACATCCTCAAGAGATCGATCAAATCACGTGCAGCGTAGCCTCCTTGCTGCAAGTTGACTGGTGTGTTGTCTGGACCAGAAGTACCATTCTAAATGAGGCGACTGCTGCCAGCGCCTATCAAAACGCCACCGGCAAGCACGTCGAAATTGAAAATCTCGTGCTGCCCGATCTTGCCGCGTATCTTGCGGTGTTAGAGACCTCCAGGGTGATTGCCATTGGCGATCTCGACAAACACGCTTTCGGTGAAGCGCATGGCAATCGAGCACCCCTTGACGACTATGCCTATGCGTCACTCGACACACCATTCCGCCAGAATGGGCGCATCATGGGTGTGCTGAGCTGCATCGACACGAAAAGCGCTAGAAACTGGTCCGCCACCGACAAAATGTTTGCCATGTCAGCTGCCGCTCACATTGGTAATCTGATAAGCACCACAGAACAAAGCAACCTTTGGGAGCTACCAACCGGTGAAATAGATGCCGGTCGCCAGGCCGCCGAGTAGGACCACCCAGGCGGAGAAATTCGTCCAGAGCGCTTTCTGCGAGGCTTTCTTTTCACTCCATGTGCGAGGCGAAATGCTCTTCGCAACAAAGACAATCTGAGCGGCCAGGTTGATACAGACAATGTTGACCGCGAGCAGAATGGCCGCCCCGCCCGCTGACTTCATATCACCACTCCCCAGCATCAAACCCAGCACCACGGCAGGCGGCATAATCGCAACAGCAACCATCACCCCAACTAATGCGCTTGAAAGGCCCGTCGTCAGTGAGAACACGGCTGCCGCGCCCGCTGCCAGCGCCAACGCAATAGCCTCATAACCCGCAAAGGTCCGCGACGTAATCTCCACTGAGAGAAAAGGACCTCCGAGAAATTTACCCAGAACCATCGCAAAGAAGATGGCCAGACCAAGCCCTGCAATATTGGTGACCATGGCCCTGCGCATCAGATCCTGCTTGCCCAATGCGACCCCAAATGCAAACGCCAGATTGGGCCCGAGCAGCGGGGCAATCACCATCGCGCCGATCAGCGCGGCCACATTATCCGCAATCAGACCAACTGCAGAGACGATCCCCGACAGCACAACCAGGACGAGAAAGTCAGCATTGAGCTCAGCCCCTTTTTCCACCGATTGCAGAATTTCTTCGCGAGGAGCCGACCGTCCGCGAAAACTGAAGGTTCGGGCTTCCGGGTCCTTCTCAGGCTTTCCCTGGTCCGGCGCGACAACGGCTTCGACAGGGAGGATCGTCAAACGCCAATGCGCGTCCTTCCCCATCGCTCTGTGAGTGGCATCAATGATCATCTGAACGACGTTTGTCTCACAGACGATCCGGACAAGGCAGCGATCATCTTCGCCAAGCTCTGCATAGATATCTTCGCCTCCATGCTGCTCCCCAAGCGCGGCAAGCGTCGGCGCATAGCCGCTGGGAGCAGTGATTTCGACTTGGCGTTTGGGCACTTAAGACCTCCGATTCTTCTGCACCACAGCCTATCAGAGGAAAATTTCGTCGCCCATGGGGGGCCGCAATCGTGTCAGGAAGGAGCCGAATGCTGCTCGAGCAGTTGCGCCCATCCGACACGGCCAGTTTCATAGGAAAAATCATCGCCGAAAAGCTGGCTCTGCCAGTTCGCCGCCATTCCCGCATAACTGCTGCGACAGCATCTCGCACAGGTCCAGGGCACACGCACGGCCGATCGCAAACGGCGTGCCGGTGACGCAGCGCCTTTGTTTCTGGAAGGCTCGCCCTTACCTGAATCCTCGCGCCCTCACCCTAAAAACAAGGCTGGAAAATCAAGCGGTTAGATAACGCCGTTTTGGTGTTTGGTGGGCCCGGCAGGACTCGAACCTGCGACCAAACCGTTATGAGCGGTTCGCTCTAACCAACTGAGCTACAGGCCCTCCGAATGTGGGTATATCAGAACCTGAGCGCTTGCCAAACTGCTGAACTGCCCCAATTTCGACCCAATCCCCCGCCAGAGTGACCCTGCGCATGAAGCATAGGCTCAGGAGCAAGATCAATGCCTCACTCAACCGCCAAAACACCTGCCATCGGGCGTAGCCAATGGCTCATCATGGGCCTTGGAGTCCTTGTGGCCCTGGGCCTTTTCACCCACGCCGCCAAAGCAGAGGAAATTCAGCGCACCATTACAATCACTGGTCAGGGACAGGTGTCCGTAAAGCCAGACCTCGCCATCGTAGAAACAGGCGTGGTCACTCAGGCCAAAACCGCTGCCGAAGCGCTTACCGCCAATACTCAAGCGATGCAGGCCGTCTTCGACGCAATCAAAGAGCTTGGCATTGAAGATCGAGATATGCGCACGTCCCAGTTCTCTGTGAATGCCATTCATACGCGGCCAGAGCGTGGCGAAGCATCACGCATTAGCGGCTACCAGGTCTCAAACCTCGTCTCCATCACGCTCCGTAACCTCGACAGGGTTGGCGAAGTGATGGACCGGGTCGTCTCAACGGGCTCGAACGAACTGCGCGGTATTCGCTTCCAGGTTGAAAAGCCGGGCCCGCTGATGGATGGTGCCCGCGAAGACGCTGTTAAAGACGCGCTCCGCAAAGCGAAAATCTATGTCGCTGCTGCGGGCGTGGCGCTTGGGCCCGTGCTCACCATCAACGAACATGGTGGTGGCGGACGGCCTCAGCCAGTCTTCGCCCGTGCCATGGCCATGGAAGCAGCTGATGTGCCCATTGCAGCCGGTGAGCAGACACTTTCAACAAGCGTGACGCTTGTGATTGGCCTCGAATAGACGCGCCTAAGCAAACGCCTCAAAACAGAACAGCTTAAGCGGCCCGCGAGTGGCCGCTTTTGTTTGTAGTGGACGCAACGCTGTTATCGTCATTCATCTGCAGCACGGTAGGCTCAAACTTCTCGGCTTCTGCCGCATCCATCTGGCCAAACGCGCAAATGATCACCAGATCTCCTGGCTCCGCGCGACGCGCCGCAGCGCCGTTAATGCCGATGGTGCGGGAACCGCGCGGCGCTTCAATCGCGTAGGTCGTAAAGCGCTCGCCATTATTAATGTTGAGCACATCCACCTGCTCATGCGGCAGGATGCCGGACTGGTCCAGCAGATCACGATCAATGGAGATCGATCCTTCATAGTGCAGGTCTGTCATCGTGACGGCTGCCCGGTGGATTTTTGCTTTCAACATGGTGAGGTGCATGTCTTCATTCCTCATAACTCGCAGCAAAACGCTTCCCATCAATCTCACTTAAGAGGGGCCCCACTTAAGAAGGCCCGGACGGATGGAAGTGATCGGTTTCGCCCAACAGGGGGATTAGTTGTCCAGGAAGCTCCGCAGTTTCCGCGACCGGCTTGGATGCTTGAGCTTCCGAAGCGCCTTCGCTTCAATCTGACGGATACGCTCACGGGTCACAGAGAACTGCTGCCCCACTTCTTCCAGCGTATGGTCCGTGTTCATGCCAATGCCAAAACGCATCCGCAGAACCCGTTCTTCACGCGGTGTGAGAGAGGCCAGAACCCGGGTCGTTGTTTCGCGAAGATTGGACTGGATCGCCGCATCGATCGGCAGGATGGCGTTCTTATCTTCGATGAAGTCGCCCAGATGGCTGTCTTCTTCATCACCAATCGGCGTCTCAAGCGAAATCGGCTCTTTGGCAATCTTCAGAACCTTGCGCACTTTTTCCAGCGGCATACCGAGCTTCACGGACAATTCTTCCGGTGTAGGTTCACGACCAATCTCATGCAGCATCTGCCGCGATGTCCGCACCAGCTTGTTGATCGTTTCGATCATGTGAACCGGAATACGAATGGTCCGCGCTTGGTCAGCAATCGAGCGCGTAATCGCCTGACGGATCCACCAGGTCGCATAGGTCGAGAACTTGTACCCACGGCGATATTCAAACTTATCAACCGCTTTCATCAGGCCGATATTGCCTTCCTGAATAAGATCAAGGAACTGCAAGCCACGGTTGGTGTATTTCTTCGCAATGGAAATCACGAGGCGAAGGTTTGCCTCAACCATCTCCTTCTTGGCGATGCGCGCTTCGCGCTCACCCTTCTGTACCGTGTGCACAATGCGGCGATATTCAGCAATGTCGAGACCGGTTTCCTGAGCAAGCTCCTGGATCTCGTCGCGAATTTCTTTGATCGTCTCTTTGTCGTTCTTCGTAAAGTCAGCCCAGCCTTTGCCTTTCAGGCGGCCAACTCGGCGCACCCAATTCGGGTCGAGCTCGTTTTGATAATATTGCTGCAGGAAGTCTTCCCGCGACACACCATGCGCTTCAGCAGCGCGCATCAAACGACCCTCAAGGCCCATTAGGCGCTTGTTGATCTGATAGAGCTGGTCCACCAGGCTGTCGATACGATTATTGTTGAGCGCCAGGCTCTTCACTTCCTGGATCACATCTTCTTTGAGCTTCTTGTAACGACGCTCCTGCGAGGTTGAGAGCTCTTCAGTCTGGAGCGCCAGCTCGTGCTTCTGGTCCTGCAAGCGGCGCAGCTTCTTATAGTCACTGGCAACCGCATCAAAGATTTCGAGAACTTTCGGCTTGAGCTCAGCCTCCATGGCGGCGAGCGAGAGATTGTTCTCTGCCTCCTCGTCCTCTTCCTCTTCTTCCGGCTCTTCTTCGATTACCTTGCCTTCAGCCTTGGCGCGTTCCTTGTCGAGCGCGGCCTGGCTCTTATCGACCTTCTTCGCATCCGGGCCCGCATAGGTGGCATCCAGATCGATAATGTCGCGGAGCAGAATGTTTCCTTCATTCAACTCATCGCGCCAGATAATGATCGCCTGGAAGCTAAGAGGGCTTTCGCAGAGACCCGCAATCATGGTCTCACGGCCAGCTTCAATACGCTTGGCGATGGCGATTTCGCCTTCGCGCGACAGAAGCTCAACAGATCCCATTTCACGCAGATACATGCGGACGGGATCATCTGTGCGCTCAAGTGTTGTTGTCGAAGAGGATGCCGCTTTGGTGACAGCGCCAGGTGCCGGTCCTGCTTCTGCAACAGCGGTGCCTTCCGCAGCAGGCTCTTCTTTTTTATCGTCTTTGTCGTCGGTTTCGGCTTCGTCATTCTCGATGACTGTGATGCCCATTTCAGAGAGCATCGACATCGTGTCTTCGATCTGTTCAGAGCTGAACTCTTCAGACGGCAGAACTTTGTTCAATTCATCATAGGTAACAAAGCCACGCGCCTTTGCCGCCTTGATGAGTTTCTTTACGCCCGCATCCGACATGTCGAGCAACGGCCCGTCGCGCTCTTCGCTTGTCGTTTCTGCTGGTTCTGCTTCTGCCGTCTTCGTCGCCATTCAAAAACTCTCCGCCTGACCTGCCAGATTGATCTCAAGACTTTCAACACAAGTGTCCCACCAGGAGACTAAAAAATCCGCAACATCCCCTCATGCGCGGAACCTTCAGCCTGCCAATGCAAACGCTGAACCGACTAATGAGCCGATGGAGCGTATGGTCTGTCTCATTTCAATCGCCGGTCGGTTGGTTTCCTAATCCGTCAAAATTTCGAAAGCCCGCCCAACTCAGCATGCAATGCTTTAAGCCGGGTCAGATTTTCGTCAGTCATTTCTTCAGCCAACGCTCGTTCCGCTGCCTTGAGCTCCATCTGCAAATCCGCTGCCCTTTGATGCCATTGAAGCAAGTGAAGCCATGCTTCTTCTGCTTCCTGTTCGTCCGCATCGGCCCATGCAAATATCTCGCTCCGCAGCGCCGTCCCGCTCTCGAGACGGTGAGCGATGTCCGATAATCCCCTCTTGTCCAAGTGGCCCCTCAGTGCTTCCCTGTCAAGGGGCGCATGGACGGCGGCTATATCTATGATTTCATTGCGTATTTTGTCAAGCATGCGGTCTTTTATTTCGACGGCCGACAGGTCCTCGCAATAGGCCTCCAAAAGCCCAGGATGGTTGAGCAAGGTAAGGATCAGCAACTGCTCGCGGCGACTCGCCCCTTGATCCCCGCCCCGCGCCAGTGAGCTCTGTTTGAGCTGCGGTGTCGATGGCTGCCGAAATGCCGGGCCGCCCTTGGCATTCCCTCGGGGATTCCAAGGCTTTTTCGATTGATATCCGCCATTTTGGCGCTCATTTCGCCAGCCTGTGCGCCCGCTCGCCCCTTGATGGGGCCGCAGGAACTTATCGAGCCGCTCGTTCAAAGCGTCCCGATAGAAACCCTGAACCGTCGGGTCGGAAATTTCGCGAATAACCTCAGAAATCTTGGATTTTAGCTGGGCTTTTCGCTCCGGTGTGTCCCAGGTGCCCGACTCAACCTCCTTGTCCCAGACAATCTCTGAAAGAGGTCGGGCCGCCGCCAGAACTTCTTCCATGGCTTCAACACCGCCGGATTTCACCAGATCATCCGGGTCCTGGCCCTCGGGCAACAGCGCAAAACGCAGGGAATGCCCCGGTTTAAGCAGTGGAAGAACACGCTCCACAGCCCGGTAAGCCGCCCGTAGCCCCGCTTTATCGCCATCAAAGCAAAGGACGGGCTCAGGCGCCAACCGCCAGAGCAGCCCGATCTGATCCTCGGTAAGAGCAGTTCCAAGGGGCGCCACGGCGTTGGCGATGCCCGCCTGCCCCAGCGCCACCACATCCATATAGCCTTCAACCACAACCACGGAGCCCTCGTCATAGGACGGTTTGCGGGCCCGGGCGAGATTGTAAAGAAGACGCCCTTTGTGAAAGAGCGGTGTTTCCGGCGAATTCATGTATTTCGCTTTTGCGCGTGGATCGAGCG
>NZQM01000205.1 GCA_002695905.1 Parvibaculum sp.
AAAGGCGAAGACAAGCTATCCGATGCCGAGAAGAGGGAGCTAGCCACACAAATTGCTATGCAGGATACGTCACAGTTGAACGGTGGCTCGGCACTTAATACAGCACCTAGATTCGCACAGGGTACGCCTGTGGGCCGTCTGGCTATGATGTTCAAGACCTACGGCTTCACCATGTACTACAACCAGTTCAAGATGATGGCTGGTGCAATAAAGCAGGCTAAAGAATACGGATTGTCAGACGAACAAGGCCGTATAGCCATGAAGCAGTTTATAGCTAGTAACGGCTACATTGCGGCTTTAGCGGGAGTGCAGGGTATACCGCTGGTGGGTATATTCCAAGGTCTTGCAGACTTGTTCTTAGAAGACGACGAGGAAGATGCTGATTTGCTGTCTCGTAGGTTCATGGGCGACCCACTGTACCGAGGAGGCGTACAGTACATCACTAACTTAGCAGGGGCTGAAGTTGATATTGCTGCGCGTATTGGTCTGTCTAATCTGATACTCGGTAACAACCGCTACGACTTCAACAAGTCCGCTAAAGAGGAGTTCGTAGACTTTGCTGGTGGCCCCGCGCTGGGGTACATATCAAGTATACTTCGTGGTGCTGACGACATGTATAACGGCGAAACGAGACGAGGCATAGAGTCTATGCTGCCCGCAGCATTCCGAAACATAGTACAAGCGGATAGATTTAGAACGGAAGGTGCCCTAACCAGACGTGGCGACCCAATTACAGACGACTTCAATGCTGGTGAGGTAGCGACCAAGTTTTTAGGTTTTGCCCCCGCTAAATACACCAACGCGCAAGAACGTAACCAAGACACCAAGAAGATCCAAAAGACTGTATCTAGGCAGAAGAGCAGGCTGCTGAAACAATACTACATAGCGTTGCGTCAAGGCGATAACACAGGCGACATACTGCAAGAGATCCTAGCGCACAACAAAGAACACGCGGGTAAGGGTAAAGAAGCAGTTATAACGACTGATACAATCGAACGATCAATGAAACAGCACGCTAGAACTTCTTTAACCATGCACAACGGGGTGACACTTACACCTACCATGCGTTTGTACGCACAAGATATGCAGAATGAGCTGGAGTATCAGCCGTGGTATATGAACGACTAAAGAACCCACTCTCCTAACTAGCAAGGGGTAAGTAGCTAGAAGAGTGGGGTGGCTATGGAGAACCGAGTAAATTTTATCATAGCGTTCTCCACATACGCACGCCTAATTTACCGTCTTCAACACGCACCAAAACGTGCGACTCCCACCCCTTATCCTTAGATATACGCCTAAGTTCTTTGGTAGCTCCGTCTGTATTGATACACGGGACAAAAATAGAAGCGCCGATTACCATATCGTCCCAGCGCACTACCACCCTTACACCGTCGGGGTTGAGGTCGTACTCTTTGACCACACCCCTGCTGACCGTGCCTTTAGCCATAAGTACCTTGGTATAGCTTGACTACTTTACCTTTCTTTATGTCATACCTGCGTATGGTGTTGTGTACGGTAGAGGGGTTTAGTCCCATGTTCTTAGCTATGACAGTGCCTTTCACTTTCTGCTTGTTCAACGTAAGAATCTTTAACCGCTGTGCGTCTGACAGTGGGCCTGATGGTCGCCTAACATTGTCATCCGATAAGGCTCTAGGGCGGTTATTGCCTAGTGCTTTGGCTACTTCCTGCGCTCGTATCGCTGCCAAAAATGTCTTACTCATCCGTACTCTCTACCTCTGTATCTTCGTTGCTGTCATCTACATCAAACTCTAGTTCCAACACACTCTGCTGCGATAGCTTCATGTGGGTGCCTTTACTGAGTCGTTTCTGTACCCGTTTTGCACCCATCTTGGTCTTCAGGTCTTCCAAGAATGACGCATAGTTTATCTGCTGCTTACCACACCATGCCTTCAAGGACTTAGGCACAAGGTATAGCTTCTTGAGATCCGTCTCGTACCGTGCGACTAGCCCACTTCTGGGTGTAGCATCAGGTATAACCAGCTCATCTAACCCTGTATCGGCCTTGCCACGGCGGTCTTCCGTGCTACGTATCCATAGTATGTTGTTCCAGTTCTCATGCACGTAGTCGTTAAGCGTCTGCTCTACTGATTCGTGCATGTCGTGTACTGTGTTCTTGTTCAGTTTCAACACACGAATAATCCACCGAAGCACCGGTTTAGGGCTGTATGATAGTAACCCTATCTGCTCACACAAAATCAAAGATGTTATGGCACACGCTGCCCCTGCCGACCAGAATCGGTTCTCAGATGTAAGCCCAGCTTCCCTGTCAATACGCTGTTGTATCGACCGCAGTAGGTCTGTGACTGTATCCAGATTCGCCATCACGTACTTAACGAAAATTGCACCTGCGTGCCCATAATTGTTGTGTACTTCCCGTGTCCACTCGTCAGTTAGCAGCTTGCTAGCAGCATCTTTGAACAGTCGGTCTACCTTGAACTCAAGAATACGTTGGGCTTCAGCCTTCGGTGCGTCCTTATACAGTGCTATCTTCTCAATCAGGCTGACGTTACCGGTAGATATGGACGTAAAGCTCCACGGAGATCCGTTGGCACGTTCTTGGTTGGCGCTGCTGGTAAGTCTTCGACGCTGACGCCCACTCACATACTGGTATGCAAGGTCACTAAGTTCTTTAGGGGCTAAGTTGGTAAGCTCATCCAAGAACAGCGGTAGGCTGTGGTAGACCTCACCCCTGTTCATTTTGGTGTTGTACGTATCTTCTTTGTACAGAAGCAGTTCTTTAGGGTCGCCCCATACGGTGAGTGCCGCCTCTAATGCAGTGGTCTTGCCTAATCCTGAGTCCTTGCTGTGTATGTGCAATGCAGAGCACGCTACGGGCATAAGCTCCATCAGCGCAGATCCAAAAGACGCGCCCATCACGTATTGGTATGGCTCTTGTCCTTCTTTGTTTAAGAACTCAGCCATATCCTTCCAATCATCTAAGGAACCTTTGGGTTCAAACGCGGGGAACATCGCCATAGTGGTAGAGGCAGGGGGGTTAAACTCCACACGGTCTTTGTATATCTTCTGGTTGCCTAATATGAATGCTTCCATATTGTCGCCAGCCCAACCAAATTGCCGATGGGCCTCGTCTGCGGTCTCTCTTGCCTGTAACTCGTTAACCCAAGTCGTTGTGTATTGCATAATCTCGTCCATCTGCCGTATTGCCACGCCCCGCATAGACATACTCTTACGGAACTCTTCCCGCGATGTAACAGCGGTAAGCGGTATAGTGAACTCACTAACACCATCTTTCGGTAGGTGTAAGCGCATAACGACAGCTTCACCTATCTCTGCGTCACGCACCCGTTTCACTACGTAGATGTCGTTGTGGTATATGACCTTCTCATCTATGTCCCCATCTGCACCTGCCGAGCGCATATATACGCCACCATTAGCGCCCCTGAAGTATGGTCTGGGGTATGTCGGTATTGTGTATGTCTGCACATCGGCGCTGGCTAACGTGGCTGACGGTGCCTCTACGACGTTGTCTTCTTCCGTAGCCTCAACGATCACATTGCCAAGCGTGATTGGTGACTTGATCTTCTTCCAATGCTTACATTTCTTGCATATCTTGGGGTTAAACTCGTCAAACTTGTTGCATAAGTACGGCCCTTTGATGAGGTTAACCTTCTCAACAGTTTCTGCGATTGAGTAGTTAGGGTGTCTTTCAGATAGCTTGTGTATGGCCTTGTCACTATCGGAGCAGAACTTAGCGATAGACAACCCAGCCCTCCACATAGGTTCTGTGCACTCTTCTTGTTCTGCGTATATCAGCCGTAGCTGCTCACATCCGTTTCCGTTGTATGTCTTTTCTAGTATCTGCCTGAAGGAAGATTCCGTGTTACCCATCAGCGACTGCATCATTGCGTTCGGTGCTGCTGGCATATACTTCTTAGGCGGAAACACAAGGTCTTTGCCACCAAGCAATTCGTAGAACTCATCAAAATCTACGAGAGTGGGGGGAGCTGGTATCAATCCAGCAACTCTTGTTGGCGGATTAGTCTTGTGGTTGTGCGTACCAATAGGGCGTAACACCCTAGCAGCATCAGCGGTGACGGCAGGGTCTGCTGCGAATCCATGTTCAGTACAGAGACTCTTCAGCCGTTCAGCCGCAGGAATCCAATCTTCTTTACCTACAGGCTCAGTGAGAAACCAATAGGCGTGTATACCGCGACCTGAATCGACTAGGTACGGCTTCGGTAGTTTTGTTGTTTTGCAGAATGCCTTCAATTCATCAAGGGCATCCGATTGCGTGGGGAAGTCTTTGCTAGGCCCACAGTCGAGATCTAAAAAGAACGAGCTAAGTTGTTTGATGTTGTCTACTTTTCGGTTGTTCTTTTCGCCCAGAACACCTAACGCGAAATACACATCGTACCCCTTTACGTCTAGTTCATAGGCTGCTTGTTGTAGCTCATCTAGGGATTCATAGTAATTCTGAATCCTATCGTCCTTATCTCCACTGTTCGCAGCGAATATGCAGTATCGGCCCTCTCCACGTAACGCCTTCTGCAAGAATGCTTTTGTGTCCATAATGCTTACTCAAAACCGAGAGACACCGTGGCAGGGGCATCGGCACGCCCTTTTCGGAAATCCTAGCCACGGAAATTAGTTAGCGTTTAGTCGTCAAACCATTCGTCTAAGACAGAGGCTAACTTTTCGTCCTTCTCAGCTTTGGCAGGGGCAGACTTTTTGACCACCTTCTTCTTGGGTTCCGCTACGACTTCTTCGTCGTCATCCCCAAAGGCATCGGCTTTAGCACTTTTCTTGGGTGCTTCTGTAGCAGGGGCTTCTACAACAGCGGGTTCTTCTCCGAAAGAATCATCAGACACTGCTGTGAACGCACTACCGCCAACATCTTCCATAGTGAAGCCATCTTCAACTACATCGAATGCTGCACGTACAGGCTCTGGCTTGTACTGTATCACTTGCACCTGACGGACACGTAACTTAACGCCGGAGTTACCGTCCCTAGACCAAGGATGCAGGCTGACTTGCACGTTGATGGTGCTACCCGTAGTTAGTCTAAAGTTTTCAGGTAGTTCGTTATTCTTTGAATCGAAATGCTTGGGCGGCTTAGTTAACTCACCCTGATAGGCTGCCTCTAGCTTGGCAATATGTAGCCAAGTCTTGTCTTCCTGTTTCTTGAACGGGATTTCACCGTCGTTTAAGGATTTAGGCCAGCCATCTTTTTTATCTTCTTCGTACGCCACTTCCATAGCTGCCATAAGCCGTTTGGCTTCGCCGCCAGACATGAACCACTGTAGATTATATTCCGCCCCGTTCTCTTTGTATGAACAAGGCATCGTCCTGCCGTGTTGGTCATTCCATTTGTATGGCTGATCCAAATGTGGGTAGTACGCGGTCACATTCTTAATAATGTGCATGGTTAGTTCTCCTAATTGTTGTTAGCTGCGTCATAAACAAACCCGTCTACCGGCTCGAACATTGACGTTGGTGCGTTGCCCTCATCAGGCTTGACCATAGTCAAAGCACGTTCGGTATCTGGGTGGCTGCTCATTTCCACAGCGACTTCTAGCTCTTCAGGTTTCAACACCCGTACAGGGCGAAACCGAAGTTTTGGTATATAACCGTCATTCTCGAAACAGATCCGAGTAATAATGGTTATCACCGAGGTATCGTGCTTATGCAGGTGCTTTGCGTAGTTCTGCATAGACATCCAACCCCGTTGTGCGTCACCAAACAAAGCATTTGCTGGTAACTGCAATTGGTATATTTCTTCTGGGTTATCCTCCAAAGTGACAGCTAAACGCTGTGAGTATTTACATGCACGGGAGTTGCCATCCCCTGAACCTTTTATGTTCTGTGGGCAATCCATGCAGCGTGTGGCTTGCTTAGTATCGGCAGGCACATCTGGGTCAGGCATCTTAGTGGTCGATGACCAGCATATAGGAGCTGACTTCTTACCCGCACCATAGGCATCGCCATAAAACATGCGGCCTCTGGGTGCAGCATTGAGTATGACTACGTCTATGGTGTCAGAGTCGATAAGCGTCTCTTTACCACCTACGGCAGTGCGAAACTTCCCGTCCCTGATACTTACGCGCCTAAAGGTGCCGTCCGACACTACAGATCCTCGTCTAAATCAGCAACAACTTCGCCCACAGATTCGTCAAAACCTATCTCAGATTGCCTATCCAAGTCTGTTCCAGAAATCCCCAATGCTGTTGCAGAATTTAATCGGGCTACAGATTTATCCACTTCAGACAGCTTGAACCGATATGTCTTACCAATCTTGATAAAACAACCGTCTCTGGGTATCTGTCCGTTCCTAATCCACGTTCTAATGGTAGATACAGACACTTTGAAGTGTTCCGCAACCTGCTCTATTTCAACGTATGCCTCTTCTGACACTATTTTTTCCTCACGGTTATGGTGTATTCGGTAGTGGTGTTAAGGCCCATCGGCAACTTGTCAGGGTTATCTTCCAAGTATTGCTTCATGTTGCCCTGCGCTACCCGCTTCTCCAGAAGTTCCGGTGCGTTCTCTTCCACAACGAATTTATGAAAACTTTCCCAGTCATCAGTCCAGTATTTCGTCTTGGTGGTACGTATAAACATACCTTCCTCGCTGCTGAAGTTAGTGGCACCCTCGTTTTCTGGCTGCTTGAAGTATTCCAACATCCGCTCTTTCAGGAGGTTCATGTTCTCTTCAAACACTTTATCTTGGGCTTCAAATTCAGACTTCAGTTCTGAACGCTTCTCGCGGAGCTTCATGTACGCCCGTATGAGTTTAGCGTTAAGTCCTTTATCATCTTCTGCCATATCGGTTCTCCATGTACCTAGATATGTAATGTAATGCCAAACGCTATGTTAATCAAGTATCTCGTTGTATAAATCAATCATTTTTGTGTGTACGTCTATTCTACTATCTAGTAGCGCGTACACTCTCTTCTCTACAAACGAGCCTTGTAGCTGTACCACCGTACACTTGTGGTCTTGCCCCTGTCTGTGCACCCGTGCGTTAGCCTGTGCGTATGTTTCCAAAGAGCTGGTTGGCCCCCACCACACTACGGTGTTCGCAGCGGTGAGTGTTACGCCGTGTGCTGCTGCTTGTGGCTGAATGACCAGCACCTGTGGAGTATCGGTCTGTTGGAACTGTTTGAAGATTTCGGTACGTTTTGCGCCCGAAACATCACCACGAATTATGCTAGTGGGTATGCCATCGGCGGTGAGCTTGTCCGCCAGAATATCTATGACGTGTTTGAATGGCACAAATACAAGTACCTTCTTGCTAGATTCGTCTATGACTTCGCGCAATACCTTGTATCGGTGCTTGATGTCGAACTCTAGGGACTCACCGTCATCTGTGTAGACAGCACCGGCAGATATTTGCAGCAACTTATTCATACCTACGGCTGCGTTGACTGCGGTTATTTGCTCGCCGGACGCTTGCATAACCATCTTACTTTTAAGTTCTTTTTAGTATTTGATCTGTTGGCGGGTCAGTTCTACTTCACGTTTGACGTAAACCATGTCAGGTAGGTCTAGGCATTCGTCTTTGGTAAACCGTATCGCTGGCTGCAATGCGTTGAACACGGTGTCTGTCGCTGTGTCCTTGGGCACCCACTTGAAGTTAGTCACCTTGACCATGACCTGATCGCGGAACGAGCTAAAGAATCT
>NZQM01000206.1 GCA_002695905.1 Parvibaculum sp.
ATCTTTGCTATGAGGTATGTATCGCGCGTATAATCTCTTCATCAACTCTTCGTTGCTGTTTTTATTCTTGCATACCGCACCAACTCTTTCCAATACCGCTTGCGCAATTTTGTATTCTTTTGCTAATTCGGGGTCTTGCTCTCCAATCTTACCGTTGATAAACGCTTCAAGAACATGACCCCCTGTTGGTTTTTCACCTTTCGTTTCCAATGGTGCGAAATGGTCGCGAGCGTTAGGTAAGTCATCTGTTCCTATTTTGAATGTCATGCGCGGAACTGTATAATTAACAATCTTATCAATCGCGTCTTGTTGAATAAGGTCGGAAACTTGAACTGAAACAGGATTCCCATTATCACCCAATGCGGTCATCCTCCCCTTTTCAAGAAACTCTTTTCTCTCTTCGGGAGTTCTGTTCCTCATGAAGCGTTCACTAATGTTGTAAGCGACAGCAAGGTTCGCGTGAGTCTCGTTATTCTCTCGTTTCGTGCCGGTTTTGAAAGCCTCCGGTCGAAGATGCTCAATGAGAGGTTTGAATATGGTTTGATAGGCAAACTTTGTTGCGTTATGCGTTTGCGCCGCGTGTTCCATCTCATAATGTTGGCGTTCGTGAGGAGTTGGAGTTGGATTGTAGCCTATTGTTTTGTGTGAAAAGGCCATCTGTTTATGCAATCGCGCAGTTAGCAAATCAGCAATGTCTTCTTTACCGGCTTTGTTCGCGCTGTTTATCTCTTCTCTCAAGTTCCTACACGCGTAATCGTAATGTTGTTGCGGAGAAGGTGCTGTTTTGAAACTTTTAATTTCTCCATCATCGTTGATGTATCGCCCTTTAAGTTGCCCGTCATGCGCTTCTTGAAGCACTACTTGTTGATTGTAAGCACTCAACTCGCCAAATGGTGTTCCTTTCGCGTCAACATAATTCTCAATAATATACTTCTTCAATTCACCAATACCCGCAAGAGACTTGTGGGTTAGAGGTTTGAGTCTCATTATATCGTTCTTGGTGTGAGCATCCATACTTTTTTGATATTGGTCGCTGTCATAGACACCTATACCGTAGTCTTCATACGGTTCATGACCCAATAATTCTGCCGCCATATCTGCATCGGGTCGCCCTAAAACATCCTTATGGTCTTTAGATGTGAGAATTGATTTAGGGTCAGCCAATCTTTGTTTCCACTCTTCGTGGTGTTTCTCATCATGAACTGTGGCGTGATGATGTGCGTTTGCGAAGAGAAGATTCTTTCTCGCTAACATATCAAGAGTGTCTTGAACTGTCATGTTAGTATTGTATGTGTGATGATAAGGTGCGCGCTTTTCAGTCGCTTTATCCAATTCACTATACATACCATCACTATGAAATGTCCTCCCATCATTTTTCCTTTTAATCGCAGTAAGCCTATGCGCTCTATCTCGCGACATAGGATGATAACTGTAATTGTTGTCGGTTCGTCCTGTCTTTGCTTCTGCTGATAGAATACCCCCTAAAGGAAAGTCAGTATTGTAAGGAAGTAGCGCGTTAAGGAAGTTCAAACCCGGAGCCGCGGCATAGAGATTAGGAGTGCCTTTGAGTGAGCGTTCCCATTCCTCTTGCGCTTCATCGTCCTTCATCCTAAACTCATCTCTATCTTCTTCGGCAAGGAATCTCAACTTCATCGCTTCGCGAGTTGATGCGGTTTGAGATTCACCGTCGGGTCGGCTTGGGTATGCTTCTTCTTCAATGCGTTCTCCATTACTCAACCGTTCAAGTTTATCATCCACTTCATCACTACGCTGTTGCTCATTGAGCCATCTTCGCAAAGACCGACCATGTTCCGTTCGTTCAGCGTGGCTCATGTCTTCGGTGTATTGCCAACTTTGCATAAGAGGCTTGTTGCCTTTCCAATTACCTCTCTTGTCGGGAATGCCGCGAGTAGGGAATATCTTTGGCTCTTCTTGTTTAGAGAAGTCTGTGAAGAGGAAACCGGGCAACCCTTCATGAAATGCTTCTGCGACCTCATACCATTCGCGCGAGATAGAACCCATACCGTTTGATAGGCCGCGAACCATCTCGTCAAGAGGCGTAGTTTCATATTCGGGTTCTTGCGAAGGGTCAAAACTGTGGTCTTTTAATTTGTGAGTATGATTGTAATTCTCAAGCAGACCAAAGTGTTCGGCTGTTGAGATTTGATGATTAACACTCGCGACGATGTGATGTTGCGCCTCTTGCGCCTCTTCTTCTGTGATAATTCCTAACTTTACCGCGTTGTCAAAGTCGGGTATCTTGGGGATTTTACCTTTATGTTTGATTTTCATTACATCGCGAACATGTTGGGCTTTTGTTGCCCCGATAGCCTCTTCAACCATCTCGTCGTATCTGTCTTGGTCTATGTCAATACCTTGATTTTTCCAATTTGAGTCAACACTTTCGGGGTCTTTGATGAAATCTGCGCGCCTTGCTTCAATACTGTTCGGCCCTGTCACTCGCTCCCAACCATCCTCACCAAAGTTCAATCGCTTAGCGCGGTCTTGAAAACCCTCCATTTTTATGTCGCTTGGTCGCCCCGCGACTGTCCCTGCATGAGAACTGCCGGGGAAGCCGGAGTAAAGTTGGTGCAACGCTTTGGAGAAAAGTTTCATGTTGCGAGATACAAAACCGCGCGCATGTTGCGCCCCTCCAAACGCTTCGGTAAGTAGCGAATCATCAAAACTTTTAGTCGCGATGAATGTTTTGTTGCCTTCATCATCTGTTTTTGTTTGAGAGCCACCACCATTAGCCATCCACTCAATCACTTTCAATTGGTCTTCATAATCAAGCATGGTTATGCCAAGCATAGGGGCGAGTAAACCCATCTCGCGATGACGATTCGCTTTCTCCATGTTGCTAATGTTCGCGTAGGTCATTCCCCCTGTGTCTTGGTTATACAGGTCGCTTTCAAACAACTGATTGCTTGGAATACCTTTCAATTCATACAACTTGTGATGAAAAAACTCATGCTCTTCGGGGGTTTGAGCATTAGGAAAATACTTTTTGTGATTATCACAATACCGTTTATACGCGGCCTTTCTCAATTTCTCATGTGTGACTCCCTCATCTCCCCATTGACCAAGCATAAGATTGCTCTTCGCCCCTTTAGGCATATGCTTCTCGGCTTCAAGCATCTTTTCATCTAACTTGCCTTGTCTGCGATGATATATGTCCGCGATTAAATTGAATGCTAAGGGGGTGTGGCTGTGTAGGTTTGGTTGAGTGATAGGTCGGTTAAAGAATCCAAGTTTGGCAAGGTGATGTGCTTTATGTTTAGAAGGCACACCTTCTCTTCTATCCACACTATGATTCCCTCTAAAACGATAAATGCGCTCCAACGCTCTTCTCTTCACATTAGGGTCTTCACTCTCTAAGTCCTTCTTGATAACATCCTTCATCCTACGAGGGTGGCGAACGCCAAATCCTTTTTGCGCGCCCGCATGTCCTTCGCGAAACATGCGTCTCCACGCTCTATCGGAAATGCTTCTTCGCTCACCATACGCTTCTTCGTTTATAGTGGGCGCGCCTACATCACCATCTTGTGCAGTTCTTTCAATCTCAACTGCTTTCTGTATGTAATCTTCAATCAAACCGATGTATGAAGGAGACGCGTAGCCATAGTTTTGTAAGTTGTTATTGCTGAATAAAACATCAGCGGCTTCGTTCAAAGCGTCTTGTTTGTGAATGTATCGCGCTTTAATGTATTCATTCATCACGCGTTGGTGATAATGAAATGCATTGTCTTTTGACACACAATCACCACCTCAGTAATAATCTGTTATGCTGAATGCGCTCGGTGGACTCTTATCGGGGTCGCCACCTGCTTTGTTTTCGTGTGCGGGCAACGCGTTGTCATGAGGATTAGCATTCATCAAAGTGACTTCTTCTTTCTTTGGTTCTTTTCGCTTTACATCCTCAACTTCGGCTTGGCGTTGGTTGGTGTCAAAGTAGCCTGTCTTAACAGCCTCAACACCTGTGACATTTTGAAACAAGTTTCCTACTTTCGTATCAAACTTATCTGCAACTACCTTTGCTTCTTTGAGAAGTGCTTCTAAATCCGGCGCGTTCTGCCCTGCTTCGACTTTCATTGGTTTCATTGGTCAATCCTCCTACCTTCTGCTTGTGCGGCTGTGTTAGCCATCGCGTGAATATCGTCCCATGACATTTCATGCCATTCTTCGTTAGTGTCGGGCATGTTCACACCCTCCATAGATTCATTGATATGATTAGCGGCCTTTGAAATAACTTCGTCGCGTTCACCGCGAAGAGGGTCGCCCCATACATCTTCGCTTGCAGGTGTGACCGCTTTAACGAAGCCCGACTTGCGAAGCATTGTGTGAGGATTAGACACTTGCTTGCGCAACATGTTCAATTCCGCGTCCATGCTTTCCATTTTTCCGATGAGTGCTTTCATTAACATCATCGCGTCAGCGGGCTTCTCGTCGCTCAAGGTATCACACCTGTCCTTGCTTCTTGAAAACTCCACCGATTCTATCCGGCCCAACATAGCCCATTGGTCGTTCTCCTTTAGCAATGACATTTTCAATACTGTTAAATTGCATTACAGGAACGCCGCCCGCGTATCTGTCGTTGACACCTTCAATTTTAATGTCGGTTTGAGATTTGTAAATTGCGGTCACATCGTCAGCAAGATAATCGCTTGTTGATTGAATGCTACGCAAAAACTGTTCTGCTGATACGAGGTCATTATTTGATAGCGCAACTTTGAACTCGGCCATAGCCGTTTCTAATTTGCGCACCATCGGGTCCATCTTTGATAGTAGGTCGCTCATGGTTAGCCCCACAACCGTGAGACTCTTGAAGGTATCGGCACTCAAAAACCACTTTCTTTATTCTTACTTGTTGGGTCTTTCGCGGCATCAACTGCGTCAAGTGCTTGTTCAGTAATTGTTTTTTCCGAACCTCTTTGGTTCTTCTTAGATGATGGCGCGCCACTCAAATGAGTTTCCGATGATAGAGGCGCAGGGCCATTATCGCGTTGCCCTGTGCCTTCACCAAGTCCAAACGCGCCCCCCTTCTCCATCATCATAATTGGTGCGCCACCTCCGCCTTGAGGTGGAGGTCCGCCTTGAGGTGGTAGCCCCCCGCCACCTTGAGGCATCATTCCTCCGCCCGGAGGTAAACCTTGTTGTGGTGGCATAGGCATACCACCACCGGCCATAGGAGGCGGAGGTGCGCCACCCGGAGGCGGTGCGCCTCCTTGCGGTGGTTGTTGTTGTTGTTGTTCTTGAGGGTCGGGTTTCTTGTAAGTGAAGCGAATGTCGCTACCTGCACCTTCTGTAAGTTCTGCTTCAAATCCAAGTTGCATCATACGCTGTGCGATATTGACTTCTTGTTCATCGCGTCGTAGTCTTGTCACATCATCCTCTTCTTCATTAGGATAAAGTGTAAGTTCCCATTCATCAACACCCATCTCTTTGAGCAAACGCGGGAATAGATTTTTTGCATAAACTTTCTGTCCGTATTCAACAGCGCGATTGGTGACAAGGATTTGCATTCCTTCATTATTGAGTCCGCCGGATTTGCCCGCATCCATCATGAAGATGCTTGATACACCATAGAACGCGGCGATGCGTGTTCTCACTTCATCGCGGATTTGAGAATACTGCATCTCGTCAAGACTATCCATGAAACGAACGAACTCAACTTTACCACGACCCGACGCTGATTCAATACCAACCTTCGGTATGTAGTGGGGGTCGCGCTCCATCTTCTCTTCTGCACCCTTCCAAAACGATGCGGTGGATTGAATGTTGTCTGTTGTGATTGCGAGAATACCGCGAGGGATTCTGCGCTTTTGATACGCGAGATAAATGTAATTATCCATCGCGGTGAGAGTTTGTGCCTGTCGCCACATCGTAGCAACAGGGCTTCGACCATACAATTTAGACGGGTTGTATTTACTTGTGTGGAGGATTTCTCCTTCAATGTAATACTGTGTCTTACCACTACCCGCTGTGTTGATGTAGTGAACATCTTGGAGAGGTAAAGAGCAAACATCACACTTGTGATGGTCGCCATTGTGAGGATATGTTTTATCTCGGTGAACAGGACATATGAGATACCTACCACCACGCGAACCGCGCTTATCAGCAACTATTCGCATAAATGTTGGGTCGCCACGCATAACTTCTTTGACTCGGAAAAAGGCAATCTTGCCATTGTCGGGGTCAATAAAATACTCTTTGATAAGGATAAGGAACGCGTCATCAACAATATCTAAATCCCATTCAACTTCGCGCATAACATCCATGAACGATTGGTCCATGCTATTTCTTTGGTCTAACAACCAACGCGGATATAACACTTGGTCAGCATCGGGGCTGTCAAACTCTTCATTACCACAAATGCGACATTCGCTTACTGTGTCGTGTTGGTATTCTTCTCCACAGTTCGTGCATTTCTTGTGAAACTTCTTTTCCCAATAATGCCCGCGTCTAAACACTTCTTGACAAAGTGTATTGATAGTGGTTCTCAACACCACAGACTCTTGCACCGTCGCGTAAAGAGCAGGTATTGATACACCTTGAACGAGAACAGGCTCTTGAATACCCGCCTTCCACAAAGGCATGATAGGTTCGGGGGTGGTTCGTCGTCGGAATGGTTTTGATAACGATGACAAGAACCTGCCGACTACTCCCTTTTCCTCTTTAGCCATATCAAATCATTCTCTCTATACGGTGAATATCGTCCACAAGGCGGATAACTTCATTGTCCCGTTGTCCCCATGCAAGAACTTCATGCTCTTCAACTTTCCACTCTTTGAGTAATTTGGCTCGCTCTTCGGGAACATCTTTCCAATTCTCCCACTTGACGACGCGGTATAGTTCATCTCTTCGGGATTTTACAAGGTTGGTTTTAGAACCTCTCAAATCAAGCAACTGCAATACCGCGTTTGCTTGAGCCTTCTTCATATGCAAATGTGGTTGGATGCCTTTGAGTAATTTTCTCAAGTCATCAGCACCATAGAATTGAAGTCGGTGTTGTGTGCGCTTACTGTTCTTATGAATCTTCAAATCAGTTTGCAACACACCACAGCCGAGAGCCTTGTGTAAGTTCTCACAATGTATTTTTCCGCGACCACCTGTTGCTACAAAACCTGCTCTTGGTTCTAATCTTTTTGTGATTGTGATATAACCATCTGCGTCAAGGAATCCCGCCGCGTAAGCCCATATGTCTTTCACAATAACAAAGTCATCGCGAATAACACCGTAGTTCGTGCCTATCTTTTCAATATCATATTCAACACCATGCGTTTTCAGCAACGAAGCCATCTTGCGAACGCTTAGGTTTTTAGGCGAACCTATTGAATTGTAAATCTCATTTGATGATAGCGGTCCTCTTTGTGTTAGAACATCAGTTGTGCGCGTAAGCCATATA
>NZQM01000207.1 GCA_002695905.1 Parvibaculum sp.
AAAAAGGCCCGGAAAACCGAGCCTTTTTGAGAGTGTTTTATTCTGCCGCTTGTGCTGGGGCTGGCGGTGACCAGGTGAGCACTGGCTTGCGGGCTGCCTGGGTCTCATCCAACCGGCGCATGGGTGCGAGATAAGGAGCCCCCGAGAAACGCTCTACATCGCCCTCTTTTGCGCTTTTGGCGAGATCCGCCAGCGTATTGATGAAAAGATCAAGGCTATCCTTCGATTCACTCTCTGTCGGCTCTACCAGCATGGCGCCATGCACCACCAGCGGGAAGTACATGGTCATCGGGTGATAGCCTTCGTCGATCATGGCTTTGGCGAAATCGAGCGTCTCAACACCGGTGTCTTTCAAGAAGGCATCATCAAAGAGGGCTTCGTGCATGCACGGACCTTCGAAGGGCGCCGACATGGTGTCTTTCAGCGACGCCAGCACATAGTTGGCAGAAAGCACCGCGTCTTCCGCCGCCTGCCTTAGGCCATCAGATCCGTGGCTCAACATATAAGCCGCCGCGCGCACAAACATGCCCATTTGTCCGTGAAACGCGGTCATGCGGCCAAACGTACTGCCACCCACTTCCTCCACCTGCTCAGGCACATCCGCAAATTTCAGCCGGCCATTGCGCTCGATAACCCAAGGAAGCGGAGCAAAAGGTCCCAAAGCTTCGGAGAGCACGACTGGACCTGCACCGGGACCACCGCCACCATGAGGTGTCGAGAACGTCTTGTGCAGATTGATGTGCATGGCGTCAACGCCGAGGTCTCCCGGGCGTACACGGCCCACAATGGCGTTGAAGTTCGCGCCATCGCAGTAGAAATACCCGCCAACATCATGGAGAGCGTCGGCAATCTCCTTAATGTCTTTTTCAAAGAGACCACACGTGTTCGGGTTTGTGAGCATAATCGCAGCAACATCAGGTCCGAGCTTGGCCTTGAATGCTTCCACATCTACGCGCCCGTCTTCCGTCGCCGGAATGGAATCTACCGTGTAGCCCAACAGTGCTGCTGTCGCGGGATTTGTTCCGTGGGCGCTTTCGGGCACGAGAACGCGGGTCCGCGTGTCGCCTTCACCGCGGGCTTCCAGTGCTGCATGAATGGCCATCATTCCGCAGAGTTCCCCATGTGCGCCTGCTTTGGGTGACATGGCAACGGCGGGCATGCCGGTGAGAACCTTCAGCCAATGGGCAACAAGCTCGATAAGCTCAAGCGCACCCTGTGCTGTTTTGGTTGGCTGCAGCGGGTGCACATCGGCGAAGCCCGGAAGCCGCGCGATCTTTTCGTTAAGCCGTGGATTGTGCTTCATTGTGCACGACCCCAAAGGATAAAGACCCGCATCGATCGCGTAATTCTTCTGAGAGAGACGCACATAGTGGCGCATCACATCTGGCTCTGAGAGACCGGGAAGCCCGACGCTACCTTTACGACGATTACCACCCAAGCGATCATCAAACACATCAGGCTCATCCAGATCCACGCCACAAGCGCCGCTATCACGTTCAAAGATCAGAAGTTCTTCCTGGGCCAACCCACGATTTCCGGTGAAAGTTTTCCGACCAGCTTCGCCCAGTTCGCCGACCCCAGTTGGACGGCCCTGATTGTTCATGCCGCTCATGACAGCACCTCCTTCAGCGCGCTCGCGAAAGCTGCGCGGTCTGCATCTGTGTTGATCTCGGTCGACGCAACGGCCACCAGGTCATCCAAATTGTCTTCCCCTGGCCAGAGCCTCGACACACGCACGCCTGCGAGCACGCCTTTGTCCGCCATCTCATCAATTAGATCGCGGGCATTTTTGGGTGTGCGAATGGTGAACTCGTTAAAGAAAGTGGGCGTCACAATTTCGACGCCGTCCAGCGCATCCAATTGGTCTGCGAGCTTCACAGCGTTGGCATGATTGATCCGTGCCAGGCGACCAAACCCTTCTTCTCCCAACAGGGACAAATGAATGGTGAAAGCCAGACAACACAGGCCAGAATTTGTGCAGATGTTGCTGGTGGCTTTTTCGCGTCGAATATGCTGCTCGCGGGTGGAAAGTGTGAGCACAAAGCCCCGCTTGCCTTCCGCGTCCACCGTCTCCCCACAAAGGCGACCGGGCATTTGGCGTACATATTTCTGTTTGGCCGCAAAGAGCCCCACATAGGGCCCGCCAAAGTTGAGTGCATTGCCAATTGACTGACCTTCGCCGACAACAATGTCCGCCCCCATTTCACCTGGCGGTGTTACAAGGCCGAGAGAAACAACTTCAGTGAAGGCGACAATGAGCAGCGCTTTCTTCGCGTGTGCTGCATCAGCGATGGCGCGCAGATCGCGCACATTGCCGAAGAAGTCCGGATTCTGCACGACAACACATGAGGTTTCATCATCAATGCGGGCAATAATATCTTCAGTGCCGTCAATGACGGGCGCGCCGGGATCGATCTCATATCCAGCGAAATCTGAAAGGTTCTCAACCACGGCGCGATAATGCGGATGTAGTGAGCCGGACAGAACGGCCTTCTTTTTCCGGGTAATGCGATGCGCCATCAAGACGGCTTCACCGCATGCGGTTGAGCCGTCATACATAGACGCATTCGCTACATCCATCCCCGTCAACATTGCGACCTGGGTCTGGAACTCAAAGAGATATTGCAATGTCCCTTGAGAGATTTCTGGCTGATAGGGCGTATAAGCGGTCAGGAATTCTGAACGCTGAATGAGATGATCAACCGTAGCTGGAACGTGGTGCTTGTAGGCGCCGCCGCCGACAAAAAACGGAACTGACCCGGCAGGCGTATTTTTCGCCGCCATGGCACCCAGAAGTCGTTCCACTTCCAACTCACCCTGCCGCGTCGGCAGATCAACAAGGCCTTCCCGACGGGCCTCTTCGGGCACATCAATAAAGAGGTCATCGATAGAGCCTGCGCCGATGCGGGCAAGCATGGCCTGACGATCAGGCTCTGTCAGCGGCAGATAGCGCATATGTTCAGTCCAATCCTGCGGTAAAGGTATTGTAAGCCGCTTCGTCCATCAGCTCTTCCAGTTCGCTCGTGTCACTCAGCTTCATTTTGACGAACCAGCCGGCGCCTTGAGCGTCTTCATTTACTTTTGCCGGTGTTTCATCCAGCGCGCCATTGATCTCTACAATTTCACCAGTGATTGGTGCGTAGACTTCACTTGCTGCTTTGACAGATTCAACAACGGCTGCTTCGTCACCCTTGGCAACTTCCCGTCCAACCTCAGGAAGTTCGACAAAAACAACGTCGCCCAATTGTTCCTGGGCGTAGTTGGTGATGCCAATGGTCGCGACATCACCCTCAACGAGAACCCATTCATGGTCTTCGGTAAATTTGACAGTGCTCATAATTCTCAATCCCCGTTATCAATTCTTGTGTGCTGCAAGCACACCTTATTTTCGATATCTTTTTTCAATGAAAGGCATGGTGGCCACCTCCGCTGCCCGCGGCTTACCGCGGACCATCAGACTGAGCGGCGTTCCTACTTTTGCGAAATCTTTGGCTACATAGCCCATGGCGACCGGGGCGTTGGCTGTGGGCCCGAAGCCGCCACTTGTTACGGCACCGATCACATTCCCATCAGCGTCATGGATTTCTGTGCCTTCCCGTGCCGGGCCTTTTCCTTCCGGGCGTATCCCCACACGCTTTCGTGGCGCGCCGTCGGCGATCTGAGCCAGAATTTTTCCCGCACCAGGAAACCCACCTTCTTCCCGGCGGCGTTTTCCAACAGACCAGGTGAGGGCCGCCTCAACAGGCGTCGTCGTCTCGTCAATGTCATGGCCATAGAGACAAAGACCTGCTTCCAAACGTAAAGAGTCCCGAGCACCGAGGCCGATCGGTTCCACCTCATCATGATCAAGGAGCGTACGCGCCATCGCCTCAGCCTTACCTGCCGGAACAGAAATCTCGCAGCCGTCTTCGCCGGTATAGCCCGACCTGCTGACATGACAGGGAATGTCGTCAAAAAAAGTCGGCTTGCCTGTCATGAAAACCAGATCGGCTGCTTCCGGACACCAGTTAGCGAGGATGTCCACCGCACTTGGCCCTTGCAACGCCAGGAGTGCCAGATCATCACGGACTTCCAGCGACACATTTTTCGGCAGATTGGCGTTCATATAGTCATAGTCACCGTGCTTGCACGCAGCATTCACAACGAGCAACAATTTCCCCTCATCTTCAGCATCGGCCGGGCGGGTCACCATCAGGTCGTCAATGATGCCACCTTGCGGGTTCAACAGCTGGGTGTAGCGCATTGCACCGCGCTCCAAGCTCACCAGATCAGCAGCGACAAGCGTTTCAAGCGCCCGAGCCGTTGTTTCATGGTCTGGCCCCACAAGCACTGCTTGGCCCATATGGGACACATCAAACAGGCCCGCTTTGGCGCGTGTGTGAAGGTGCTCACCAAGCACGCCCAGCTTGTACTGAACAGGCATGTCATAGCCTGCAAACGGCACCATCTTGGCACCGAGTTCCATATGAAGGCCGTGCAACGGCGTCTTCAACAAGTCTTCTATCGTTTGGGTCCCCATGGACACCTTCATTCAACACGATTCGTCAGCGGCCAGTCGGCGCAATGTGCACCGCTCGCGCCCCCTCTGTCGTGTGAACCTGAGAGATTTCACCGGGCCAAAACGCTTGGCTGGCTTATCCCCTTGGGTGAGACATGCATCGCTGCGTGTCTGCTTTCCAGAGTGTCCTCGTCTCGCGGTCCGGCTGCCTGAGAGTTTCCGGGGCGGTTGCTCCTTCGGCGTCAGGACTGCCCATTGGCATCCTGCACTCTCCCGCGAGGGTCGTTGGTGGTAGGGATAATAGGTGGGGCCGGTTGAGAGTCAATCGCTGCGCGCTTAAGAAAAGGCGTCGGATATCAGCCCAAATTCCCTAAAGATTCCAGATGGATAGGCAGGTGCAGTCTCAGCGATCCCGCTTATTGTATGCGAGTTCTTCTGGCGTCAGCTGAAATCCGACGAGAATCTCATAGGCTGACCCGTCGATCCGCGCGACATAGGGCACCTTCGTTTCTTCAATCGTGTGGATGAAGCTTGTCGTGCGCTGATTGCCTTCAAAGGTCAAAGGCAGAAGAAATGTGTCTTTCCGCAAGACCCGGGAGTTGATCTCGGTCAGCGCGATGAACATGGGTACTGTGACTTCACGACTGGTGGCGGCCGGACCGACTTCCGCCACACCCCGAATGGCGATATCCACATAGATAATGCCATCGCCAATATCATATTCGCACCGGCTTACGACCCGCTCCAATTCAGCGGTGAGCGCGATATCCGTAATATCATTACCGGCGCCTGAGAAAGACGTCAAATTCTCAGCACCTCCGAGGATGCCCACCTCAGGACAGGGCAACGCTTGCTGAAGCTCAATCTCAGCTTCTGAGGTACAGGCAGACAGCAGCCCGACGACACCCATGCCCACAATCACTGCTCTGAGTGCATGGAAAATCTCTTGTGTGGCCCGCATCATTGATTCGACTGCTCCTGCATTGCAAAGGGCCCCATTGGGGCCTCCATCTTGACTTTACAAGGCGCGCATCCTCTATTACCGACTAATCGACTGATACGTGCCTGACCCCTCAGAATCCCTTGAAATCAAAGGGTTGTGAGACTGTGGGCACTTTAGCGAACCGCCCGCGCGGCCACAAGCGCCGCCTCATAAGAAAGCAGACTGATAGACGTGAGTGCAGCACCAGATATCCTCCAAGAACTCACAGTGCTGGTCGCTGAACCTCGGGGCTTCTGCGCGGGTGTTGACCGTGCGATCCAGATCGTGGAGCGGGCGCTGGAGAAATATGGTGCGCCGGTCTATGTGCGCCATGAAATTGTTCATAACCGCTTTGTTGTTGAAAATCTCGAGGCGCAAGGAGCCATTTTCGTCGAAGAGTTAGACGAGGTTCCTGACGACGCTCATGTGATTTTTTCGGCTCACGGTGTTCCAAAAACGGTGCCAGCAAATGCAGAAGCGCGCGGACTTTCTTATTTCGATGCAACCTGCCCCCTTGTTTCAAAGGTGCATGTGGAAGCGGAGCGGCATTTCGAGGCGAACCGCGAGATCCTTCTCATCGGCCACGCGGGCCATCCCGAAGTGATCGGAACAATGGGCCAGTTGCCAGATGGTGCCGTGACGCTCATCGAAACAGTTGAAGATGCAGAAACGCTCACTCCGACGGACACTGGCCGCTTGGCGTTCATTACTCAAACAACACTCTCGGTCGATGACACGGCAGCCATTGTCGCGGCGCTCACGAGTCGGTTCCCGTCTATTGTCGGCCCGCATAAGGAAGATATTTGCTACGCCACCACCAATCGGCAGGCAGCGGTCAAGGCCATAGCGCCCGACAGCGATGCCGTCATTGTGATTGGCGCGCCAAACTCCTCCAACTCAATGCGGCTCGTGGAAGTTGCGGAGCGGGCAGGATGTGCGAGGTCTTTTCTTGTCCAGCGCGCAGACGACATTGATTGGAATGCGTTGCAGGGTGTTGCAAGTGTTGGCGTTACCGCAGGAGCCTCTGCGCCGGAGATCCTTGTAGATGAGGTGATTAGCGCCTTTAAATCTCGCTACGCGGTTACGGTTAAACCGGTCACGGTAAGCCGCGAGCGCGTTCAGTTTAAGCTGCCCCGCGCGTTGAGTGAGCAGGCATAAACCGTGGCTGTTTATACAGAAGTTGACGATCAAGCGCTCTCTGCGTTTCTCGATCTCTATGACATCGGGAGTCTGCTTTCTTTCAAAGGCATTGCCGAGGGCGTAGAGAATTCCAACTATCTGCTCCATACAGAAGCAGGCAGTTATATTCTGACGCTTTATGAAAAACGCACGAACGTTGAAGACCTCCCGTTTTTTCTGGGATTGATGAACCATCTGGCGGCGCAGGACTTTCCCTGCCCAACACCTATCCTCCAAAAGTCTGGTGATATGCTGGGAACGCTGGCTGATCGTCCTGCCGCCATCGTTTCCTTTCTTGAAGGTGTCTGGCCGCGCAAACCACTGCCCAAACATTGCGGCGAACTCGGCGCGGGCCTTGCGCGCATGCATCTTGCCGGTAGCAATTTTGAGCTGACGCGCCCCAATGCTCTTTCCGTGTCTGGTTGGCGCCCGCTTTATAAAACCTGCGATGGCCGCGCGGACGAAGCAATTGTTGGCCTCGCCCGAGAAATAGAGCAGGAGCTCGACTTTTTTGATACGAACTGGCCGTCGAACCTTCCCTCAGGGATTATCCACGCGGATCTTTTTCCCGATAATGTGTTTTTCGTCCAGAACAGACTGTCAGGCTTCATCGACTTCTATTTCGCCTGCAACGATGCGCTGATCTATGACCTGGCGATTTGCCTGAATGCCTGGTGTTTTGAATATGACGGCGCGTTCAATATCTCTAAGGCGCGCGCCATGTTGCAATCCTATACGCGCATACGCCCGCTCAATGCTGATGAGCTCGCGGCTCTGCCCATAATGGCGCGCGGCAGCGCGCTGCGGTTTTTGCTGACGCGAACCTATGATTGGATCAACACGCCAAAAGGTGCGTTGGTCCGACCAAAAAATCCAAAGGAATGCCTGACACAGATGCGTTTTCACCAAGACGTCACATCGCCCGCTGCTTACGGGCTAGATGTATAATCCATGACCACTTCCATGACTGTTGATATCTACACTGACGGCGCGTGCTCGGGCAACCCCGGACCGGGCGGCTGGGGCGCCCTCATGCTTTGCAATGGCGAAGAGAAAGAACTCTCCGGCGGCGAAGCGGAGACGACCAATAACCGCATGGAGATGCTTGCAGCCATCCAGGCATTTCAGGCGCTCAAAAAACCGACCAAGGTCCGTCTTCACACAGACTCAACCTACTTGAAAGACGGCATCACCAAGTGGATTGCAAAGTGGAAGCGCAATGGCTGGCGCACCGCGGCTAAAAAACCCGTTAAAAATGCAGACCTTTGGCAACTGCTTGAAGAGGTCATGAAACCCCATAATGTCGAATGGCGTTGGGTGAAGGGACATAGCGGACACCCGGAAAATGAACGCGCTGACGCACTCGCCCGGCAAGGCATGGCACCCTATAAGCCCTAAGACAAACGGAAAAAGAGCCGCTGGTTCACAGCGGCTTTTTTGTTTTCTTAATGTTGCCTGGGTCTTAGACGAGGGTCAGCATATGATCCGCGCCGGAGACTTTCGCCTCTCCTGGATTCTCTTCCTGGTTGAGAGACTTCAGGACGCCATCTTCAATTAGCATTGAATAACGCAGGCTGCGCGTTCCCATGCCAAAGCCTGATCCATCAAAGCCAAGACCAACAGCTTCTGTGAAATCACCATTGCCGTCACCCAGCATCATCACTTTGTCATCGGCCCCTTGGGACTTGCCCCACGCATCCATCACAAATGCGTCGTTGACCGAAAGGCAGGCAATGAGATCCACGCCTTTGCTGCCTAGGTCGCCGGCCTTCTGAACAAAGCCAGGAAGGTGCTGATTTGAGCATGTTGGTGTAAAGGCGCCTGGAAGTGCGAAAAGCACAACTTTTTTGCCTGCAAAAAGCTCTGATGTTTTTACAGGTGTTGGGCCTTTATCTGTCATGTGCATCAGGGTTGCGTCAGGCAGCTTATCGCCAACTTTGATTGTCATAGTACCTCCAGGTGTCAGGTTTTGAGTGGGCGATTTCCGCCTTTGTTAATAGCCATTAAAGCGCGGCGGCGGAGAAAGCGCCAGCATCAGCCGCGCCCTTATTCGATTAAAAATGCACCTTCGATGCCGGGTCTACCATCCTCGAAAAGGAACAGCAGATAGATGGGCTTGCCCCTAAGATTTTCAGGGTCATTCGCCTCAAGCGGCAGCATTAAGCTGTTTTCCTCGTAGGGGTGTGACGCGCCGAGATACACACCCTTCAACCCTGAGGCGACAATGGTGGAGGGCATTGGGTCTGCTTCCAATAGTGCCACTTCAAGCTCCGCCCGATATCCTTTGACGTTCAGGAGACGCACCACGCCGCGCAGGTTGGCGTCACTGGTCCGGACCGGTACTTGGGTGAGGGCCACGTCAATAGGCTCGGCATGCGCTGTTGGCCCAGCCTCTCCTGGGGGGATGCTCAAGCTGCTTCTGATGCTTGTGGGAATGCACACGTCTGAACAAACACCAAAATCAAGCCGAAGAGAGAGGTCGACTGCCTGGTCGGGGTCTTGAGCTGTTATGCGCAGCGGCCAAAGCACGTCGCCCTTGTAGCCATAGAAGCGCTCACCGAGCTCATCAAAAGCTCTCGGTGTTGGCCACAGCAATTCGATCGTCTGCACATTCTTTGACCCAGACCAGTCAAACATTGGTGCCAAGCCACTATCGCCAGGCACCCGCCAGTAGGTTTTCCATCCAGGGTCGAGTGTCATATGGAGCGCAGCAGAGACGCGACCTTCGCCGACCGCTGATTGTGCACTTTCAAGGCGCGTCGCGACGGACACACCTGTGTCCCAATCACCCGCAAGCTCGAGCAAAGGACCGGAAGGCTCGCGTTGGTCGAAAAAAAACACCACCGCTGCCAGCCCCAAAAAGGCCAGTACACCTGTCACAATCCAACGGGATCGCTGCCGCACGTTTCTGCTCCTGGTTACCGTTTTCGCTCATCAATCATACTGATGAAGCAGGGATCCGATAGAGACTTCTTCGCTCGCGTCCCAGACACTTTAGCGTTACCTCAATGCGGTCCGTCAATTCGCTGAGCCCTTGAGGTAAAGGCTCCAGAACAAGTAGCATATAAATATGACACCGGAAATTGACCCGCCGACCACGCCTCCAAGTGGATCTGACGCCGACCAGTACCTGGAAGGCAAAATGCTCATCGCCATGCCCACAATGGGGGATGATCGCTTTGCGCGAACACTGATCTATATCTGCGCTCACAGTGACGACGGTGCCATGGGACTTATCGTCAACAAAGTGGCTCCATCGATCGAGTTTCCGGAGTTGTTGGAGCAGTTAGATATCCAGAATAATGGCAGCGTTGGTGAAGGGGCGACCGCCCCTACTGTCCCTGTGCTTCAGGGTGGACCTGTCGAAGCAGGTCGGGGCTTTGTGCTCCACAGTCACGATTATCATCAAGACAATGCGACGCTCCCGATCTCTGACCATATCTCCATGACGGCGACTGTGGATGTTCTAAAAGCCATTGCCCGCGGCGCTGGCCCGAGCAAAGCCATGCTGGCGCTTGGTTATGCCGGCTGGGCACCCGGCCAGTTGGAACACGAAATCCAGGCCAATGGCTGGCTCCATTGCGAGGCCGATGACGACCTTCTTTTTGGTGAGGACCTCGATGCCAAATATGATCAGGCGCTCGCAAAACTTGGTGTCGATATTTCATTCTTGTCAGGGGACGCAGGGCACGCCTGAAGCCTGGTAGCGGCTAGCGTAACAAACCCACTCATTATTTTGTCGCATTTTCGAACCACAAAAGTCTGCAACTTTTGTTGAAAATGCTCTAGTCCTGCCAATGATGGGCAATGAACTCCAGCGTGTCTTCTGCTGTCATAGGCTGGCCAAAAACATAGCCCTGCCCATAGTCGCAGCCCATCTGTTTGAGCTCCTGAACTTGTTCAGCGGTCTCGGCTCCTTCGGCGACCACCATCTTCCCTAGATCCTGTGACATGGTGACAATTGAGCGCACGATCACCGGCGGCTCCTCCCCCTTGCCCATATCGTCGACAAAGCTCTTATCAATCTTGATCGTATCGACCGGGAATTGGCGAAGATAGGACAGGCTTGAATGCCCTGTTCCAAAATCATCGAGAGAAATTCCCGCCCCAAGGTCTCGAATACGCGCCAGAATGCGCGACGCCAGTTCTGGGTTTGCCATGATGAGAGACTCGGTTACTTCCAAGCGCAAAGAACCCTCTGCAACCTCGGTTTGTTTCAGTGCCCACTCCACATCCTCGATCAGGTCATGCCTTAGGAGCTGACGGCTGGAAACATTAACGCTCGCAAAGAGTGGTTTGCGCAGAGGGAACAGGTTTTGCCAAACAGCGAGGTTCTCCAATGCTGTTGTTAAGGCAAACCGGCCAAGCAAGACGATAAGTTCGGATTCTTCGGCAAGGGGAATAAACTCATCTGGCGTCAGGAAGCCTTGCTCTGGATGTTCCCACCGAAGAAGTGCTTCAAAACCGGCAACACGTCCGTCTTTGAGCGACATAATGGGTTGGTAAAATAGCTTCAGCTCATCTCGCTCGATTGCCCGGCGAAGGTCCGATTCAATGGGTAGCCGATTGTCCGCCTCTTGACGCATGGCAGGCTCAAAAATCTCAACCCGCGCCTTGCCTAGACGTTTAGCGCGATACATCGCGATCTCTGCCTCTTTCAGAAGGTCAGTTGGCCGTTCGTGACCGTCTTCGCATATGGCCACGCCAATGCTGGCGGACGGGAAAACCTCCTGGCCGCTAATATCGACAGGCTGTGAGAGGATATCATTAATCGCTGCCGCCATTGCTCCTACGTCACCCGGTTCCGTCTTTTCCGTAAGCAGAATTGAAAACTCATCGCCCCCCAGCCGTGCAACCGTTTCTGCTCTTGGAACGACCTGCTCCAGACGGCGGGCGATCGCTGTCAGCAGACCATCCCCTGCTGCATGGCCCAAACTGTCATTCACGGCTTTGAAGCGATCCATGTCGATCATCATCAGGGCCGCACGGGGACGGCCTTGAGGTGCTGGCCGAGCAATCGCACGTCCTAAGCGGTCAAGCAACAAAGGTCGATTGGGCAAGCCGGTCAGGCTATCGTGGACCGTGTCGTGGAGCAGACGTTCTTCGGATCGTTTTCGGTCTGTGATGTCGCGCACAACCCCCACACACCGCACGGCAAACCCTTCCGCCCCTGCGAGACAGCTCGCACGTAGATTGAACCAGCGGTAGGTCGCATCATTGTGCTGGAGGCGAAACTCCAGTGCGAAAGAGATTGTGCCGCGTCCAATATAAGCGTTGAGCGCAGTTCGGTAGGTTTCCCGGTCTTCCGGGTGCATGCGCTCGCGCCAGGACACTTCCGGCCCGCAAAGGGCGCCAGCTGACAGTCCAAGGGACGCTTCGAGCAATGGGGAGACATAGAGGTGGTCTTGCAAGATGTCCCAGTCCCAGATGGCTTGCTGAGCGCCTGCCAGGGCAAAAGCATGTCGTTGTTCCCGTCGTAGCGCTTCTACATCTGTGCTCGCCGCCGCCATTTGAACCTGGCGCGTCACCACGACGGCAATCAACACCAGTGCCACCAGAAGCAGAGTGGAAATCACGATCGGCGCTGACAACGCACCGGCACCGTTGCCAATGACGGTCATGAAACCAGTGAAGAGCGTCGCCCCAAGGAGTGCCGCCGCGCCAAGGTGCCGAACAGCGAGCCGACCGCCCTGGAGAGCGAGAGCAAGTGTGACCGCTATGCCGCCAAAGAACACTACCGTTGCCAGGACGTTCAGCAGGAAGCCCGCCAAAGAATGGCTGAAGACTGCAAGAAAGCCAGAGGCGATTGCCAAATAGGCAAGAATTACGGCGGCATCGCCTGCCTGAGGCATCATGCTTTCTGGTTCAACTGCGCGCCGCCAATAATGCAGTCCGGCGGCAAGTGTTGCGCCAAACAGGATCAAAGAAAGCGCCCCGCTCCAATGCGCGCCCAGCCCAATGTTGCCGCCTAAAAGTCCCAGACTTGAAAGGACCATGCCGAAGGAAGCTACCGCAAAAACGAGCGCACGTTTGGCAAGCTCCGTCCGCCCCAACATAAAGAGACCGGCCAGATAAATGCAGAGCAGCGCGGCGGTCCCAATCAGGATGCCGGCGATGAGCGCAACATTCTCACTGTAGCGCGCGTGAGACTCTCGTTCCCACAGCACCACCCTGTGTGGCCCGCCGGATGGCAGGCGAATGGCGAGCGTGACTTCCTGTTTTGGCGGCAAGGTTAGTGAGAAAATGTTCCGTCCGTCTGCGGCCATGCGCAAGGGTACAGGCCCGCCGGATGCGAGTATGCGGTCCACTGGTTCGGGCGTCGCTGCGGGCCACAGAAATCCGCGGCCTTCCAAGCCCGATGTGAGAGTCAATATGCGCGGCAGCGGAATGTCTGCCTCACTTTTAAGGACCAACACTGCCCAGACAGCCTCTGAATCCTCCGTGCCATCAAAGAGCACCATCTCTTGCGGGTCGCCACCGTCGGATTGGTCAATTTCCAACGCGAGTCGGCCGGCTTTCTCTGGAAGCCTCAGGATGAGATCGGTGACATCAAGTCGGTCTGATGTTAGATCAACACGCGCGACTTCCAGCGCGGATGCGGAACACACCATCACCAAGCTCAAAAATATTGCCGCACACCCCGCCGCAGCGCCCCTTGCCCAACCTGTCATCATGGGCGTGGATCACCTGTCAGCAGACCAAATACGACATGGTCCCGCCATGCACCATTTATGCGCAAGTATCCCCGGGCGATCCCTTCTTGTGTAAATCCACATTTTCTCAAGACGGCTTGGGACCTTTCATTTTCAGGAAGACAGGCTGCTTGTATCCGATGCAACTGAAGCTCATCAAAGATGAAACTAGAAAGCGCACGAACCGCTTCTGTTGTATAGCCGTTGCCAGAGTAAATCTCACCTGCCCAATATCCCAAGGTGCAGGATTTTTGTACGCCTCTATGAATGTTGGAGACCGTCATCCCGCCAACCAACGCATCATCTTCCTCTCGGAATACAAAAAAGGGATAGGCAAGGTCTTCTCTAACGTCGCGCATGTAGCGACGGAGACGACGACGAAACGCCGCCCTGGTGAGATCATCCGGCGGCCAGGTAGGCTCCCATGGCGTGAGATAGGCGCGGCTTCTTGTCCGCAGTTCCGCCCACTCGGCATAGTCGCCCATTGTGGGCCCCCGGAGATAGACTCCGTTGCCAACGACAAGTGGCGCCACCTCCGGGCGCGTTATGGATCGTAGAAACGCCATA
Source organism: Parvibaculum sp. (assembly GCA_002695905.1). Taxonomy (GTDB): domain Bacteria; phylum Pseudomonadota; class Alphaproteobacteria; order Parvibaculales; family Parvibaculaceae; genus Mf105b01. The sequence continues at coordinate 13,919 of NZQM01000207.1, forward strand.
GACCCCTGTTCGTCCCCTTCAGGGTCTTCTTCTCAAAGACCCCAAATCGCTCATGTGAATCTTGCCGCGATCCGGTCATAAGATTCAAGGCCACTCAGGGGTCCAACAGCAGCAATTGCCGGTTTTGAGCCAGTAATTCGGGCTGCAAAACGCCGCAGGGCCGCAGCATCGACGGCATCCACCCGCTCCGTGATCTCTTCAACACTCAACGGGCGCCCAAAGATCATCTGCTGACGTGCCAATTGTTCCGCCCGTGAGGCTGATGATTCGAGCCCCATGAGCATGCCGGCCTTCAATTGGGTCCTGGCTCGGGCTGCTTCTTCCTCAGATGCGTCCACTGCCAGGCGGTTAAGTTCGGCGGCCATAACGGGCACAAGCTCAGCCACGTCTTCTTCCGCTGTGCCCGCATAGATTCCGAAAAGCCCGGTATCATCAAAAGACCAGTTGAAGGAATAGACGGAATAACAAAGGCCGCGCTTTTCGCGAACCTCCTGGAAGAGCCTGGACGACATGCCACCGCCTAGGATCGAAGAAAATACCTGAGCGGTGTAATAGTCGGGATCTGCATAATCGACACCTTCAAAGCCGAGCGCCAGGTGAACCTGCTCAAGATCTTTTTCTTCCTGGCGCTCGCTTGCACTGAACTTAGCGATCACCGCCGCATCAGGCTCTGACGTTGGCAGTGCATTAAACAGATCATCGCCCATCTCCTTCAGCGCAGCATGCTCAACAGCCCCTGCACCTGCCAGAATCAGCTGAGGACCTGCATATTTGGATGCCATGTAAGACTTGAGGCGCGCGCCATCGAAAGATTTTACAGATTCTGGCGTACCCAGAATTGATCGGCCGAGCGGCTGATCGGGAAAGGAGGCTTCTAACAAGAGATCGAACACCAGATCATCGGGCGTATCGGCCGCTTGTCCGATTTCCTGAACGATCACGCCTTGTTCACGCTCTACTTCATCTGGTTCAAAGGTCGAAAACTGCAAAATGTCTGCAAGGATGTCTGCGCCCAAAGGCACGTCGTCCTTTAAGAGACGCACATAATAGGCCGTCGTCTCGTGGGTGGTATGGGCGTTGAGGTGACCACCCACCGCTTCAATCTCTTCCACGACGGCACGTGCGGACCGGCGCTCGGTGCCTTTAAAAGCCATATGCTCCAACATGTGGGAAATGCCGTTGTCTGCAAGGGCCTCATGTCGGGAGCCCGCATTGACCCACACACCAACAGACGCGCTTTGAAGATGCGCCATCTGGTCGGTCACCACGGTCATGCCATTGGAAAGTTTCGAAACAGTGGCTGTCATGATCAGGCCGCCGCTACACGGCTGCGGACCCGAATGAAGTCTTCAATCGCTTTAAGATCGTTCACACATTCGTCCAGACGTTCTTCTCGCTCAAAAAGATCTGCCATGCGCGGCGGAAGGGCTGGCGTGAGACCGCTGGCTGCCTCAACTGCGGCCGGGAATTTGGCCGGATGCGCTGTCGCCAGTGTCACCATCGGAATGGATATGTCTCCGCGATGCCGCCCCGCCACCACGAGACCGACAGCTGTGTGTGGGTCAATGAGCTCACCTGTCGTTTCATTTGCACGCTGTATCATGGCCTTGGTTTCAACCTCATCCGCACGATCTGCTGCAAAACAGGTTCGGGCTTTTGCCAGGGCATTCTCCGGGATGCCGAAACCACCGGACTGCTGCAACTGCTGCATCATGCGTTCAACGCTCGCACCATCCCGGTCGCATACATCAAACAGCAGGCGTTCAAAGTTACTCGACACCTGGATGTCCATACTGGGGCTGATGGTTGGCGTTACGGTGCCAACATCGTACCGGCCGGTATTGAGAGCCCGGGCCAGGATATCATTCACATTGGTTGCGACGAGGAGCTTGTCGATGGGCAGGCCCATTTCACGAGCGACATAGCCAGCAAAAATGTCACCAAAATTCCCTGTGGGAACAGAATAGCTCACAGGCCGCGCCGGGCCGCCCAGTGCTACCGCGGATGTGAAGTAGTAGACGATCTGGGCCATCACGCGGCCCCAATTGATCGAGTTTACCCCTGCAAGGCCGACCTCATCGCGGAACGGTATATCATTGAACATGGCTTTCACGAGCGCCTGGCAATCGTCGAAACTTCCATCCAAGGCAATGTTATGCACATTGTCATCGAGCACGGTCGTCATTTGACGGCGCTGAACTTCCGACACGCGCCCTTTGGGGTGCAAAATGAAAATGTCGATGGCATCTCTGCCACGGAACGCTTCAATGGCGGCCGACCCTGTATCTCCTGAGGTGGCGCCCACAATCGTGAGACGACGCCCCTTGCCCTTGAGTGCGTGGTCAAAAAGCCTTGCCAGAATCTGCATGGCAACATCTTTGAATGCGAGCGTTGGCCCGTGAAAAAGCTCCAGGAGCCAATCATTGTCTCCCAACTGCTTGAGCGGCGTAACCGCCTGGTGCCCGAAGGATGCATAGGCGTCCGTCAACATGACCTTTAGCTCAGCAGAACCGATAGCACCTTCCACGAACGGTGTCATCACCGCATGGGCAACGTCGACATAAGACTTCCCAGCAAAGCCCGCTATTTCGTCTTGAGACATCTTGGGCCAGAGTGCAGGCACATAAAGACCACCATCCCGGGCGAGCCCGGTCAGCAATGCCTCTTCAAAATCAAGCTCGGGGGCCTGACCCCTGCTGCTCACATATTTCACGCCTGTCTCCTGAAATCCGGCCACACACTATCCGCGCCGACGCCGCACCACAAGTCACTCTCTTGGGCACCCTACTCGGCCCTGAGACCGGTGAAAAACGAGATAAATCACGAGCAAAACAACCCCCAGCCCATACCAGGTCAGGGCATAATCCAGGTGATTATTGACCAGGGTAACCTTTGCAGCGCCCGGCTTTGGCCAGTCCGCCTCAGCCACCTCTCCCAGTTTTTCCAGATAGATGGGAAGATAGTCTCCGCCTCCCGCCAGCTTCGCCATCGAGGCGGTGTCTCTGGTGAACCAAATGTTGGCGGCCTCATCATTCGTTGCATCAAGTGAGCCTGGTGTTTCCGGTACGCGGGCAATTGCCTCAAACGTCTCCCCGCCGCCAGGTCTGTCTGCCATCGCGTCTTTAAGCGGCGACGGGATGAAGCCTCGATTCACGATGACCTTTCGACCATCCTTGAGTGTCAACGGGCTAAAGACCAGGTAGCCGATCCCATAAGCTTCTGATGTGGCAAGCCAATGGAACTCGACGCCCGTATCAAATTCTCCAGACACGCGGTATCGGCGAAACTCATCATCTACCGCTGGACTGGCGTCTTCGATTGCGATCGCCGGTGCGTCCAGGCGGGCCTCCATCTGCTCCACCAGGCCGAGTTTCCATTCCAGGCGCTGCAGCTGCCAGGTCCCAAGCCAGAGCAAAATCGGTAGCGACGCGATCAAGAACAAAGTGGGCCGCAAGCTTGGCCGGAAATAGGGATTGCTCACGAGGAACTGCATGCGCCTACTCCTCCAGCCGACCTTCACGGGCCTTGTGGCGGAATTGTTGGGCCACGAGCCAGGCTTTCAGAGCCGGCAGCAAGACGAGCGGCAGCGCCACCGACAGCGGCAACCACAAAACAGCATGCACCCAATAATCCGGCCGGAAAGCAACCTCGACATAGAGCGCCAGCCCAACAATCACAAAACCAGCAATCATGATGATAAAGACGGCCGGGCCGTCGCCGGAATCAAACTCCGCGAAGTCCAAATCGCATTGCTCGCATTTGTCTGCAATTGTGAGAAAACTCTTATAAAGCCTGCCCTCGCCGCATCGCGGGCAGCAGCGTTTGAGACCTACGGCAACCGAAGACTGCTGCTGAAAACTGCGATCGTCCATCACACATTCTTCCTGTGTCACGCCATCACGTTGGGCCGTGACACCAAAATTGAAGAGGGCGGCCAACCGCCCACGCGGTGCCACCCTCCCAAAACGTATTCTGTACCTCAGATCAGTTTGCCGGACCTGCGCCCCAGACGTAGATTGAGACAAACAGGAACAACCAGACCACGTCAACAAAGTGCCAGTACCAGGCCGCTGCTTCGAATCCGAAGTGATGCTTCTCTGTAAAGTGGCCGCTATAGGCCCGTCCAAGACAGACGGCCAGGAAGATGGTTCCGATAATCACGTGGAAGCCGTGGAAGCCCGTTGCCATGAAGAATGTTGCGCCATAGATGCTTCCGGAGAACCCGAAGGCAGCATGGGAATACTCATAGGCTTGGAGAGCGGTAAAGATCATCCCAAGGATTACTGTGAGCCAGAGTCCCTGCTTCAGACCTTTGCGGTCGCCGTGCTGTAGCGCATGGTGCGCCCATGTTACGGTCGTTCCAGACGTGAGCAGGATCACAGTGTTGATGAATGGCAGGTGCCAGGGATCAAAGGTCTCAATGCCCACTGGCGGCCAAACACCACCGGTTGCTTCTGTCCGCTGGAACATAATGTCATTGCCTGGGAACAGGCTTGCATCGAAATAGGCCCAGAACCAAGCGACGAAGAACATCACTTCAGAGGCAATGAACATGATCATGCCATAACGCAGGTGCAGTTGAACCACAGGTGTGTGGTCGCCACCCTCTGCCTCAATGATGACGTCGCGCCACCAGCCAATCATGGTATAGGCGATGCCGACAAACCCGGCGATCATGATCCAGGGAGTCACTTCGCCATGCATCCAGAAGATCGCGCCAACCGCAGTGATGAAAACTGCGATCGAACCGATGATCGGCCACGGGCTCGGGTCTACCAAATGGTAGTCATGTTGTGGTGCGTGGGCGTCTGCCATGTCCCCTCATCCTCATTGTTTGAAAGACCCAGTTTTTAGATGGGGTCTTTCTCTCGGTTAGTTGGCCGCGCTTGCGGCATCCCGTTTGGGATAAAATGTATAGGACAATGTGATCGTGGTCACATGATCCAAATTCTTGTCGTCTTCGATCTCAGGATCAACAAAATACGTTACTGGCATATCAACGGTTTCGCCGGGACGCAGAACCTGCTCGGTGAAACAGAAACAGTCGATTTTGTTGAAATAGTAGCCAGCTGATTGAGGCGTCACATTATAAGTCGCCGTGCCAACCAGGGTTTCGTCTGAAAGATTGCGCGCCTGGTAGAAGGCAAGACCGGACTCACCCACCTTGATTTCCTGACTCAGCTGAACCGGCTTGAACTCCCACGCGAGACCACGATTGATGTTGCTGTCAAATCGGATAGTCATCATCCGGTCTATTGCCGCAGCCGGTGCAGCATCCGCGGTGTTTGTTGTGCCGCCGTATCCCGTCACACGACAAAACAGGTCGTAAAGTGGGACAGCCGCATAGGCCATGCCGACCATGCCCAAAACCAGCGCGGAAAGCAGGAGTGCTACCTTCCGGTGCTGACGCTGCTGCGTCTGGACTGTGTCTGCGGTCGCGATGCTCATCCGATCACTTCCTCACATTGGCCGATCAAGGACATTGGCGCCAAGCTTCACCAAGGTCACAGCAAAGACGAGCACCATAAAACCCAACAAAGCCCAAGCCATGGCCTTGGCGCGCGCGCGGCGCTGCTTCAGCATTTCTTCCGACCAGACTGGGGGGTCAATCTCGTGGCGTGATTTTTCGTCCATATGAGCAAGAGCCATTGGTTAGATCACCGGTAAATAGAGGCCCGGCACACGTTCCACCAGGAACAGTGCGAAGATCAGGAAGAGGTAAAAAATTGAAAACAGGAAAAGGCGTTTTGCGCGCACGTCGCTTTCGGGCTCGTCGCCGTGCTTGCCCGCCTGCCAAATCTGCCAAGCAAGTGCCAGGAAGACCGCGCCCGCCGAAGCCGCTATCGCGCCATAGATCGCGCCAGCAAAGCCAAGGGCGACTGGCAGCAATGTCAGCGGCACCAAGAGGGCTGAATAGATGAGGATTTGCTTGCGGGTTTCATGCTTGCCCGCGACAACCGGCAGCATCGGCACGCCAACGCTCGTATAGTCGCCCTTGCGGTAAAGTGCCAGCGCCCAAAAATGCGGCGGTGTCCACATAAAGATAATCAGAAAGAGGATGATCGGTTCCAGCGACACAGAACCCGTTACCGCTGCCCATCCGATCATGGGCGGGAATGCGCCAGCCGCGCCGCCAATCACGATGTTCTGAGGCGTCCGGCGCTTCAGCCACATCGTGTAGACGAATAGATAGAACGCAATCGTGACCGCCAAAAGCGCTGCCGCTACGTGATTCACGAAGAGGCCCATCGCAACAACAGAGATCACGGAGAGTGTGGCCCCAAAGCCAAGCGCCTCACCGGCCGTTACCCGGCCTTGCGGGATCGGGCGTTCAGCGGTGCGCATCATGCGGGCGTCAATGTCGGCGTCGTACCACATGTTAAGCGCCCCTGAGGCACCTGCGCCCACAGCAATGCAAAGCAGTGCAGCAAATGCGAGCACCGGATGAAGTGTACCTGGTGCCACAGCAATGCCGACAAATCCTGTAAACACTACGAGCGACATCACACGTGGTTTCAGAAGCGCAAAAAAATCGCTGGCCGTGCCAACTTCCCGTCGGCTAGCGCCCGAAGTTTTTGCTGTTTCTATGGATACGTCAGACATTTGGACCACTTTAAAAAAATGAGGAGCTGGCACTTGGAGGTCCAGGCGCCAGCCCATCCACAGTTTATTTAACCCGTGGTAGTTCGTTGAACTGGTGGAACGGCGGTGGAGATGGAAGTGTCCATTCCAGTGTCGTTGCACCTTCACCCCACGGATTGTCCGCTGCTTTCTCGCGACGGCTGAAGGCAACTGCCAAGCCGAGCAGGAAGATCAGGACGGAGAAGGCTGTGAGGTAAGAACCCCAGGATGAAACCGCATTCCAGCCTGCATAGGCATCAGGATAGTCCACATAACGGCGTGGCATGCCCTGGCGTCCGAGGAAGTGCTGCGGGAAGAACACGAGGTTCACACCGATAAACATCAACCAGAAGTGCAGTTTGGCGAGGAATTCCGAATACATATAGCCGGAGATTTTAGGGAACCAATAGTACCAGGCTCCAAAGATCGCGAACACGGCACCAAGCGACAAGACGTAATGGAAGTGAGCCACAACGTAATAAGTGTCGTGATAGGCGCGGTCGACGCCGGCATTCGCAAGCACAACGCCTGTTACACCGCCAACGGTGAAGAGGAAGATAAACCCGATAGCCCAAAGCATTGGTGCTTTAAACTCGATTGATCCGCCCCACATGGTTGCGATCCACGAAAAGATTTTCACGCCTGTTGGAACCGCAATGACCATCGTCGCCGCAACGAAGTAGGCCTGCGTGTCCACATCCAGACCGACTGTGTACATGTGGTGTGCCCACACAACGAAGCCGACGGCGCCAATCGCGACCATGGCATATGCCATGCCGAGATAGCCGAAGACCTGCTTTCTGGAGAAGGTCGAGATGATGTGACTGACAATACCGAAACCGGGCAAGATCAGGATGTACACTTCAGGGTGACCGAAGAACCAGAACAAGTGCTGGAAGAGGATTGGATCCCCGCCACCTGCTGGATCAAAGAAGGTCGTTCCAAAGTTCCGGTCTGTCAGCAGCATGGTGATGCCACCTGCAAGAACAGGAAGAGACAAAAGCAGAAGGAAGGCTGTTACCAACACTGACCAGACAAAAAGAGGCATCTTGTGCAGTGTCATGCCAGGCGCGCGCATGTTCAAAATGGTGGTGATAAAGTTGATCGCACCAAGAATGGACGACGCACCTGCAATGTGAAGCGCCAAGATCGCGAAGTCCATCGCCGGTCCCGGCTGTCCCGATGTCGACAGAGGCGCGTAAATCGTCCAGCCACCGCCGACACCATTTGAGCCTGGAGGGCCCTCAACAAACATCGATATAACGAGAAGTGCGAGTGACGCAGGCAACAACCAAAAGGAAATGTTGTTCATCCGCGGGAACGCCATATCGGGCGCACCAATCTGGAGCGGGACGAACCAGTTGCCGTAGCCACCAATCATCGCCGGCATCACCATGAAGAAGATCATGATGAGGCCGTGAGCCGTGGTGAACACGTTATATACGTGCGGGTCGCCAAAGATCTGCATGCCTGGCTCATGGAGCTCAAGCCGCATCCCGATGGACAGCGCGCCTCCTAAAATCCCCGCAAAAATTGCGAAGATGAGATACATCGTGCCGATGTCTTTGTGGTTCGTCGAATAGACGTACCGCTTCCACCCGGTTGGATGATGATCGTGATCGGCGTGAGCGCCTGCTGCTTCACCGGCCATATCTCTTCCCCTTATCTCTAACGTCGTTTCTCAAAAATCAAATGCGGGTGTCGGCGCGTTAGCGCTGAACGTCCGCCACTTCATAGGCAGACGGTGCTGCCGCATATTCTTCCTTGGCCCAGAGGATCCACTCATCGAATTCCTCTTGGGTCACAACTTTCACTGTGATCGGCATAAAGGCATGTCGGATTCCGCAGAGCTCTGAGCATTGCCCGTAATAAGTGCCAACTTCCGTCGCCCGGAACCATGTCTCATTCAGACGACCTGGAACAGCGTCCATTTTCACACCGAAGGAGGGGATCGCCCAAGCATGGATGACATCTTCCGAGGTAACCTGCAGACGCACGGTAGCGTTCACCGGCACGACAACTTCAGTATCGGTGGCAAGCAGTCGAGGCTGTCCTTCGGCCAGTTCATCATCTTCGAGCATTAGACTTTCGAAGAAGAGGCCATCATGATCTGGATATTCGTAGCCCCAGTACCACTGGTAGCCGATGGCCTTAATGGTCAGGTCAGCTTCGGGCACTTCCATCTGTTTATAGAGAAGGCGGAAGGACGGCACGGCGATCACGACCAGGATCAGGATTGGCGCAACAGTCCATACAACTTCGATCAGCGTGTTGTGTGTTGTCTTTGACGGCTCTGGGTTCTTCTTCGCATTAAAGCGCACCATGATGATGATGAGCAGCGCCAGCACAAAGATCGAAATCGCGGTGATCAGGACCAGCAGGAAATTGTCGAACCAGATCAGATCGTCCATCACTGGACTTCTTGAGTCCTGGAAGCCAAGGGCCCAATCGGTCGGCTGACCCGCTGCGGCAAATGCCATATCTGCCGATCCGGTTACGATCCCTGCAACCAGAGCCACGACTGTCGCCGCCAAAAGTGTCGTCACGCGCATTTCTGTGCCTCGCTCTTCACATCAAATTCTGATGGCGCCAATTTCGTGCGTTTTGTCACAACCGGCTGCCCCCTCCACAAAACGACCCCCGAATTTTGGTCGGCGGTTCCTTTCGTGGTCAATCTCTCGCGTCAAAAACCACAATCAGCCGCGGGTCGCAAGCGGTCGAATGAGAAAAAAAGAGGAAATCCGCCCCTTAGCGGTTCCAGGCTGACGCCCCAAACACCAAAGCTGGTCTTCCCCTCGCCTCATTCAACGGACGCAGATCCGCTGGGCCGCATTTGGCTCCTGAGTCGCTTATTAGTATAGACCGCCCTTGTGCCCATGTGACAGAGGGCGTGCCTCACGCGACTTTTTGCCACGCTTTTGACCTGATCACATCAATGCCCCCTGACAAATCCTGTGAAACTGCGGATCAGAAGGTGCCGAGACACCCAAATCAGCTTAGAATGGTTTGAAATCAGGGAGGTCGGCGATGCGCGACGAAGCGCTTATCCATTTTCACTACGGGCGGCATATTTCATCGGGCGTGCATCTGCATACCAATGGGGGGGCAGCGCCGGAGTTGATTAGCGAGGCCGCCCCCTATCTCGATCCAAAAGTACCCGGACGCTGCGTCGTTGGCTTCTGCGCAGCGCACCCGGCTGCCGTGGATGACGTGACCAATGCCCCGCCTATAGGTTGGGAAACCTGGACATTCCGGGAGTGGGATGACTGGTTTGGTCGCATCAATGGCGTTTTTCTGGTGGATTTGGCTCAACTTCAGGTAACCCAATATCCTCTTTACAGCTGTAGCCCCCATATTGTGCCATGTGACCTGTCCAATCTGCCGGGTCGGCTTGTCCCTGTGGCGGACTGGTTGCCCGCCTAGAGTTATAAGAATTCCACCCTTCCATCCCTTTGGAGACATTTTCCGCCCATGAGTGCTTCGTCAGACGATCTTTTCTTTGAACCTGCTGGCCTTGACCGTTCCCGCGTGGAGCGCCTTGTGGACGACACGCTGGCGGAGGCAGACGATGGGGAGCTCTATCTCGAATATCGGCTTTCAGAAGCCCTGGCATTTGACGATGGCCGCTTGAAGACAGCGACCTATGACACGAACCAGGGCTTTGGCCTGCGCTGCGTGGCGGACGAATCCACCGGCTATGCTCACTCTTCGGACATGTCAGAAGCCTCGCTGATGCGGGCATCGGACGCGGTGCAAGCGGTGAAATCCGGACATTCAGGCACGCTGGCGGATGGCCCCGCGCGCACCAACACGCAACTCTATGGGGATGAAAACCCTCTCGGCGACCAGACATTCGAACAAAAAGTCGAACTGCTGCAGGAAATTGATGCCTATGCGCGGGCGAAAGACCCCCGTGTGCGGCAGGTGACGGCCTCCATGGCAGGCGAATGGCAAGCGGTGGAGATCATCCGCGCTGGCGGCCAAGTGGTGCGCGACATTCGACCGCTTGTGCGTGTGAATGTGTCCGTTGTTGTCGGTGAAGGCGACAGGCAGGAGAGCGGCTCCTATGGTGTCGGTGGTCGCGAAGGCTATAGCGCCTGGATCAGCCCGGACCAGTGGCAGGGACAGGTAGACGAAGCGCTGCGCCAGGCGCTTGTAAATCTGGACTCTGTGCCTGCGCCAGCGGGTGAGATGGAAGTTGTGCTTGGCAATGGGTGGCCCGGCATTCTGCTTCATGAAGCCATTGGTCACGGGCTGGAAGGGGATTTCAACCGCAAGAAGACAAGTGCATTTGCGGGACTGCTGGGCGAGCGGGTCGCCTCTCCCGGCGTGACGGTTGTGGATGACGGCACGATTGCCAAACGACGGGGCTCTCTCTCTGTCGATGATGAAGGCACGCCGACCTCGAACAC
>NZQM01000208.1 GCA_002695905.1 Parvibaculum sp.
GAAGCTGTTGAGTACGGTGTCGTCAGCAAAATTGTTACATCGGTTGATGAGCTCAGCTAAGACTTGGCATCGGTGATGGGGCAGCGGGCCAGCGTCCGCACCTCAATCCTTTTTGCAAAAAACACGTCTCGCGTGAGCGAACCCCAAGGAGAGAGCATGGCGGATGACGCCAATATGGGCGCCGATTATGGCGCTGATAGCATTAAGGTCCTGAAGGGCCTTGATGCGGTGCGCAAGCGGCCCGGCATGTATATCGGCGACACGGATGATGGCTCCGGCCTGCATCACATGGTCTACGAAGTTGTCGACAATGCGATTGACGAAGCGCTCGCCGGTCATTGCGATACTGTGGAGGTGACCCTCAATCCAGACGGGTCGGTCTCTGTCTCTGACAATGGGCGTGGTATTCCGACCGACATTCATGCCGAAGAAGGCATCTCTGCTGCTGAGGTCATCATGACCCAGCTCCATGCTGGCGGGAAGTTCGACCAGAATTCCTACAAAGTCTCCGGCGGTCTCCACGGTGTGGGTGTCTCAGTTGTAAACGCGCTCTCTGATTGGCTGGAATTGCGCATCTGGCGGAACGGAGACGAACACGTTGTGCGGTTCGAAGACGGTGTCTCGGTGGCTCCGTTGAAGGTTGTTGGCGATGCAGGCAACAAGGGCGGCACGCAAGTTACTTTTCATGCATCATCGGAAATTTTCACAACGACCGAATATGATTACGCGACACTGGAGCACCGACTTCGCGAGCTCGCCTTCCTCAATTCCGGCGTGCGCATCACGCTGACCGATGCCCGCAATCCCGAGCCCAAAACCATTGAGCTTCTTTATGATGGTGGTCTGAAGGCCTTTGTTCAGTTCCTGGACCGGACAAAGACGGCGCTGATTGAAGAGCCCATTACCCTCTCTGAAGAACGTGATGGTGTAACGGTCGAACTGGCTCTGTGGTGGAATGACAGCTATCACGAGAACGTTCTCTGTTTCACAAACAACATTCCGCAGCGCGACGGCGGCACTCATTTGGCGGGGTTCCGGGGCGCGTTGACCCGCGTGATCAACGGCTATGCGGCCTCGTCTGGGATTGCCAAAAAAGAAAAGGTGACGCTCACCGGGGATGATGCCCGCGAAGGCCTCACCTGCGTTTTGTCGGTGAAAGTGCCCGATCCAAAATTCTCAAGCCAGACGAAGGACAAACTCGTTTCGTCTGAAGTGCGCCCGATCGTCGAAAGCAGTGTGAACGAGACACTCTCCACCTGGTTTGAAGAGCATCCGACAGCCGGTAAAGCGATTGTTGGCAAGGTTGTGGAAGCTGCCGCTGCCCGCGAAGCAGCGCGGAAAGCCCGCGAGCTTACCCGTCGCAAAGGGGCGTTGGATATTTCGAGCCTGCCCGGCAAACTGGCAGACTGCCAGGAACGGGATCCGGCAAAGTCCGAACTCTTCATCGTCGAGGGTGACAGTGCCGGTGGTTCTGCCAAACAGGGCAGGGACCGTAAGTCTCAGGCTGTCTTGCCGCTTCGAGGTAAAATCTTGAATGTAGAGCGAGCCCGTTTTGACAAGATGCTGGGATCGGACCAGATCGGGACCCTGATTACTGCGCTGGGTACGGGCATTGGCCGCGAAGATTTCGATATCGAAAAACTTCGCTACCACAAAATCATCATCATGACCGATGCGGACGTGGACGGCGCACACATTAGAACCTTGCTGCTTACTTTCTTCTACAGGCAAATGCCGGAGCTGATTGAACGCGGTCATCTCTATATTGCGCAACCACCGCTCTACAAAGTGCGCAAGGGCCAGTCAGAGACCTACCTCAAAGACGAACCAAGCCTGCAGGACTATCTTGTGGCGACGGGCTTGGAAGACATGGTCTTCACAACGCATGACGGTTCACAGCGCGGCGGCGATGATCTTCGTGAGATTGTGGAACAAGCCCGCAAAGCTGATGCGATTCTGAACGGCCTGCCGAGCAAATATCCGAAGTTTGCCGTTGAGCAGGCGGCAATTGCCGGTGCGTTGAACCCGGAACTTCTCTCCGAAGCGGAAGCAGCACGCGGCGCGGCGGACTATATCGCCCGGCGCCTTGATCTCCTGTCTGATGAGACCGAGCGCGGCTGGACGGGCCGTCCAACCCAGGACGGTGGCTTACGCTTTGAGCGTGAGGTTCGCGGTGTGACGGAAGATGTCACTGTTGATGGGCCTCTGATCGCCAGTTCAGACGCTCGACGCCTCGACAGCATGGCAACCCATCTGCAGGAAATTTACGTGAAGGCGGGTACGCTGACACGGAAAGACGTGTCTCATGAAATTCGCTCACCTAGTCAGCTCCTGAAAGCGATCTTTGATGCCGGCACCAAGGGCCTGGCGCTGAGCCGCTATAAGGGTCTCGGCGAGATGAACCCGGAGCAGCTTTGGGAGACGACCCTCGACAGTGAGGTGCGGTCACTCCTTCAGGTGCGTATTCGGGAGCTGGATGAGGCAGACGACCTGTTTGCCAAGCTCATGGGTGACATTGTGGAACCGCGTCGGGAATTCATCCAGGACAATGCGCTCTCAGTCGTCAATCTAGACGTCTAAAGCGTTTTCAATAAAAGTTGCAGACTTTTATGGTTCGAAAACGCGATAGAAAAGGGATTGGCGCCCACAGAAATTTAGTTGGAACACCCACAGGCAAGCGGGCCAGCTTTCGGAAGGAAGGCTGGCCCAAACTCTTTGTATCTACTGAAGCGATCTGTTGACCGCGTTCGTGACGGCTTCCAAGGATGCGGTGACGGTGTTTGCATTAATGCAGGCGCCGTGCCCGACGCCCCTGGCGCCTTCAACCTCCACAAAAGCCGCCGCTTCCGCACCCGAGCCGGTTGCGACCGCGTGTTCGTGAAAACCCTGCACAGACGCGGTGATTCCAGCATCCGCCTCAAGGCCTGCGAGGTAGGCGTCGATGGGCCCAGTGCCGGATCCTTTGATGAGTTTTGTCTTGCCATCCACCGTGACGTCCGCCTCGATACGGCAGGTGGTGGCGCCGGATGTCACTCTGCACCCGTGAAAGACGACTGGCCCCGCCGTGTTCACATATGTGTCCTGAAACACCTGCCAGATCGTGGCCGCGTCGATTTCTTTGCCCGTCTCGTCGCCAAGTTCCTGGATGACGTTGGAAAAGTCCACCTGCAGGGGCCGCGGCAGATCAAGCCCATGCCGGTCGGCCAGAATATGGGCCACACCGCCTTTGCCGGACTGGGAATTGATCCGCACGACGGCCTCATAGGATCTCCCGACATCTTTCGGGTCGATCGGCAGATAGGGCACTTCCCACAAATCATCATTGCGTTGCTTGAGCGCGGCAAAACCCTTTTTGATGGCGTCCTGATGAGAGCCGGAAAACGCTGTGTAAACCAGCTCACCCACATAAGGGTGACGGGCTGGGATGGGCAGCTTGGTGCAGTCCTCTGCAACTTTTGCGACCGCATCAATGTCGGAGAAATTAAGTTCCGGGTCGACACCCTGGCTCATAATGTTGAGCGCAAGCGTCACCACACAGACATTGCCCGTGCGTTCTCCATTGCCAAAGAGCGTGCCTTCAACCCGATCGGCGCCGGCCATCACCCCGAGCTCACTCGCCGCCACACCGGTCCCCCGGTCATTGTGGGTGTGCAAGGACAGGATCACGCTGTTCCGGTTTTTCAGCGTGCGGGCAAACCATTCAATCTGGTCTGCGTAGATATTGGGCGTGGCCATCTCGACCGTGGCGGGCAGATTGACGATCATCTTCTTTTGAGGGGTCGGTTTCCAAACATCCATCACCGCCTCGCAAACCTCGACAGCGAAATCCATCTCGGTTCCCGTGAAACTTTCCGGGGAATATTGAAATACCCACTCGGTCTCTGGCGCTTGTTCCGCCAAAGCGCGAACCAGTTTGGCGCCGTCCGTCGCAATCTTTGTGATGCCCGCTTTGTCTAAACCGAACACGACCCGTCTCTGCAGCTCGGATGTGGAGTTGTAGAGATGGACGATTGCGCGGCGCGCTCCTTTGAGGGAACGGAAGGTTTCCTCAATCAATTCTGGTCGTGCCTGCGTTAAAACCTGAACCGTGACATCGTCTGGAATGCGCCCTTCCTCGATGAGGGCGCGGACAAAATCAAAGTCTGTCTGCGACGCGGCAGGAAACCCTACTTCGATCTCTTTGAAGCCGATGTCGCAGAGCGTCTGAAACATGCGCTTCTTTTCTTCGACACTCATCGGGTCAATGAGCGCCTGATTGCCGTCTCGCAGATCCACAGAACACCAGATCGGTGCGTGATCGATTGTGACGTCAGGCCAGGTGCGATCAGTGAGTTTGATCGTTTGATAGGGTCGGTATCGCTGAAATGCCATGGGCGATGGTTTGTTGGTCGGGTTGGTCATAGAAGGTCTCCGGTTCGGATTCGGTTGCATATTGGGTGGTTAGGAAGCGGAGCTTCTAAGTCGGTCCATATGGCGCGCCCGTGCGAAAAGACAGCGGCTTGTCGTCGATATTCTGATCATGATGTCGGGTTTTCTGAAATGACGAGGTGTAGGAACAGGGACCGCAAGCGGTCTTCCACCGGCGCGCTTAAGCGGCCGGGGTGGTAAGTCGTAGAAGGGCTGTCCTGTTCGTCATCATGGGCGAAAACCTAGTGGTCCGGTGCAGGCTCGTCAAGTCCATGAAAAACAAGTGAGATTCGGAGGTGGTGTGGGGCGCCATCTTGTGGCCGCACTTCTTCAGCAAAACGCCGCCCTCGCGGACAGTGTGAGGCAGACCTTCTTCACCCCTCGTTAACCATCGCTTCATAGATTGTTAACGCCCACAAGAACAGGACCCCAGAGGCCGGTATATTGGCTTTGGAGGATAGACCGATGTCGAAACGGCAGGCCGATGAGTGAACGACGAAAAGGCAGACGCAAAACGGGTGCAGGCAACACCCGCAACCGCGAGCTTGTGTCGCGTCGTCTCCCCTTCCTTGGCACTCTGCGCCTTGAGCTGGAGCCTCCGAAAAAGAAGCGTCGAAAGGCCCACACGAAATCCCGATCAAAATCACGCGATGATGAAGAAAAGAGCTTAGGCGCGAAAATCGTCTATTGGTCCACAGTCGCAGGGCTTTGGGGCATGGTGGCGGTAGGCGGGACCATCCTTTACTACGCTCTCACTCTGCCGAGCACGGATAATCTCTGGGATATCGATGGATCTCCCAGTGTCACCATTGCAGCAAAGGATGGAACACCAATTGTCACCCGGGGTGGCCGTCATGGCACCGCCATACGCTTGGCTGACCTGCCCCCCTATCTAGTAGACGCAGTGGTTGCGACCGAAGACAAGCGGTTCTATTCCCATCTCGGTATTGATCCGATTGGTCTGGCAAGGGCCATGGTCGCGAACCTGAAGGCAGGTTCAATTGTGCAGGGCGGGTCAACCATTACCCAGCAGCTTGCGAAGAATATTTTTCTGACACCTGAACGCACCCTCGACCGTAAACTGCAGGAAGCGCTTTTGGCCTTGTGGTTGGAAGCGAAGTTCACAAAAGACGAGATCCTTACGCTCTATTTGAACCGGGTCTATCTTGGTGGTGGAGCCTATGGTATTGAAGCGGCCTCTCAGCGCTATTTCGGAAAATCCGCCCGCGACGTCACACTACCCGAAGCTGCGATGCTGGCGGGTCTCTTGAAAGCGCCATCCCGCTACGCACCGACCAACGATCTCGCCAGAGCGCAGGAAAGAGCCGCAACGGTCCTCGCGGTCATGGTACGCGATGGTCGCATTGAATATCAGGACGGCCAGTGGGCGTTTGATAATCCAGCAGCACTCCGAGGCGCAGCCAGATCTCAATCTGCTAATTATTTCGCCGACTGGGTTGTGGACCGGGTGCCCGGCTATGCGGGTAGACCAAATTCCAGCCTTGTTGTGCGCGCGACATTGGACACGGACCTGCAGCGGGCGGCGGAACGCGCCATTGATGCAGCTCTCGCTCGCAACGAACGTGCGCTTGGCGTCACACAAGCTGCGCTCGTGGCTATGACGCCGGATGGGGCCATTCGCGCAATGGTTGGCGGGAGGTCCTATCGGCAAAGTCAGTTTAATCGGGCTGTTTATGCTGAGCGTCAGCCAGGCTCTGCCTTCAAACCCGTTGTCTTTATGACCGCGCTTGAGCGGGGATTGACGCCAGACACACTGCGTGTCGATGCTCCCGTCATTGTGGATGGGTGGTCGCCGCGCAACTATTCCGAAACAAACGATGGCGTCATGACTCTAACCCATGCTCTGTCAAAATCAGTAAATACGATTGCCGTTCAGATCTCAGAAGAAGTCGGTCGCGAAAACGTCATCCGCACAGCCCGCCGACTGGGCATCCGCAGCGATATGGCACCGCACCCATCTCTGGCGCTGGGCACATTTGAAGTGACTCTCCTGGAGCTCACTTCTGCTTACGCAGCTTTTGCAAATGGTGGCGCGAGTGTCATTCCTCATGGGATCGAGAGCATCGAGACCCTTTCCGGCAACAGGCTGTACCAGCGCCGCGGCGCCGGCCTTGGCCCCATCATGTCTCAGCAAACCCTGGGCATGATGAACCATATGCTGGGCGAGACTGTGCGCACGGGCACGGGGCGCCGGGCGGCGCTTGCTGGGCGACCAAGCGGCGGCAAAACTGGCACCAGCCAGGATTTCAGGGATGCCTGGTTTGTGGGCTACACCGCCGACCTCGTCGTCGGTGTTTGGGTCGGGAATGATGACGGGACCCCAATGAATGAGGTTACTGGTGGCGGCGTGCCGGCAAGCATCTGGCGTGAATTTATGGAGAGCACCCAGCGCGGTGTACAGGTCTCTGCCTTGCCGGGGGCCTATACTCCTGTCGCGGCGGCGACGGGGTCGATTGGAACCTGGCCTTTTGATGAAGAGCCAAACGCGGAACCGGAAGACAAGCGCGGTTTCTTTGATCGTCTATTCGGTCGTTCTGCGAGTGGGGAAGAAGATACAGGCAGGCGCCCGAACATACGGCCCGGGCGCCCAACCTGGCGTTAAGTGTTTCTTCGAGTGTTAGTTTTTATTGCTGTTTCCGGTGGTGCCTGAACTGGTTGGCAGGCCTTCATCGACCGGCTCTTCTTCTTCGACAATAACGGTTTCTTCTGGCGTGGGGGTCTCGTTGGCGCTCACCTGATCGCCAAGGAAAGTGGCCGTCACCGCGAAGGACCCGTCTGCGCTCTCATCGAAACCACGCACAAACAGATAATAAGTGGCTCCAGCCTGCAGATAGCGTTCAAAGCGGGGGTTGAATCCGTCACCATCATCGTCAGATATGAAGGCTGCGGTCATGGTCGTGATATCGGTGCCTGCGGCTGGAGCGTCGGCACCGGGAAGGACTGGCAAAAGATGGGCGACCGTGTCGAGACTCTCATCTGCAGCCCGTACAGAAACAACATGGCGGCCGGATTGGGATGGGGTGAATTGATACCACGAGCCATCTGCGTCCAGGCTGCTGGTTGCAGGATTGTCCAACTCCAATGTCGCGATACCGTCGGCGGGGAACCCGCCTGGCCCTTCCGTCAACGTGGTGCCTGCGGTAAGTCCGTCAGGCGCAGGCAGGACACGCAAGACGCCTGGACCACCTGTTTCGCCATAGCTGGTCAGGTCAACACGCCAGGTCTCGCTGCCCTCTGTAACGGTTACCGGCACCATGGCGTCCAGCCCATCAGTATCATCATTCGTGACCGTTGCCATTTCGCTGTTGGCGGCGAACAGCGCCAGAACCGGATCAGATGTGCCATCCAGGCCGCGAAGCTCGACGCGGTAGGTGCCTGCTTCTTCAAATGTGAGTGTTGCCGACGTCGCTACCGTGCCAATGCTAACCAGTTGCTCGGCACCGTCAGCCGGGACCGTAAGAGAGAGGGCAGCACCCACTGTCTCAGTCACCGTGTCTGTATCAAATGCTTTCTCAACGCCGATGACGATGAGCAGTGCGCCGAGAGCGCCTACAAAGCTCGCAGCCACCACGCCACCGCTGAAGCCATTATTTGACGGACCATCATCCCTTTTAATTGGTGCCATTCGATCGCTCACCATCACACTCTCCCAGTTTTCGTCTGTACCCACCCTATTGCTGAGCGCCAAAAAAGGCGAGACAAAGGCGTATGGAGGATCTTAGCCCAAAGAAAGCGGCGCGACGCCATATTTGTGGAGAGCAGGGCCCTCAGTTTCCAGCCACCGTACCGCTTGAGAGTAGGCGGGAACCAGCCGCTCCACTGTGCGCCAAAATTGAGGGCCATGGTTCATGTGAACCAAATGAGCAACTTCGTGTGCGGCGACATAGTCAAGGACCTCTGTGGGCGCAAATATAAGGCGCCAGGAAAAGGAAAGTGCCCGGGTCGACGAACATGACCCCCACCGACTGGTTTGGTCTCGCACCGTAATGCGGCTCGGGCGCACGTTGAGCTCGCCAGCATGTGTCAAAACACTTTGATTGAGATCGGCCTTGGCTTGTTGTTTGAGCCAGTCAGTGACGCGGCGCGGAAGGAAGGAAACGTCTCCACCAACATGGAGTTCAGGCATGCCAGTGTCACTCTGTGGCACGCAGTGTACCGCGCAGCGTTGGCTTTCCACATGCCGAATAAGATGCGGTATGCCTCTCACCGGCACCAACGCGCCATCACAAAAGGGTTCTGCGAGCGCAACATGCTGACGTTGTTCAATAAGCCAATCGGCGTGGCTATGGGCAAAAGATATCGCTGCCTTGACGTTGCGCTTGTTAGGTGTGGTGACGTGGATGGCACCGGTTGTCATATCGACGCGCACAATAAATCGTCGCGCGCGCGGATTATGCCGCACGACCAGCGGAACCTGTTCGCCGCGAAGCGACAACGTATCCATGTGCAAAGCACGGGACATTTTTTTCATGGGGGCACTGTACTCTAACGAATCACACGATGCGTGTTCAGCCTACAATGTGCACCAGAAAGCGGGTAAGCTGTGGTCATGTCAAGCATACCAAGGTTTCATCTCGCATTTTCTGTGAACGACCTGACCGCCGCGCGGTCTTTCTATGAAGGCGTCCTTGGGTGCGGCGTAGGGAGAAGCGACACTCACTGGGTGGATTTTGATTTATATGGGCATCAAATCGTTGCGCATCTGGATGAGGCAAAATCCAATCCGGAAGTGAGTAATGCGGTAGATGGTGATGAAATCCCGGTGCCGCACTTCGGTCTGGTCCTATGCTGGCGGGCTTGGGAGCTGCTTGCGGAGAGGTTAAAGGCCGCGGGCGTGACGTTCATGATCGAGCCGCATGTACGGTTCGAGGGATTGCCGGGAGAGCAGGCAACAATGTTCTTTCGCGACCCATCTGGGAACGCACTTGAGTTCAAAGCCTTCAGGAGCGACGCTCAGATATTTGAAACTGAATGACGAAGAGCATTTCCAGTTGAAGCACTTCAGCGCCCAGAGCTTTAGGCGCAAATGCGAAAAATAGAAAATCCAGCACGTTTAGCTATTGTTCAAGGCGCTGCGAATGGTCTCAGCCATCTTCTCGGGCTTTGTCCCGGGGCCAAAATGGGTGATGAACTGACCCTCTTTGTCCATAAGATACACAATAGAAGAATGATCCATTGTGTAGGCAGCATTGGAGCCTGGATCTTCCACCCGTTCGTAATAGACTCGGTACGCTCGAGCCGCCGTTGCGATCTGCTCAGCTGTGCCAGTAAGTCCAGTCATCCGAGGATGGAAATGGCTCACATACTGGGCCATCGTCTCGACGGTATCGCGTTCCGGGTCGATGGATATCAGGATCGGGCGGACCTGATCAGCATCATCTCCAACAAGATCCAAGGCATTGCTCATAATCTGAAGCTCTGTTGGACAGACATCAGGGCAAAAGGTGAAGCCAAAATAGATCAGCATCAACTCACCCTTGAAAGTTTCATTCGTGACGGTGCTGCCGTCGTGCATCACAAGTTCGAATGGACCTCCAATGAGAGCGGCACCGCTGGTGCGTTGTGGGTAATCGCCTTCGTCCGCAGGCGGAGTCAGGTAGATGATCCCGGCGGTCGCAATCGCAATGCCGACAATGGCAACAAGAAATACAGTTAATCGCGACATGGGAGCTCCAATTGTATGTATTCATGTTGTATTCAGGCGGGTTCTGACATTTTCATCATCCCGCATTTGGGGCCGATGCAAGTTTGCCTTGGACCAGAAACAACCTACAAGTACGATCCGGGCATAGGTAGCCTATCCGAGTAATATCCGGCAATGTGGATTCTCGTCGCAGGACACAATCTGAGAATTTGACAAAGAAAAGAAGATGATCGTGAGATATGAGCGAGGTGGGAGTGATCTCACATCCAAACAGATTCTAGGATTTATGCTGTTAGCGATTCTGTTGGTTTTCGGAGCGGTGACGAACGCTGCTGCCAGCGGCATCCAGCAACCCACCGTGGTCGCACCGGACACACCTTTAATTGAAGCGGTGCGTGATGGGGACATTGAAGCGCTAAATGCGGCTCTTGTGCGCGGAGAGTCTCTCGATTCGCGGGACAAATTGGGTTCACCTGCGCTTTTTGTGGCCCTGCAGTTTAATCAACCAGACGTGTTTCGCTTCCTGCTCGAAAATGGAGCCCGAATAAAGGCGAAAGATAGAGCAGGCGATACGCTGCTAACGCTTCTTGCGGGAACAAAATTGGTTCATTTGAGTGCGGCGCTCTTGGAAGCGGGCGCAGACCCGGATCGGCTCGGAGCCAGCCGCGAGCCGGCTATCATTATTGCGGCGCGAGCAGGCCAGGCAGAGATGGTTCGTCTGCTCCTCGATTGGGACGCAGATTATGAGGCGACTGACCTAACGGGCCGAACCGCACTCGCCATTGCTGAGCAGCGGCGCGATCGGGTGATCGCCAATATGTTGCGCGAAGAAGGCGCTTACTGAGGTCCTTCATGGGTGCGAAGTCAGACAATCGTATAAAGCTGCCCCTTTTATCGCGGGTGAGCGCACCCTATCTTCTTCTTTATGACCAAGACGAAGACTGATCCAAAAAGTGCCGCCTCTCCTTCTGGAGGTCGACCATGGCATCACCTGCCAGATGGTAAATTCCGCAATCCAAAGGGCAGCCCGAAGAAATCAGTTCCGTTGCGTGTCGCTCTTCCCTATTTCGCGGAAATGTTTGGACGCAGCTTCAATAAGATTGAGGTGCCGACATCCCACGTCATGCCGCGTGAGCAAGCGACTAGAGAGTTGAGAGAATACCTGGATCAGCCCGGCGATTTTATTACCTGGTTGGGACATGCCTCCTTTCTCTGCCGCATTGCGGGAAAGGTCATTTTGACTGACCCCTATCTCACCACTTATGCAGGCCCCGCCGGATTTGGGCCCCGCCGGTATGTAAAAAGCGGCATAGCGATCCGCGATCTGCCGCCTATTGATGTCCTCGTCGTCTCTCACAATCACTATGATCATTTGGATGAACGAGCCCTGGCACAACTGCCAGACAAGAACCGAATGACCGTTTTGGTACCCCTCAACCTGGGAGACTTTTTTAGGAAACGTGGGTTCACCCATGTCGTTGAGATGGACTGGTACGACGATCTCGTGGTGAACGATCTAAAGGTCACGGCCCTGCCCGTTGTGCATTGGTCGAGGCGTGTAGGGTTCGATCACAACACGTCCCTTTGGGCGGGGTTTGCCTTCAAGGGGCCAGACCACCACCTCTTTTTTGGAGGTGACTCCGGCTATGGTCCTGTGTTTAAGGAAACTGGTGAGCGTTATGGCCCATTCGACACTGCTTTGTTGGGCATCGGCGCCTATGCGCCACGGGAAATGATGAGGGCATCCCACGCCACGCCGGAAGAAGCGGTGCTGATGGGACAGGATCTGAAAGCAAACACGTTGGTTGGCATGCATTGGGGAACGGTTGTTCTCACCCAAGAACCGCCTTTTGAACCTCCAGAACGCTTTATCGCGGCTGGGAAAGCGGCAGGTCTAGCGGATGATTCCGTATGGGTTATGAAGATCGGTGAGAGCCGACCCCTGGCGGCACCTGACAATGCAGGCTGGCCGTCCAACGCCTGATCGGCTATTTCCAAGAGGCGCAACATTGCTCCAGGTGAAATGGCCATGGCCCAACCCAACAGCCGTTCTTCTTTTATTACCAATCAGGCGGGGATCCGCCTGCAAACGATTATGCTGCTGCGATGGTTGGCGGTGGCCGGCCAATTAAGCGCCGTTCTGTTTGTCTATTTCGGCCTCAAGTTTCCGCTGCCTCTCGGCTTCAGTCTGGCAGCCATCGCTGCCTCTGCGTGGCTCAATGTGTTTCTGGCGCTCCGATACAGAACGCCCGTACGCCTGCCCGATAATCAGGCGGCTGCATACCTCGCCTATGACCTGCTTCAACTGGCGGCTTTGCTTTACCTGACGGGCGGGCTTGGCAACCCCTTTTCATTGCTTTTTATGGTTCCGGTGACGATTTCAGCGACTACCCTGTCGCCCAAATCAACCGGTCTTCTTTTGTTTCTGGCCTTCATCTGTGTGACGACCCTCTCCATCTATCACTTGCCACTCCCGTGGACGCCCGACGCGCCTCTTGTATTGCCTTGGACCTATCAAGCAGGCATTTGGGCGGCGCTTCTGTTGGGCTTAGGCTTTGTCGCGGTTTATGCCTATCGCATCGCCGACGAAGCGCGTCGCATGTCAAACGCTCTGGAAGCGACCGAGCTAGTGCTCGCCAGAGAGCAAAGGCTTTCAGCGCTTGATGGGTTGGCTGCCGCCGCCGCCCATGAGCTGGGGACGCCTCTTGGAACGATTGCCCTTGTCGCACGAGAGCTTCAACGCGATAAGCCGACCGGTGATCAATTGGACGAGGATCTTAATCTGCTCCGCTCACAGGTGGAGAGGTGTAAGGAAATCCTCTCAAGACTGACCCACCGACCAGACGCTCGCGACGCCCTCTACGCACGCATAGAGATTGACGCCCTTCTAAGCGAAATTGTGGCACCACACCGGGATATGGATGTGTTGTTTGATCTGGCGACAGAAGGAGAAACGCCAGCGCCGTCTCTGGTTCGCAGGCCTGAGATCCTCTATGGACTTGGAAATTTTGTTGAAAACGCGTCAGATTATGCGCGGCGTACCGTTACCCTTACTGGCGAATTCGACCGGGAGATGGTCCGCATTTCAATCACCGATGATGGCCCTGGTTTCCGGATGGATATGGTGGACAGATTGGGGGAGCCATATGTCACCACCCGCCCGCGCGGAACGCCAAGATCCGCAAGCGACGGGTCTCACGAGGGAATGGGCCTCGGTTTTTTTATTGGCAAAACCCTGTTGGAAAGAAGCGGCGCAACGGTCTTGTTCGGAAACCGGACAGATGGTCGCACTGGCGCTGTGGTTATTGTGGAATGGCCCAGAGACGCTATAGAAGCGCCACCTATAGGTGGAGCACAGGACCAAATAAGCGATCATGAGTTGGCGTGACGGGCGTAACAGCGTAAAATTCACGCTCCAACGGCAGACTATTTTCGCTGCCATTCCTCGCGGTCGGCAGGAGCACCATGACAGACGAAGCGAATGAAGCACATGAACCGGCACACGAGGAACGCACCCTCCTGTTGGTAGATGATGATGCCCCGTTCCTTGGGCGATTGGCCCGGGCAATGGAAAATCGAGGCTTCACTGTCTCTCAGGCTGGCACAGTTAAAGAAGGCGTTCGCTTGGCCCAGAATGTCAAACCGAACTATGCCGTCGTCGACTTGCGCTTAGACGATGGAAGTGGACTTGAGGTTGTGTCAGCTCTGCACACTGTTCGCGAGGACGCACGCGTCATCGTGCTCACCGGTTATGGCAATATTGCCACCGCTGTAGAGGCCGTGAAATTGGGTGCCGTCGACTATCTCTCAAAACCAGCTGATGCAGATGATGTTGAGGCAGCACTCATGGCACAGCCAGGAGAAAAGGCACCACCGCCAGAAAACCCCATGTCGGCGGATCGTGTGCGGTGGGAACATATTCAGCGTGTCTATGAACTCTGCAATCGAAATGTCTCAGAGACGGCGCGTCGCTTGAATATGCACCGTCGGACCCTGCAGCGCATTTTGGCAAAGCGCGCACCGCGCTAAGCGGTCAATCGGGATCGTCATTCGTTAGAAGCGCACTGACGCCTGGGTCGAGAGCCTGGTGGACGCGGGCAGCGGCTGCTCTTGCAAACAAAATAGTGATCGCCTTTCGTCGGGCAGCTGACAGCGCATCTCGCTCCGGCTCCCTCAAAATTTCAGCACCAAACTTGTCAGCGACAACAATGCCTACATGGGCATCTTCTGGCAGTAGGTCCAACGGAAAATCGGGTGGGACCGCAAAGAAGAACCGATCACAATAGTCCAGATATTCGTGCCATTTCTGATCTACCCGAAAGTCTGCGAGCGATGATTTGATCTCCACAATGATCACATCGCCCTTTTTGTCGAGAGAGGCGACGTCAACCCGCCGTCCGTTTTTAAGACCGAGTTCCGTAATGGGCATATGTCCCATGTGAATGAGCATGCGGCACACGCCACGCTGCACCGCCGCAGCGACAGGCGACTGACGACCGTCGCTGGTTGCATGGGTGAGGGCATCTTCATCGCTCATGAACGCTAAACCTCAAGGCCTGCTTTATCTGCGCAATGTCGTACCATGCCTCGAAGGCGCATGCCTTTGCGCGGGTCATTGGCTGCAACACCAGGCTGTACGGTGCCGCCATGATAAAGCGTGCCAAGGGCGTTTACCGTGGCGGCGAGATAATAGACATCCAAATCAATTGGCTCACCACTGGCCGCTTGGTAGCCCATAAAGATCGCATCTCTGATCTCTGGCCGTTCTTCGAAATGCCGAAATTCTGCATGGGGCGCACCCATGCCACATTCAGCGAAATCAAGCAGGCCGAACTTGCCGTCGTCGGTCACCAGAACATTACTGAGATTGACATCGCCGTGTAAGAAAACAGGCGATGAGGACAAGGCCGTCCAACGCTCTTTGAGACTGTCGCACAGCGCTTTGTCGTCTGGTTTGGGAAGCGCCTCTCGCAATTCTCTAATGGCGCGCAAGATCGGATCTTTTTGCGGCAGGTCCGTCGCATCACTGATCGCTTTTGTATCGTCGTGAAAGTCAGCCAGAGCGGCGCCGAGTGTCTCACCCAGCCTTTGCCGACCGTCTGGTGTTGGCGGAATGACATCCCCCAGGCGCCTGCCCTCAAGCTTCGACAATCGCAGCCAGCCTTCAAGAGGCGCAACAAAAGGATTGGCTGGAAGATCAATGTCGCCGTGACCCAACAGCTCAGGGATGTCAAAGCCGCTGCACTGCGTGCTACCGAGTGCTTTTAGAGCGGCAACTTCACGGCGAATGAGAGTTGTCGGGGTGCCCAGTCCGCCGCGCTTTCGCACAAGTTTCAGAACCGATCCGTCACCAAGATCATAAACGATCCCCCAAAGGCCTTGGCCGATCTCATTCCAAGGCATCGGAGGGAGCGTCTCCCCCTGAGCATTCAGTGTTGCGTGGGTGAGCTCTTCGATGGTGGCAAGTTTCATGTGTGCGATGCTAATGCATTTTCAACAAAAGTTGACCGACTTTTGTGGTTCGAAAATGCGGCGATTAAACAAGCGGCCGATGGAGCGTTTGCAAGTTCAAAACGGAAGCATAGGAAAAAGAAAGGGCGGCTTTGGAGGAAAGCCGCCCTCGGGAGGTGCGAAACCAGGTTTCGCAGGGAGAAATTTACTCTGCAGCCGAAAGACCGGAGAGAGCATCCTCATTGGTCGAGAAGTTGATGGTCTTGAGGTATTTGATACCGTCTTCTGCGATATCATCCCCAATCATCCGGTCGCCCTCTTTTTTCAGTTCCTCCATGTCGACATAGGTGGCATAGAAGTCTTTCGTGCGATCGGTGATGATGCCTGCTTTCACGAGTGTCTTGATGAGGACACGGAAGATGTTCGTGCCTTCTTTCATCTGTTCCCGGCGGTCATCGTCGGTAAACGCTTCGAGCATTTCCGCCTGCACGGTTTCCCAATCAAGACCGAACTGCGGATAGATCACTTTCTTCTGTTCTGGATTCACCAGATTGAAAAGCAGGGTCTGGAAGCAATGCGCTGCCCAGTCCTCAATGATGTTCTGTTCTTCCTCCGACAGGCTTGGAATGGTCCGGTCGGCCCAGATCTTCCCAAACTTGTGATGGAAAGCTTCGTCGGTCATGACGAGCTGGGTGAGTTTGACGAGGAGCGGATCGCTGGATTTGGTGTAGAGCGTTGCGAATGCGCCCATTGCAAGACCTTCGACCAGCATCTGCATGCCTACAATCTTTTTGTAGACTTCGGGAGAATTCACGATATCAGTAAGAAGGGTGCCCAGCGTGTCGCCAACAGGCAATGGTTTGCCGAAGCGCGTTTCCACATATTTGGCGAATGCCGTGACATGGCGCGCTTCTTCGCGCGTCTGGTTCGCGGCATATTCCTGTGCGCCCGGATCGAGAAGAATGTGGCAAAGGCTCGCCGATAGATTGAGGGCGCCTTGTTCGCCATGAAGGATTGCCGAAAGGCTCCATCGAGCAGTTTCGTTGGCAAACCGCACTTTGTCTTTTTCAGAAAGTGCCTGGAAACAGGGAAGCCGAAATTCAGGGATCATTTCTTCCGGCATGATCATCTGAGTTTCCGTGTCGAAAGGCTCTGAGAAATCAATATATTTTGTGTCGAGCGGATCCCAGAAATGGTCATGAGTGGCGGAGATGATTTTGTCGAATGCGCTCGACCGGTTGCCGTACCGGTCGACGTTCATCATCGCAGGGAAATCATCGGGCGGGCAGGCATTGTAAGCCTCGTCCTTTGTAATCTGCCGAATTTCAGTCATTTATTCCTCCAGAAAGGCGCATTGCATAGTGAAACGTACAGTTCCTGCGCCAAAAGCCCGAAAAGAGCCAAAAACTCATCTTGAGTCAAAAGATAGGGTGAGGTTAGATGTCTATCAAGCGGAAAATGACACCTCCGTCATCTTTGCTAAACGAGGTGTGAACCGGAGAGAGAAGCGAATGAATGCGTATTGGGGGCTCAGCGATAAGTAATGGGACGATGGAGGCAGACTGGATCGCAGGTAGGGGCTTTCGTTAACCTCGTCTGACATTGTTAATCTCATCCGTTCAAATCCCAGGTTAAGGCATGCCTTTCCCGTTACATTGGGAAGAAAACTGTGCTATCGGAGAAGGGTTGCACGCAAAATCAGGCGGCAGATCGTCCGGCTGGCAGAGTATTAAGCAACAAGGGGTGCTGGATGCTGACCTTCTAAGTCTCCAGCCATAAGATAGATAAGAATGCGATCGGCAATTTAATGTCGACGACCCGCAAAAAGCGGGACTTGGGAGGGGGTAGGCCACGAGAGGCGCGATCTGCGTATTTTGTGGAGGTCAAACAGGCGAGCAGGGCACAACCCTGTTTAAGGGTTCTGACCAACAAGATTCTCGTTGGGCGCTCACGAGAGGCTCAGCGTTTTATTAGGATCTTCCCCCTAAATAGTTTTGCGCAGATGCGCCGCACTTGCCCGTGTACGGAGGAAGAGCGGTTCTGATTTGCGTTTAGTGTTGACGGTCGCCGAGGGGCGACCAGGGAGACGGGAAAAGGTCTATGGTAAAGTTACTCGAAGCCCTTATTTTTAGGACCCGCATTATCATTCTCGCGGCGCTCGCAGTTTTCACGCTTTACTCGGGTTACTATGCGACGCAACTGAGTATGGATGCTGGGTTCGATAAGCAGTTGCCTAAAGGGCACGAATATATTCAGACCTTCCAAGAGTATCGCGAGAAGCTCTTCGGTTCAAACCGTGTGATCATTGTGCTGGAAGCCAATGAAGGAACAATCTGGAACAAAGAGTTCTTCCAGGAATATAAAGATATCACCGATGATATCTTCTTCCTTCCAGGGGTCGCCCGCCACACTGTGACGTCTTTGTGGACTCCCAACACCCGCTATCTTGAGATCACAGAAGAAGGCATTCGTGCTGACGACGTGATCCCGGGCACGGTGACATCAGAGACGATGAACCCGGCAGCACTCGCGCAGATCGAGAATAACGTTATTCGGGGTGGCTTTGTTGGCCGCCTGGTTGCGGAAGACTTCAGCGCTGCGATGATTACGGCAGAGCTTCTTGAGTACAATCCGAAGACTCAAGCGAAGCTCGACTATTTCGACCTTGCGGCAAAGCTCGAATCAGAAATTCGAAACAAGTACGAGAAAGAGGGTGGAAATTACACCGTTCGCATCATTGGCTTTGCAAAGCTAATCGGTGATATTGCCGACGGTGCTGGTTCGGTTGTTCAGTTCTTCATCATCGCGTTCATCTTGACGACCTTGTCGGTGTACCTCTACTCGCGCTCAATCATCCTCACCTTCCTGCCGCTCTTTGCATCCTTGACCTCTGTGGTTTGGCAATTCGGTGTGCTGGCATTCTTGGGATACGGCCTTGATCCACTGGCGATCCTGGTGCCTTTCCTGGTTTTTGCGATCGGGGTGAGTCATGGGGTGCAGCAGATCAACCTGATCACCGCTGAGATATCCAATGGCGCAACCTCTGAAGAAGCCGCCCGGACAAGTTTCTCAGGTCTATTGATCCCAGGGTCGATGGCTCTGCTGACTGACTTGGTTGGTTTCGGGACGCTCTACTTGATCCCGATCCAGATGATCCAGGAATTGGCGATTACAGCATCCATTGGTGTGGCGCTGAAGATCATCACCAACCTCATCATGTTGCCAATCCTGGCGTCCTACTTCACCTTTGATGAAGGCTTTGCAGATCGTGTTGCCCGGGCACGGGAAACACGTCTAAAAATCATGCGTGTACTTGGTAACATAGCGAATCCAAAAACAGCCGTCGTCACGTTGATTATCTCAACGGGACTTTTTGTTGCCGCTGTGGTTGAAAGCCAGGATCGCCACGTTGGTGCGCTGCACCCTGGGTCTCCTGAGTTGCACCCTGATGCGCGCTACAATCTCGACAGTACGAACATCGCTGAGAAGTTCTCTCTTGGTCTGAACCTGTTGACCGTTGTAACCGAAACGCCGACGGAAGCCTGTATCAAATATGAATATATGCGCTACCTGAACCGCTTTACCTGGCACATGGAAAATGTCGAGGGCGTCTCTCTTGCCATCTCGCTTCCCTATGCGGTGAAGAACTCATCGGCAGGTTGGAACGAGGGGAACCTCAAATGGCGGGCGCTTCCGCGTAATCAGTTCGCTCTTGTGCAAGCAGTGGGGCCGGTTCCACCTTCAACAGGCCTTCTCAACCAGAACTGTTCGGTTATGTCTCTTCTGATCTTCTTGGACGATGCAAAGGCGACGACGATTGAGCGGGCGGTTGAAGAAGTTGTTGCATGGCGTGCCGCAAACGCACGTGAGGATGTGAAAATCCGTTTGGCATCCGGCAATATGGGTGTACAGGCAGCTGTGAACCAGGAGATTGAAACATCAGAGCTTCCAATGATGCTCTGGGTATATGTGGCAATCGTCATTCTGGTGGTCCTTACCTATCGTGACTGGCGTGCAACGATCGCATGTACCATTCCGCTTACCTTCGCCACCTTCTTTGGCTATTGGTTCATGGAAGTGCTCCAAATTGGGCTCACTGTGGCAACGCTGCCGGTGATGGTGCTGGCCGTGGGGCTGGGTGTGGACTACGCGTTCTACATCTACAACCGCGTTCAGTTCCACCTTGCGGAGGGCTTGAACATTACTGACAGCTACAAACAGACACTCTTCGAAACCGGTATGGCGGTTGTATTTACAGCCATCACCATGGCGGTTGGTGTGTCGACTTGGACCTTCTCAGCCCTGAAATTCCAGGCAGATATGGGTCTCTTGCTGACCTTTATGTTCTCAATCAACATGATCATGGCGATCACGACGCTGCCAGCTATTGCAGTGGTGCTCGACATGCTCTTCCCACGCAAACGCCCTGTGAAGGCGCCCTCAGGCGCTCTCGCACACTAAAAATGTGGGATAAAGAAAAACAACGCCGTCGAGGGACATTGTCCGTCGGCGGCGTTATAGTTTCAGACAACAGATGCTGGCCAATCCAGGAGCGGGCATCATAGGGAAGACCGGAGGCACATATGCTCGATAAAATTCTGAGCCTTTTAAAAGACGGCCCAAAAGCGCCACCTGCGGCGACGGTTGCCAGTGGCGATGCAAAGCAAGTGGCGGCGGCGGCGCTGATGGTCGAGGCGGCGCGCCTTGATCGCGATTTTGATGAAGGTGAGCGCGCGACCATTACGCGTGTGGTGAAGGAGCAGTTCGGCCTCACCGACGACGCGGCAAACGACCTTGTGGACGTTGCTGAAAAACGTCAAAAGGCCAACTATTCCGATATGGCGTTTATCAATATTGTGGCCAACAGCTTCGATGATGCTGAGAAGAAAGATCTTCTCAAAATGCTCTGGTCAGTTGCGCTGTCAGACGGCAGCCTCCACAAGTTTGAAGAGCACTTGGTAAACCATGTTGCAAAAGAACTTGGGCTGAGTGCATCAGACACAGAGGCAGCGAAAGAGGCTGTTAAAAGCTGAGTCTGCAAACATCGCCAATAAAAAGGCCGCCTCCCAATTGTGTTTTGGGGGCGGCCTTTTTGTATGCGGTGAGTATTGATCGCCTTAGCGAAGCGAGAAGCCGACCGCCGTTTCCAGGTCGGTCAGCGCTTGCTCAGCGGTTAGAACCTTGATCGTTGTCATGCCGAGTGCTTTGGCGGGTTTGAGGTTGATCCCTAGATCGTCCAGGTAGACCGACTGGGATGCCTCGACACCAAGTGTTTCGCAGGCCATTTCGTAGATGCGTGGATCCGGTTTGCGGATGCCAATCTTCGAGCTTTCGATGACATGATCGAAAAGAGTCATCACGTCTGCAACCGCAGCCGCTTTGGCCTCTGTCCGCGCCATACCAGCCCCCTCGCCAGCGCTGACATTATTGGTAATGCAGCCCACGGTGAACTTCTCTTTGCAGCGCTTGAGCGCTGTTACCATTTCCGGGCGGATGTCGCCTGAGAGAAGGGCAACCACTTCGCGGCCTGTAACACTGCCACCCAATGCGGTCGCTTCCTTTGCGAACATCTCATCGAATTCGGTCAGCGTGATGTCGCTTCGTTCAAAAAGCGCCCAGGCATTGGTATCGGGATTGGTTGAATTGACTTTGCGGATGAAATCGGCAGGTAATCCCCGCTCCGCTTCAAACCGATTGAACGCTTCAAAAGGGCTTGTGGTGAGCACGCCGCCAAAATCCCAAATAACCGCCTGAACCATATGCCATCTCTCCATTTTTGATGCCGGACCCTACCTGAGTGGGGCGAAAACACCAACGTTTCCGCCCCTTTTTGAGTTTCTTTTGTATCTAATCTTGAAAAAGTAGATCGATCTACATAATTTAGCGAAATGGCAAACAGAAAGTTGGATGCAGCTGAAATAGAAATCCTGGACGGCCGCCTAAGCAAGGGTGATCGAACCAGGCAGGCATTGGTTGAAACAACCGCCCGTTTGCTTCAAGAGCATGGCTTCGCCGCCACAGGCCTCAACCAGATCGTTCGCGAAAGCGGTCAGCCACGTGGATCGCTCTATTTTCATTTTCCCGGTGGTAAGGAAGAGCTAGCGGCGGCAGCAGTTAAAGCGGGTGCCGCGCAGGTTGAGGTTATTTTGCAGGAGGGCCTGGCAGGTGCAGAAAATCCCGAAGCTGTTCTGGTAAAGACCTCAGCACTCTTCGCAGATGAGCTGCAGGCTTCACAATTCTCAAAAGGGTGTCCTGTCTCAACCGTTGCTCTTGAAGCGACGAATGCAACGCCTCTATTGCAGAAAGCTTGCGCAGAGGCATATGAGGCTTGGCTTGCTCTCATCACTGAAACCTTTGCTCATCTCGGACTGTCACCAGACCGGGCTCCTCGTCTCGCACGGCTCACACTATCCTCAATAGAAGGCGCGCTTCTGTTAGCCAAAGCGACGCAAGACATAACGCCATTGACCGACGTCGCGGCTGATTTAAGCCCCTTACTGAATGTTTGACCTCATGGAACACAAAGTACTTATGACCGGCATTACCGGACTTATTGGGCGCTGGACCGCTGCAGCTCTGACGCGCGATGGCGCCACCATCATCGCTCCCATACGCAATGCAGACAGGCGAGCGCAAGATTTAGTCCAGTGGATCTCTGATCATGGGGGCGACGCAGAACGTTTGATACTTGTTGAGGGTGACCTGGCAACAGAGAACTTCTTGGATATGGAACCACTCAGCCAACAACTCAGCAATATCACGCATGTTTACAGCTTTGCTGCTGCAATGGATTGGGGCTTGCCCGCCAAACTCGCGAAACGCGTGAATGCCAGTGCTGTCCACGAGTTGCTCGATTGGGCGAAAGCGCAGACTGCGCTCCTGCGTTTCGTTCATATATCTGGCTACTTGGTAACATCGCCCCGCCATAGAGACGCGATCAATTTTGATCCGGCGGCTTTGGCGGAAGGCACTTCAAACCCGAAGAAACAACTCCGCCGTCTATACAAACGGGTAGGAGCGTATGAGGCGTCAAAAATTGAGGCTGACTTTCTAGTGCGGAGGGCGGCAGTCGAAAGCCTGCCAATCACTATCCTCAATCCCGCGACGGTGATTGGAGCGTCCGACACAGGCGAGGCGCATCAGGTTTTTGGAATCGAAGGACTGATCGATGGATTGAAGAGAGGTACGCTCAGCGCTGTGCCAGGAACACCACAGGCCTGGACGCCCCTTGTTACAATCGATTATGTCGCAGCCTTCGCCGCCCAAGTCCCGCTCCAGGACGCTTGCCCGAGCACCGATTATGTTTTGTTGAACCAGGGCACACCAACGCTTAAGAATATGGTCGGGATTATTGCCGATGAGCTTAATCTCAAGGCACCCAGCAAGCACATTCCTGTTTGGGCCCTGCGTGCGGTGTTGAAGAGCGGCATGGAGAAACGGTTGGGAACACCTGCCGAGACTCTGGCATTCATCAACGACTACCGCTTTGACACAAGCGCCGCCGAAGCAGCCGCTGCCAGAACTGGTATTGCGCAGGCTGATATCGAAACAGCCCTTCGAAAGACTGTGCGATTTATCGAGGCGACCACGCCATCCAGGGTCGCTGCTTGAGTTAATTCGCGCGCTTAACCAGACAGTCTTGACCTTGGGCTTTCAGCGCCGTGCAAACCGCATTTGC
>NZQM01000209.1 GCA_002695905.1 Parvibaculum sp.
CTGAAATATCTGGAAAAAGTGCCGGAGGAAGAAAGTCTCTGGGAGGGCGAGTGTTTTGTCTTCGACCAGCGTGTCTCTGTTGAGCATGGGCTCAAACCGGGTAGTTACGACATGTGCCACGCTTGCAGGCGCCCAATTTCAGAGGAAGAAAAGAAAGCACCGGAATATGAGCGTGGCGTGAGTTGCCCCCACTGTTTTGATGCATCGAGCCCGGAACAAAAGGCGAGGTTCACCTCCCGCCAGAAGCAGATTGACCTTGCGAAGGCCCGTAACGAACAACATCTCGGCGCCAAATACGAGAAGCCGGTACAACTGAACGAATGACCCTGGACCTGCCCATTTTATATTCTTTCAGGCGCTGTCCCTACGCCATGCGTGCCCGGTTGGCTCTGGCAGCAAGCGGCCAATCGGTGGCTTTGCGCGAAGTGTTGCTGCGGGACAAGCCGCCAGAAATGATTGAGGCATCTCCCAA
This sequence comes from Parvibaculum sp., assembly GCA_002695905.1. Lineage (GTDB taxonomy): Bacteria > Pseudomonadota > Alphaproteobacteria > Parvibaculales > Parvibaculaceae > Mf105b01. The sequence goes on from NZQM01000209.1 coordinate 473, forward strand.
GGCGACAGTTCCAGTGTTGGTGCTCGGCGATGGCGGCGTGCTCGAAGAAAGTCTTGATGTAATGAACTGGGCGTTGGCGCAGGCGGACCCGGAAGGGTGGCTGGATGCGGATGGTGTGCTGATGGACAGGCTTGTGGCGCAGAATGATGGTCCCTTTAAACATCATTTGGATCGCTACAAATATGCCAATCGCTACGAGGGTGCTGTAGCCGAGCAGCATAGGGCAGAGGCGTCGAAGATCCTGTTAGATCTGGATGCCTGCCTGGCGGAGAACGTTTGGCTCTGCGGTTCCAAAGCAAGCTTTGCCGACTATGCGATCCTGCCCTTCGTTCGACAATTCGCAAATACCGACCGTGCCTGGTTTGATGCGCAAGACTGGCCTCATCTCCAAGGTTGGTTGGAAGGCTTTTTGGCGTCCGACCGGTTCAAAGCGGTCATGAATAAATACCCTCGGTGGAGCGCCGGGGACCCGGAATCGACCTTCCCGACAACGTGAGTGAGTCCCCGCGGACACACCTCCAACTATTTGGACTCATTGAGAGAATCGCGAATCATTTCCACTTGACTGGACGAATCACTCTGTGATTCTCTGATCTCTATGGAACGCTTTGGTCTCGTCTCTACTCATGAACCTCTTCGGCTTCGGCTCTTGGTGTTGCCGATCCTGTGTGGGCTTTTGCTGACCTACTTTGTCGTAAATGCGGTGAAGGGGGACCAGGGACTACGCGCTTGGTCTGCTCTTTCAAGTGAAATTGAGACGCTACGTGAGAACCTGGAAGTTGTGAGTGCTGCCCGCGCCCGTCTGGAGCGTCAGGTGGCACTCCTGCGTCCTGAAAGCCTGGATCCGGACCTGCTTGATGAACGCGCCCGTGCCTATTTGGGGGTCTCCCGGCCAGACGAATTGACGATTTATCGTGATCCAAAGTGATTTTGGCCAATTGGTCGAAACTGACTTTCAGTAAACAGCCCGCATTTTGGCCAGTTTAACTGAAATTTGGTTCATCACGAATTTTTTCATACAAATCAAACATTTGAGCCGTATCCTGGGTGGTGGAATTGAGGCATTTCCCGTCTATGACAACCGCGAGGCCCGGATATATGGCGACCAAGAAGGCAGCTCCCAAAAAGACAGCGGCAAAGAAGTCAGTAAATAGAAAGACTGCCCCCCGAAAACAGCCCGAAGTTCCAGCATTCACCAGCGATGAAGATCTGGAATCCTACAAAATGATGCTCACCATCCGCCGCTTCGAAGAAAAGGCGGGTCAGATGTATGGCATGGGGCTCATTGGTGGGTTTTGTCATCTCTACATCGGTCAGGAGGCCGTGGTCGTCGGCGTGCAGATGGCATCCGTTGAAGGCGATCAGATGATCACCGGATATAGGGATCACGGTCATATGCTGGCGATGGGCCTCGACCCCAAAGGGGTGATGGCAGAGCTGACGGGCCGCGAAGGCGGCCTCTCCCGCGGCAAGGGCGGTTCCATGCATATGTTCTCCGCCGAGAAACATTTTTACGGCGGTCACGGCATTGTTGGCGCGCAGGTGTCCTTGGGCACAGGCCTCGCTTTTGCTAATCGCTATCAAGATAATGGCAACGTGTCCTTTGTCTATTTTGGCGATGGCGCCGCGAACCAGGGCCAGGTTTATGAGAGCTTCAACATGGCGGAGCTCTGGGAGCTGCCGGTTGTCTATGTGATCGAGAACAATCAATACGCGATGGGCACCGCCATCAGCCGGGCATCCGCGCAAACGGACCTCTCCAAGCGCGGTGTCAGCTTTAACATTCCGGGCGAACAGGTGGATGGCATGGACGTGCGCGCAGTGAAGGATGCGGCAGCTCGCGCTGCTGAGTTTTGCCGATCCGGCAATGGTCCTTTCATCCTTGAGACGAATACCTACCGCTATCGCGGGCACTCAATGTCCGACCCGGCAAAGTATCGTGCGCGAGAAGAAGTGAACCGCATGCGCGAAGAGCATGACCCAATCGAGCAGGTGAAAGCGCGATTGCTGAAATCAAAGAAGATCGACGAAGCTGGCTTGAAAGAAATCGACGCCGAAGTTCGAACCATGGTCACGGAAGCGGCCAATTTCGCTCAGGAAAGTCCTGAGCCGGACCCTTCAGAGCTTTGGACAGATATCATTGAAGAGGTGCAGGCATGAGTATCGAGATTCTAATGCCCGCGCTCTCGCCAACCATGGAAGAGGGCACGCTTGCCAAATGGATGGTAAAAGAAGGAGACGAAGTGCGCTCTGGCGATGTGATCGCTGAAATTGAGACTGATAAAGCGACAATGGAGCTTGAGGCGATTGATGAAGGCCGCATCGGTAAGCTGGTTGTTGCGGAAGGCACCGAAAACGTGCCAGTCAATGATTTAATCGCGGTCCTGTTGCTCGACGGGGAAGACGCCACCGCCATTGAAAATATTCCATCATCAACGACAGCGGAAAAGCCGGATGCCCCCTCAACTGAGCGGGCTGCTGAAGCCGCAGGATCTGAGGCTGTACCTGCACCCGTAACGGCTGTGGTTGTATCAGACCCTGAAATTCCAGACGGTACAGAGATGCAATCCACCACCGTGCGCGAAGCGCTCCGAGATGCTATGGCTGAGGAAATGCGCGCAGACGAGAATGTCTTCGTCATGGGCGAGGAGGTCGCTGAGTATCAAGGTGCCTATAAAGTCACTCAAGGCCTGCTTGAGGAGTTTGGGCCGCGCCGCGTTGTCGATACGCCGATCACAGAGCATGGCTTTGCAGGTCTGGCTTCTGGCGCCGCCATGGCGGGCCTGAGGCCCATCGTCGAATTCATGACATTCAACTTCGCCATGCAGGCGATTGATCACATCATCAATTCAGCGGCCAAGACGCGCTACATGTCAGGTGGGCAGATGACCTGTCCGATTGTCTTTCGCGGACCCAATGGTCCGGCAGCCCGCGTCGGCGCGCAGCACAGCCAGGACTATTCCGCCTGGTATGCTCATGTGCCTGGGTTGAAGGTAGTCGCACCATATTCAGCTTCCGACGCGAAGGGTCTTCTGAAAGCCGCAATCCGCGATCCGAACCCGGTCGTCTTTCTGGAAAACGAAATTCTCTATGGCCGATCTTTTGATGTGCCGGAGACAGATGAGTGGGTCGTGCCGATCGGCAAAGCCAAAGTGCTGCGGGAAGGATCCGATGTCACAATCGTGTCCTTCAGCATGGGACTTACTTACGCGCTCGAGGCAGCCGACAAGCTTGCCGAAGAAGGCATCAAGGCAGAAGTGATCGATCTAAGGTCTTTGCGTCCCCTGGACACGGATACGATCATAGCCTCAGTGCAGAAGACGAACCGGCTTGTTCTGGTGGAGGAAACCTGGCCCATTTGCGGCATCGGGTCGGAAATTGCGGCGCAGGTTCAGGAGAAGGCATTTGATTACCTCGATGCACCGATCCTTCGCATCTCCGGCAAGGACGTTCCGATGCCTTATGCGGCCAATCTCGAAAAACTGGCACTGCCAAGCGCATCAGAGGTTGTCGCCGCCGTAAACTCAGTCATGTATCGCTAGGGAGGGACGTCATGCCAATACCAATTCTCATGCCTGCCCTCTCTCCGACCATGGAAGAAGGCACATTGGCCAAATGGCTGGTGAAGGAAGGCGACGAGGTTCGTTCCGGCGACCTGATTGCCGAGATTGAAACCGATAAAGCGACCATGGAGGTGGAAGCCGTTGATGAGGGAACGGTCGGCAAGCTTCTGGTGGCCGAAGGCACGGAAGGTGTGCCGGTGAACGAGCCTATTGCCGTCATACTGGAAGAAGGCGAGGACGCAAGTGCTGCCGACAACCTCGCAACCCCAACGCCAGCGCCCGCTCCACCGGCACAAACAAGTCCCGCCCCAGAAGCCAAGCCTGCAACAGCTACAGTTGCACCCGCGCCAGCGAAGACAAAGCCAGTCAGCGGGCGGATATTCGCAAGTCCCTTGGCAAAGCGCATTGCAAAAGATAAAGGCATCGATCTCGCCGCAGTCACGGGAAGTGGCCCACGCGGCCGGATTGTGAAGGTCGACGTCGAAGGCGCACCAAAAACAACTGCGCGATCAGCAGGCAAAGCGCAAGCGCCAATATCTTCAATTGATGCGCGAGCATTTTACGAACCGGGCACTTATGACGAGATCCCGCTCAATTCGATGCGCAAAACCATTGCGCGGCGCCTTACGCAATCAAAGCAGGAAATTCCGCACTACTATCTCACCATTGATTGTGTTCTGGATGAGTTGCTGAAGGTCCGCAAACACTTGAACACTGAAGGCGCAGATGCAGGTGTAAAGCTCTCCGTCAATGACTTCATTGTCCGTGCTGCAGCACTAGCGCTCAAAAAAGTGCCCGAGGCTAATGTAAGTTTTGCAGACGATGCGCTTCTCCGGCACCATCACTCGGATGTGGGCATTGCTGTGGCTCTCGAAGGCGGATTGATCACGCCGATCATTCGCCGCGCTGACGAAAAAGGTCTCGCTGAAATTTCCGCCGAGGCGAAAGAACTGGCAACTCGTGCGAGAGACAAGAAGCTGTCCCCGGCTGAATTTGAGGGCGGCAGTTTCTCCGTGTCGAACCTCGGCATGTTTGGCATCAAGAACTTCACCGCGGTGATCAATCCGCCACAGGCTGCCATCATGGCTGTAGGGGTGGGTGAGCCGCGGCCTATTATTGTGGACGGTGAAGTGAAAGGCGCGACGGTGATGACCGTCACGCTTTCCTGTGACCACCGGGCGATCGATGGGGCATTGGGCGCGCAGCTTCTTGCTGCCTTCAAGTCCTACATCGAATATCCACCCTCTATGTTGCTGTGAGGAACGACAATGGCTGAAAAATCATATGATGTTGTTGTCGTCGGCTCGGGCCCTGGCGGCTATGTCGCGGCAATCCGGGCGTCTCAGCTGGGGCTGAAAGCAGCTATTGTGGAACGTTCAGAGATTGGCGGCATCTGCCTCAATTGGGGATGCATTCCAACCAAAGCATTGCTCAGGTCCGCAGAGATCTTTCACAATATAGAGCGGGCAGAAGAGTTCGGCCTCAAGGTCGAAGGCCTCTCCTTTGACGGAACAAAAATCGTTGAGCGGTCTCGCGCTGTCGCAGGCCAGCTTTCGCAAGGTGTTCAGTTCTTGCTGAAGAAAAACAAAGTGGATGTCATCGTCGGCAACGGTAGTTTGTCAGGCAAAGGCAAGATCAAAATCGAGGCGGACGGAAAAGCGACAGAGATTTCTGCCAAGAACATCATCCTGGCGACCGGCGCGCGGGCGAGGACATTGCCTGGCCTCGAACCAGATGGCGAAACGATCTGGTCTTACCGCGAAGCCATGGTGCCGAAATCCATTCCAAAGTCCGTCCTGGTCATTGGGTCAGGCGCCATCGGTATTGAGTTTGCGAGTTTCTACAAAACTTTCGGTGCGGACGTCACTGTGGTGGAGCTGCTTGATCGCGTGCTTCCAGTAGAAGACAAAGAGATTTCAGCTTTCGCCGCAAAGGCTTTCAAGAAGCAGGGCATGAACCTGCTGACGGGTGCAAAAGTAACAGAACTCAAAAAATCAAAGTCAGGCGTCACAGCGACCATCGACGTCGGTGGAAAAACTGAAACTCTCAAAGCTGAAAAAGTGATTTCCGCTGTTGGCATTACCGGGAACATTGAAGACATTGGTCTGGAAAAAGCCGGTGTGAAGACAGATCGGGGCCACGTCACCGTGAATGAATGGTGTGAGACTGGCGTGCCGAACGTCTACGCCATAGGAGATCTTGTTGGGCCTCCGTGGCTTGCCCATAAGGCCAGTCATGAAGGCGTCATGGTTGCAGAGCGAATCGCGGGTGTGAAAGGTGTACACCCCATGGACACGAGCAAGATCCCTGGCTGCACCTACTGCCATCCTCAGGTGGCGAGCGTCGGCCTGACAGAGGCGGCCGCCAAAGAGGCGGGTCATGAGGTCAAAGTGGGGCGCTTTCCCTTCATCGGCAACGGAAAAGCCATTGCGCTGGGCGAGGCTGAGGGGCTGATTAAAACAGTCTTTGATGCCAAAACCGGCGAGCTGCTGGGCGCTCATATGGTGGGAGCTGAGGTAACAGAACTGATCCAGGGCTACACAATTGCTCGGCAATTGGAAACCACCGAAGCAGATTTGATGGCAACGGTGTTCCCTCATCCGACATTGAGTGAGATGATGCATGAATCCGTGCTAGATGCTTTCGGGCGCGCTTTGCACATCTGATCCGTAACAGTACCAGAGAGTCATGACTGCACTTCTGACAGACCCCCAAGTCTGGGCAAGCCTGCTCACGCTTACCATGCTCGAAGTCGTGCTTGGCATCGACAATCTCATCTTTCTGACAATTCTCGCGTCACGTGCCCCGGAGCATCAGCGCGACGCCGTGCGCCGCTGGGGGCTTGCGGGAGCGCTGCTAACGCGGCTTGTCTTGCTATTCTCCATTGCCTGGGTGGCGAGCCTCGTGCAGCCGGTCTTCAGTGCCTTCGAGATGGATTTTTCCTGGCGGGACATGGTGCTTTTCTTCGGCGGGCTTTTTCTGCTGGCAAAAGGTACGACAGAAATTCACCACACGGTCGAAGGTGAGGAGCATGAGCCCGACGCGCGGTCCATGGGATTTGCCATGGCAATTGCTCAGATTGCTGTCCTGGATATCGTCTTCTCCCTGGACAGTGTCATCACGGCCGTCGGCATTGCAGAACATGTTGAGGTGATGGTGATCGCCATTGTCATCGCCATGGCTTTGATGCTGTTTGCCGCGGGGCCGGTTGGCGGTTTCGTGGAACGGCATCCCACGGTCAAAATGCTGGCCCTTGCCTTCCTGATTTTGGTCGGCGCCTCGCTCATCGCCGATGGGCTGCATTTTCATATTCCACGTGGCTACATCTATTTTGCCATTGCGTTCTCCATTTCGGTGGAAGGACTCAATCTTTGGGCCGCCGCACGGAGAAAACGCAAGCGTGAAGCTGAAGCAAAAATTGCCACTAATTGAGCAAGAGGATGGTTGATGACGGAAGATCAGGAACAACCAGTGTCAACAAGGCCAAAGAACGCCGTCGTCATCCTGCTCGACAGTCTGAACCGACATATGCTGGGCGCTTATGGTGGCGAGGAATTTCGCACACCCAATCTGGATCGCATTGGTGCTCGGTCCACCAAATTCACGAACCACTATGTGGGATCGCTTCCCTGCATGCCTGCGCGGCACGATATTCTGTGTGGCGCCTGGGATTTTCTCTGGCGGCCCTGGGGGTCTATCGAACTTTGGGAAGATGCCATCACCTATGAGCTGTCTAAGGCGGGCGTTACCTCTCAGCTGATTTCAGATCACCCCCATCTCTTTGAAACCGGCGGCGAAAACTATCACGTCGATTTTTCAGCTTGGGACTATCAGCGCGGCCATGAAGGCGACCTCTGGAAGACAAAGCCTGACCCCAGCTGGGCCGGTGCACCGAATTTCTATCGCAAGCACATGCCCTATGATGACAGCCGCGGTTACTTCAAGGGCGAAGCTGACTTTCCTGGACCACGGACCATGCAGGCGGCCGCCACCTGGCTAGAAGACAATGCTGGGCATCATGATCGGTTTTTCCTGTTTGTAGATGAGTTTGATCCGCACGAACCTTTCGACACGCCTGAACCCTATGCCTCCATGTATGACCCGGATTGGGAAGGCGCTCACATGATCTGGCCGCCTTACATGAAAGGCGCGCTGGATAAGGGGGTGCTGACCGAACGCCAGGCACAGCAGATTAGAGCCTGCTATGGCGCGAAACTCACCATGATCGATCATTGGCTCGGCAAAGTGCTCGAAGTCATGGATGCTAAAGGTCTGTGGGACGACACGGTCTTCATCCTCTGTACCGATCATGGCCACTATCTGGGTGAGAAAGATCTGTGGGGCAAGCCCGGTGTGCCGATCTATCAGACCCTGGGGCACATCCCCCTGATGATTTCAGCGCCAGGCGTGGCGTCTGGAACATGTGACGCGTTGACGACCAGCGTTGATCTCTTTGCCACTCTGGCGGACTTGTTCGGCATTGAACAGAAAATCCGGCAGCGCACCCACGGGCGCTCCCTCTTACCGCTGCTGGACGGGAGTGAGGCATCCGTTCGCGATTGGCTCCTGGCCGGTGTGTGGGGCAGGGAAGTACATCTGATTGATGGCACTCATAAATATGCGCGCGGTGCTGGTGGGACCAATCGACCCATTTCCATGTTCTCCAACCGCTGGTCGACAATGCCGACCCACTTCCTGCGTCGGGAGGACGAGTTGCCTCTGCCGGACGACAGGGCCGCTTTGGACCGAATGCCCGGCAGCGATGTGCCCGTGATCCGGCAGCCCTGGGGCGAAAACGACCGGCTTCCCTATTGGGCGCCGCCAAAACTTGGGCCCAACCTGCTCTTCGACCTGGAGAACGACCCAAACGAGGAGACCGATCTGTCAGATACGCCTCTAGCCGGGGAATATGCGGACAAGCTTCACGCAGCCTTGAGTGAGGTCGACGCCCCCGATGACCAATTTGTGCGGCTTGGATATGGGTGATTTCAACCGCCGATCTTAACTTTTTCGGTCTATACTCCCATATAGAGATTTCGAGACTCAGCAGATAGAAACTCATGGTAACGGTCCTAAAAACAGTCGGCGGTGAGCAAAAGCGGCCCAAAGAGAGAGCGAGACATCCGGAAAAGGTGCACCGGCCGGACACGCCTGTGCTGCGCAAGCCGGACTGGATCCGTGTGAAAGCGCCGGGCTCAGCTGTTTTCGCTGAGACGAAAAAAATCGTTCGCGAAAATGGGCTCGTCACTGTGTGTGAAGAAGCCGGTTGCCCCAACATTGGCGAATGCTGGACCGAGAAGCACGCCACAATGATGATCATGGGTGGCACCTGTACCCGCGCCTGCGCATTTTGCAATGTGAGCACCGGCTTGCCGGACGCTCTCGATTCAGACGAGCCGGAGAATGTCGCTAATGCCGTTGAAAAGCTCGGTCTGCGCCATGTGGTAATCACGTCTGTCGATCGGGATGATCTTGATGATGGTGGCGCTGAGCATTTCGCGCAGACTATTCGTGCCATTCGCAATCGCACGCCAGAGACAACCATTGAAATTCTGACACCTGATTTCCTACGGAAAGAGGGGGCACTTGAGGTTGTCGTCGAAGCGCGTCCTGACGTATTCAACCACAATCTGGAAACAGTGCCACGGCTCTACCTGTCGATCCGGCCGGGCGCGCGTTATTTCCATTCCATCCGTTTGCTGCAACGGGTGAAGGAACTGGACCCCACAATTTTCACAAAGTCAGGCGTTATGGTTGGTCTTGGCGAGACCCGCGAAGAACTGATGCAGGTGATGGACGATATGCGCTCCGCCGATATCGACTTCCTGACGGTGGGACAATATTTGCAGCCGACACGCAAACACGCGGCCGTCGACCGTTTCGTAACGCCTGAGGAATTTCAAGGCTATGAAACAACCGCGCGGTCAAAAGGCTTTTTAATGGTGTCTGCGACACCGTTGACGCGCTCGTCCTATCACGCTGATGCAGATTTCGCGGCATTGCGTGCCGCGCGAGAAGCGCAACTTTCCAAAAGCTGACTCCTTGCCCGCACATAAAGAATGCCGTCTCGTCGCGCATCCACCACAGAAGCTTTATGAACTTGTCTCGGATATCGAAAGCTATCCGCAGTTTTTGCCATGGGTCATGGGAGTGCGTATCCGGAGCCGGGGAACCGCAGGCGAGAACCAGATCATCGTCGCGGATGTCCTGATCTCCTACAAAATGTTCCGCGAGACGTTTCGAAGCAGCGTGACGTTGAATCCGCAGCATCGGACAATTGACGTTGAATATGTCAACGGGCCCTTCAAACATCTCGACAATCATTGGCGCTTTGAACCGACAGCAGAGGGAACAGAGGTCGATTTTGCTGTCGATTTTGAGTTTAGAAGTCGCATGATGGAGCGGATGATTGCCGGCATGTTCGACAAAGCCGTGCACAAAATTGTCACCGCTTTTTTTGTTCGCGCCGACGAGCTCTACGGAGACCTTGAAGAGTAAAGCTCAACGGTCGATCTGTCGACGAATGAGCTCCAGAGCGGCCTGCACAGCCTGTATCCGAACTTCGTCCCGACCCACATCCCCATACCGGTAAACTTCGTGAATGATGCTGTAGCGCAGCCGCGCTGCCGCCATGTGCACCAGGCCGACAGGTTTGAGCGCTGTGCCACCGCCGGGTCCCGCGATGCCCGTAATAGAGACGCTCACGTGACCGCGGGACTCTTCCAGGGCGCCCTCGGCCATCGCTCGTGCTACAGGCTCGCTGACTGCACCATGGTCGGCGATCATGTCGCCAGGCACGCCCAGCATGTCCCGTTTGGCTTCATTGGAATAGGTCACAAAGCCCCGTTCCACGACAGCTGATGACCCAGCTACTTCGGTGAGGCAGCTTGCAACCAGCCCACCTGTGCAGCTTTCTGCCGTGACGATCTTCAGAGATTTTTCGCTGGCATCTGCCAGGACGAGTTCCGCCAACTGGAGAATGGGGCGAGGAAACAAAGACATTCAAAAATCTCCAACGACGAAAACGATCAATGAAACAGCAAGGGCGGCAAAGATTCCGGCGACAACGTCATCCAGCATGATACCCCACCCACCTGACACGCGCTTGTCTATCCAGTTAATCGGCCAGGGTTTCACAACATCAAAGATGCGAAACAAAACGAATGCTGTAAGCCAGCCCAAAAGGGAAAAGGGGGCAACAGCGAGAACAATCCACTGGCCAACCACTTCGTCGACGACGATCTGTCCAGCGTCATGTGTGCCCAGAGTTTCGCTGTGCAGGGCCGACGCCCAGACACCTATGACCAGCAGGACGCCACTTGCAGCCAGAAGGAAATAAGAGCCTGGAAAGAAACTTAGGATCACCCAAGCGAAAGGGAGTGCGGCGAGCGAACCCCAGGTGCCCGGAGCTTTAGGCAGGTAGCCAGATCCAAACCATGTTGCAATCAGCTCTGCGAGCCGGGTCATTCCGTGCCCGCCGATCTAGGGAGCGTCACAGTGACAAGGGCTTGCGCCGCAATGCCTTCGCCACGGCCTGTGAACCCAAGGCCTTCGGTTGTTGTCGCTTTGACGCTGATCCGATCTTTGGAGACACCAACAATCTCTGCGATGGCAGTGCGCATAGCCTCTCTGTGGGCCCCAATCTTGGGCGCTTCACAAATAAGCGTGACATCCACATTTGTGATTTGCCCGCTTTGCTTCGCCAGTAATGTTCCAGCGTGTTCAAGGAAAACTCTCGAGGGTGTGCCTTTCCACTGAGCGTCGGAGGGTGGGAAGTGATCGCCAATGTCGCCAGCACTGATTGCGCCGAGCAGGGCGTCGGTGATCGCATGCAGCCCAACGTCGGCGTCGGAATGACCCAAGAGACTTTGTGAGTGGGGAACGGACACACCGCACAAGGTGACTTTATCGCCGCCTGTAAAGCGGTGCACGTCAAACCCGGACCCTGACCGTGTTTCGTTGGAGGCGCTCAAGAAACGCTCAGCTCTGTCGAAATCTTCTGGCGTTGTCACTTTGAAATTGTCCTCTGAACCGTCCACGAGCTGAGTATGAATGCCAGATCTCAATGCGAGAGCGACATCATCTGTAAATTCTTCGGATTGATGGGTCCGGTGAGCATCCAGAATGGCCTTGTAGGCAAAGCCTTGGGGTGTCTGCGCGCGGACAAGTTTGGATCGATCAACAGTCTCGCCAGCAACACCGTCTACCTGCTCACGCAGCGTGTCTGTAACCGACAGGCTAGGCAGTACACTTTCGTAGTGCTCAAGACCTGCCACAACGCGGCTGATCATGTCAGACGCCGCAAAGGGACGGGCGCCATCATGGATCAGCACATGGGTGGGGTCGATATCGGCTAAAGCCTCAAGCCCGGCAAACACCGATGCCTGCCGTGTCGCTCTGCCAACAACCGGTGGCAGCAATTTCGGCAGATCACGAGCAGCTTTTTTGTAATGCGCCTGATCGTCGTGATGGATCACCGCGAGGACGCTCTTGATGTCTGGGTGGTCACAGAATGCGTTCAGCGTGCGAGCAAGAATAGGCGTGCCGCCCACAGGACGGTATTGCTTGGGTAAGCCTTCGCCTACTCTGGTCCCACGACCTGCGGCAACAATAAGGGCAACTATATGCATATTCTTCGTTTCGCACCTAACTGCTGCCTTGGCAAGCGTGGGATTTCCCGCGGGTTTTGAGGTTTTTCCGACTTAGAGATTGCGCTTGAGTGTCGGAACAGGTACTAATTGCTCAAGAAATAAGCAATATGAGATATGCTTAAATAATGACCATTTCTGTCGGTACGCATATTTACCCAAGTCGGGTCTTTTTGGCTCCCATGTCCGGCGTAACGGATCTGCCATACCGTGTGGCTGTCTCGAAGACGTCATCGGCTGTTCTCGTTTCTGAAATGGTTGCGAGTGAGGAATTGGCGCGCGCTCGGCCCGATGTGGTGCGCCGAGCGGCAGGCAGTGGGGTGCTTCATCCATTAGTGATCCAGCTCGCAGGACGCGAAGCCCACTGGATGGCAGAGGGTGCCAAGCTTGCCGAACAGGCAGGGGCCGACATTGTCGACATCAATATGGGCTGTCCGGCACGCCAGGTGACATCCGGATTGTCAGGTTCAGCCTTGATGCGGGATCTGGATCATGCGCTCACGCTGATCGAGGCCACGGTTGAGGCGACAGCGCTTCCGGTCACTCTTAAAATGCGTCTTGGCTGGGATCACAATTCCCTTAATGCCGCTGAACTGGCATCGCGGGCAGAAGCGGCGGGTGTGAAACTCGTAACAGTTCATGGGCGAACGCGCTGCCAATTCTACAAAGGCGAGGCCGACTGGGGAGCAATTCGCCCGGTTGTAGAAGCTGTCGACATACCCGTGATCGCCAATGGCGATATCCTGTCAATTGAAGACGCAGAGGCCTGCCTGAATGCCTCTGGAGCTGACGGCGTCATGGTCGGTCGCGGTGCCAATGGGCGTCCTTGGTTCCTTCGCCAGATTGACGATGTCTTGTCCGACCGGGAGGTGACCGACGCGCCAGATGCTGAGAGTAGGTGGGAAATTGTCAGTTCTCACTACATGGACGCTTTGGAGCTATATGGAGAACGGCTTGGAAGTCGGATCATTCGAAAGCATCTAGGCTGGTATCTGGATGCCGCTGCTGCTGATTGGCAAAGCGACGTGACCTCACTCAAAGCCCAAATCCTTCCAAGCGATGACCCGACATTTGTCTTGAAAGGTCTTGAGCGGTTTTTCACACATGAAGCCGAAAGGACAGCGGCATGAGTGTTCATGAATTGACCGCCAATGGCGGCAGCGTTTCGCCCGACGCCGCTCAATTGCTGAATGCCATGCCGCACCCGGTGATTTCAGTTGGTGACAATCTGCAGGCTAATTTCGTCAATGACGCGGCTGAGCAGTTTTTTGACGCAAGTCGTGCGGTGCTCACCCGGTATCCGTTATCTGAATTTGTTTCATTCGGAAGCCCTCTCCTGTCCCTGATTGGCCAGGTTATGGAGAATAAGACGTCAGTAAATGAGTATGGCGTGGAGCTTGCCTCGCCTCGGTTCGGCGAACGCGCTGTCGATATACAGGTTTCGCCAATCATTGATGCACCTGGAACTGTGCTGGTCATTCTACAAGAACGCACCATGGCTCATAAAATGGACAGGCAACTTACTCACCGAGGGGCTGCACGGTCGGTTGCTGGCATGGCGGGTGTGCTAGCTCACGAGATCAAAAACCCGCTCTCGGGTATACGCGGCGCTGCGCAATTGCTCGAGCAAGCAGCCAGCGAAGATGACCGTGCATTGACGCGTCTGATCTGTGATGAAACGGATCGTATCTGCGGATTGGTTGACCGGATGGAAGTCTTTTCCGATGACCGGCCGATACCGCGCGTGCCGACCAACATTCACGTCGTGTTAGGACGTGTAAAACAATTGGCAGCCAATGGCTTTGCGAGTTCGATCAAAATCAGCGAAGAATATGACCCCTCGCTGCCGCCCGTTCCCGGAGATCAGGATCAACTCATCCAGGTGTTTCTAAATCTCGTGAAGAACGCTGCCGAAGCGATCGACAAACTGGAAGGCGAGATCACGCTAACAACAGCGTTTCGGCCAGGCGTGCGTCTTTCCGTTCCTGGCAGTCAGGAACGTGTTGGCCTGCCCATTGAGGTTTGCATTATCGATAACGGACCTGGGGTGCCTGACGACCTGGTGCCCTACCTTTTCGATCCTTTCGTCACCACGAAGGCGTCGGGGACAGGATTGGGGTTGGCGCTCGTTGCAAAAATTATTGGGGATCATGGCGGCATCATCGAATGTGACAGCCAGCCGAGGCGTACCATTTTTCGTGTGTTGCTGCCGATGCACTCGGTAGATGAAGCGACCGAACTGAGGGACAAGTAACCTATGCCGTCTGGGACCATTCTCATCGCAGATGATGACGCAGCTATTCGAACTGTCCTGAGTCATGCACTTGGTCGGGTTGGATATGACGTGCGGACCACATCCAACGCCGCAACGCTTTGGCGCTGGGCGAACCAGGGAGATGGAGACCTGGTCTTTACCGATGTCGTCATGCCCGATGAAAACGGATTTGATCTGCTCCCTCGAATTAAGAAGGTACGGCCTGAACTCCCTGTTATCGTAATGAGCGCGCAGAACACATTGATGACAGCGATCACCGCAGCTGAACGCGGGGCTTACGAATATCTTCCAAAACCGTTTGACCTAAACGAAGTGGTGGCTGTTGCGGAGCGAGCATTGTCGACGCCTGGCGTGAGTGCTGTGCCCGCCGTCAAGCAGGATGATGAAGACAAGATCCCATTGATAGGCCGGTCGCCTGCCATGCAGGAGATCTACAGGGTCCTTGCGCGCCTCATGCAGACAGACCTCTCAGTGATGGTTTCAGGTGAAAGCGGTACCGGCAAGGAACTGGTTGCCAAAGCGTTGCACGACTATGGAAAACGACGTCATGGTCCATTCGTAGCCATCAACATGGCGGCAATTCCCCGCGAACTGATTGAAAGCGAGCTCTTTGGTCACGAGAAGGGCGCGTTCACCGGTGCCAGTCAAAGAAGCACCGGACGGTTCCAGCAAGCAGAAGGAGGCACACTCTTCCTCGACGAAATTGGCGACATGCCAATGGAAGCACAAACGCGGCTGCTGCGTGTGCTTCAAGAAGGGGAATACACCACGGTTGGCGGACGGACCCCCATCAAAACGGATGTCCGTATTGTTGCGGCCACCAACCGAGATTTAAGGCAACTCATCAATCAGGGATTGTTTCGAGAAGATCTGTTTTACCGGTTAAACGTGGTTCCAATCAGACTCCCACCATTGCGCGAGCGTACGGAAGATATTCCCGACCTTGTGAGGCACTTCCTGACCTTGGCGCAGGAAGAAGGGTTGCCGCCCAAAACAGTTGATACGGACGGCATGGATTTCCTGAAGCGTTATCGGTGGCCAGGGAATGTGCGCGAGCTTGAAAATCTCGTTCGCCGTCTGGCGGCTCTATACACAGAGGACACGATTGGTCTGTCTGTTTTGCAGACAGAGTTGACCGAACCCGCCTTTGGCCCCTTGTCCGAACCCGCTGCGGTCGACGAAGGGTTGGCGGAAATGGTGGAAAGAGTGCTTAGCCGAGAATTCGCATCGCATGGCGATCAACTGCCGCCGGAGGGGCTCTATGAGAGAGTTCTGAAAGATATTGAAAAACCACTATTCACGATCAGCCTTGCGGCGACCCGTGGCAACCAGATCAAAGCCGCGCAACTGCTTGGGATAAACCGCAATACACTCCGCAAAAAAATACGTGAATTGGATGTACAAGTCGTGCGAATGCCGCGTTAACCTCCTCGCCAAGGAGTCAATCAAACTGATGTAATCCTGCAACATTGTTGTTGAAAGGGCGCGCAACAAGCGCCAGAATGCGCCGGTCGTTGGTGGTCCGTTACCTTCGCGATACATATCCCACCCCGCTTGGAGCAGGGCGGCAACAGTTTAGGATGGTTCGAAGCCTCAATGGCGACAATTGACTATATGACGGCTTGGTCCGGCTGGGTACGGAAGTCCGATCTTGGCCGACGCCTTCGCCTTGGCACAACTTTGCCGATCAGCCTTGTTGTCATAGCGGTGTTCCTGGGCACCTTCACCTATATGACCTTGACGGGGCTCACGCCCTTCGCACCAAGCAAAGGCGTTGTCACCGCTCTTTTGCTGGCGAACTTCTTTATTGCCTTGGTCCTTGCTGGCCTCATTGGGTGGCGAGTCATCAGACTGGTGATGGAACGGCATAGCGGCATCGCCGGCGCGAAGCTTCACGCCCGGCTGGTGACCATGTTCTCTTTGATTGCTATTCTCCCGGCGATTACCGTGGCTGTTTTTGCTGTGGTTACCCTGGATCGCGGGCTTGATACTTGGTTCAGCGAGCGGACTCGCGCTATTATCAATCATGCCCTGCAAGTCGCAGAAGCCTATCTTGACGAACACCATCAGGTTTTGCGGCTGGATGTGTTGGCGATGGCGAACGACCTCAACCGTGCCGCCCCTTATCTCACCTCGAATTATCAACGCGGACAGCAACTGCTGGCAACCCAAGCGGCCCTTCGATCTCTCCCCGCAGCCTATTTGCTTAATCGGGATGGCAAAACGGTGCTGCGGGCGACCGCTGCGGTGGCGCCATCGATGGGACTTCCTGGCGCAGATCAGTTTGATAAGGCGGATGAGGGCTTGGTTGTGCTCTACACGGCCAATGATGGTGATCAAATTCGGGCACTGGTGAAACTCCCGGCTTTCGACAATACATATCTTTATGTAGCGCGGTTTGTTGATGCACGCGTGCTCGACCATCTTGCGCTCACGCAAGCGGCGGTGACTGAGTATGAGACGCTTGAAGGCGGGCTGAGTTCTGTTCAAGTTACTTTCGCGCTTATTTATGTAACTTTGGCGCTCATTGTTCTGTTGGCGGCTATTTGGTTGGGGCTGTGGGCTGCAAACCGCATCGTCTCGCCGATCGGGAGCCTTGTGAGCGCCGCCGAACGCGTGAGTGGCGGGGATCTTTCGACCCGGGTCGATATTGGGAACAATGATGATGAGATTGAAACGCTTGGCCGGGCGTTCAATCGCATGACGAGCCAAATTGAAAATCAAAGAAATGAGCTGGTGACAGCTAATTATGAGCTTGATGACCGGCGACGTTTTACTGAAGCGGTGCTTGCGGGCGTAAGCGCTGGTGTGGTCGGCCTCGACGCTGACATGCGCATCAACCACGCCAACCGCGCCGCCCGAGACTTTTTGGGCCTTGATGAAGCATCGCTCGATGGCCTTCTTTTGTCAGAAGCCGCGCCTGAGCTGTCTTCTGTCGTCATTGCTGCTATGACCCAGGTCCGGGGCTCAGCGAGAGACCAAGTCGTCTTGCTTCGCTCTGGCAGAGAGAGAACGCTCAATGTTCGGGTCACTGGAGAGAAATCTAGTGGCGATCTTCAGGGATATGTTCTGACATTTGATGACATTACGGAACTCGTTGCTGCACAGCGCAACGCCGCTTGGTCGGACGTTGCGCGCCGTATCGCTCACGAAATCAAAAATCCGCTGACCCCGATTCAGCTATCAGCTGAACGACTACGCCGGAAATATGCCGACGAAGTTGCAAACGACCCGGAAGTGTTCCAGCAGTGCACAGACACGATCATACGCCAGGTTGGAGACATTGGACGGATGGTCGATGAGTTCTCATCCTTCGCGCGAATGCCCGAAGCTGTAATGAAAGACGCCGACCTTGGCGAAATTGTTCGCCAAGCCGTCTTTTTGCAACGTGTTGCGCATCCCGAAATCGAATATGTCCTCGCCTTGCAAGAAGCGCCTATCAGCTTTCAAGGTGACGCGCGGCTCATCAGCCAGGCGCTTACCAATATTTTGAAAAATGCGGCGGAGGCAGTCGACGGTAAAGAAGAAGAGACGGTAGGCGGTTCCAATAAAATTGAAACCCGCGTGACATCTGATGGGCGCACGATTGAGGTATTGGTAACTGATACCGGCCGCGGACTCCCGGACACCGGGCGGATGCGGCTGACCGAGCCCTATATGACAACGCGTGCAAAAGGTACAGGATTAGGCTTGGCGATAGTCAAGAAGATCATGGAAGACCATGGTGGGACCCTTGACCTTTTGGACGCTCCGAAAGAAGAGGGATGGGCGAGCGGTGCAAGAGTGGCGCTCCGGTTCCCCCGTATCAATCACCAGTCAGATGACGTGACCGACAATGAGAGCAACGAGTCCACCCAAACGGACCAACTGAGTTTAGTAGAAACAGGTAGAGGCGGCTGATGGCTTCCGAAATACTAATTGTTGACGATGAAGCGGATATTCGCGAACTGGTCTCCGGCATCCTGTCTGATGAAGGGTATGACACACGCGCGGCTGCTGATAGTGACGGTGTGCTGCAGGCCCTGGAACAGCGCATGCCGAGTCTTGTGGTGCTCGACATCTGGCTCCAGGGAAGCCGCCTTGACGGACTCGAAGTGCTGGATGTGATCTCAGAGCGATATCCAGACTTGCCTGTCGTAATCATCAGCGGTCATGGGAATATCGAAACTGCAGTTTCGGCGATAAAGAAGGGCGCATATGACTTCGTCGAAAAACCCTTCAAGGCTGACCGGTTGATCCTAATCATCAGGCGAGCAATTGAGGCATACCGCCTTCGCAGGGAAAATGCCGAACTACGCGTAAAAGTAGGAGAGGAAACGACCCTGATTGGCGCCTCTCCAAATATGAATATCGTTCGGCAAACTGTGGAGAAAGTCGCCCCCACGGGAAGTCGCGTCTTGATCTGTGGGCCTTCTGGGTGTGGGAAGGAAGTTGTTGCCCGATTACTTCATGCGTCATCCAGACGCGCAAACAGCCCCTTTGTGGCGATCAATGCAGCGACGATGGCCCCAGACCGGATGGAGGTCGAACTCTTTGGAACAGAAGAGGGAACCGATGGTCCACGCAAGGTTGGGGTGTTTGAGCAAGCCCATGGTGGAACGCTCTTCCTGGATGAAGTCTCTGACATGCCGCTTGAAACGCAGAGCAAAATCCTGCGTGTTCTTGTTGAGCAGACCTTTGTCCGTGTGGGAGGCAGCAACAAGGTAAAAGTCGATGTGCGCGTCGTCTCGTCATCAAGCAAAGACCTTCGTGAGGAAATCTCCGCAGGACGGTTCCGTGAAGATCTCTTCCATCGCTTGAATGTTGTTCCGATCAACGTGCCGTCGCTGGAACAACGCAGAGATGACATCCCACAACTCGTTGATCATTTTGTTATGCAAATATCCAGGTCTTCAGGCCTTCCGCCACGCCGAGTGAGCGAAGATGCAATGGCCGCGCTGCAGTCCTATTCCTGGCCCGGGAATGTACGCCAGCTAAGGAACAATATTGAGCGTTTGATGATCCTGACATCGTCGGAACCCAACGCTGTGATCACAGCCGATAAGCTCCCGACGGATGAAAGCACCATGCCGTCCAATGGAATGAACGGTTCGGGCGGCGAACACATTATGTCGATGCCATTGCGTGAAGCACGGGAGACCTTTGAGCGCGATTACCTGATTGCGCAGATTGGTCGCTTTGGGGGAAATATTTCCAGAACCGCTGCCTTTATAGGAATGGAGCGATCAGCGCTTCATCGAAAACTGAAATCACTTGGCGTCAACACGTCTGACCGCGCCTCACTACAGGTCTAGAAATGTGGGCCCTATTGGAACCACACCCCACAATATGTTCAAGAAAGAACAGATGATATGAAAGTCATCATATGCGGCGCCGGGCAGGTTGGCTTTGGCATCGCCCGACAATTGGCCGCAGAAAACAACGATGTAACAGTCATCGATCAATCTGCAAAATTGGTGCAGCGAGTGTCCGATATCCTCGACGTGCGAGCCATTGTGGGGCATGGCGCGCACCCAGACGTGCTTGAACGTGCGGGCGCACCTGACGCAGACATGCTGATCGCGGTGACCTTCCATGACGAAGTGAATATGGTCGCCTGCCAGCTCGCACATTCGGTTTTCAACGTGCCGACCAAGATCGCAAGGATCAGAGCGCAGAGCTATCTGCAAGCGGGCTTTCAAGACCTATTCGCTCGCGATCATATGCCGATCGATGTGATCATCTCACCGGAACTGGAAGTTGGGCGTACAGTCTTGCGTCGATTGGCAGTGCCTGGTGCTTTTGACATTCTTGAATTCGCTGACGGTGCCGTGAATGTTGTGGGTGTCGCCTTGGATGAAGATTGTCCCATCGTAAACACCCCGTTGAGGCAGCTCACCGAACTGTTTCCGGACCTGAAGGCCCGAGTTGTTGGGATTGTCCGTAACGGCAACCTTTTTGTTCCGCATTCAGAAGATCAAATGATTGCAGGAGATCAGGTCTATTTTGCCGCTGACAAAGCCGAAGTTCGCCGCACACTTTCGATCTTCGGACATGAAGAGCAAGAGGCGCGGAAAGTTCTGATCGTAGGCGCCGGGAATATCGGTCTCTATGTTGCTCAGGAATTGGAGAAGCAGCACAGCGGCGTCCGTGTGAAAGTGCTCGAGCGCGACCGAGATCGCGCAATATTTGCGGCTGACAGGTTGCAACGCGCTATTGTTCTCAATGGTGATGGGCTTGACCCTGAGCTTCTGCGTGAAGCCGGCGTCCAGGAGACAGAGACGATCGTGACGCTGACCAACGATGATAAGGTAAATCTGCTGACATGTGTCCTGGCGAAAAGAGAAGGGGCGAGCCGCGCCCTCAGTCTCATTAACAACCAGACCTATTCACCGCTTATGCAATCCCTGGGGATTGACGCGTTTTTGAATCCGCGTTCGACCACTGTAAGCCATGTATTGCGTCATGTAAGGCGCGGACGTATTCGAGGGTTGCAGGCGGTGCAGGATGGTGCCGCAGAGGTGATTGAGGCGGAAGCGTTGGAAACTTCGCCATTGGTTGGGCAACCCTTGCGCGAAGTGGAATTGCCTGATGGTCTGATCGTGGGAGCGATTGCGAGAAAAGGTGAAGTCATTACGCCGAACGGTGCAACAGAGATTCAATCCGGCGACAAGGTCGTTATGTTTGCGCAGCGCGACCAGGTCGCGACTGTCGAACAGATGTTCCGCGTCAGCCTTGAATTTTTCTGATTACGCCAATGCGGGCAGAACCATGAGTTACAGCACTGTCCTGCATGCCCTCGGTTGGCTTTTGCTGCTCCTGGCTGGCGCAAATCTGCTGCCATTGGCGAACGCTATATACAATGGCGAGAGGCCGTCGATCATTGCATTTTCGCTCTCCCTGCTTCTTGTCGGGTTTGTCGGCGGTGCCCTCATCATGGCTTTTCGTGACGTAAAGCATCGCCCCTCCAAGTACGACCTTTTGACGCTTGTTGTTGTGGGCTGGCTTGCGGTCCCGTTATTCGCGGCTGTTCCATTTTACATCTCAGGCTTCTTGGGCAACCTGACGGACGCCTATTTCGAAGCCATATCCGGTTTCACGACTACCGGCGCTTCTGTCATTCCCAGGTTGGATGAGGTGGATAGAGCCATCATCATGTGGCGGGCAGTTCTTCAATGGTTTGGCGGATGGGCAAGCATCGTCATGGGGGCGGCCGTCCTGGCACCACTTGGTGTTGGCGGGATGGAGCTGCGCGTGTCGCCTTTGACCCGGGCTGACAAATCCCGCGCGCTGGACCGGTTCCGCGGTACGGCCGAAGCTGTCGGTGGCATCTACGCAATCTTTACTGTGGCGGCTTTTTTGTCGATTTGGGCCGGCGGAGTGCCGCCGTTTGAGGCATTTTGTTTGGCGTTGTCCACCATATCAACAGGCGGTTTCATGCCGTCAGACACCGCGCTTTCGGAGTTTAGAGCGCCATGGGCCATGGCATTTCTCTTTGTGTTCATGGGGTTGGGGGCCACAAATTTTGCAACTCATCGCGCAGGGTTTCGTGGGAGGGGCGCCGAATACCGCGAAGACCCTGAACTGGTCTACCTTGGGGCTGCTGTGTTGACCGCCGGTGTATTGTTTGCCTTTCTGGCACTTGGCGAGACGGGCGATGTGGTCGCTGCACTGGGCAACGGGCTATTTCTTGCCATGAGCCTCATCTCCGGAACGGCCTACATGTCACCGGATCCATCATTAAACTCAGGTTTGTCGAGTGTTTTTGTTATCGGCTTAATCCTCATCGGGGGCGCGACCTTGTCCACCGCGGGCGGTATCAAGCTTATGCGCATTGCGCTGCTGGTTAAACAAAGTTCTCGCGAACTAAAGCGTCTAACGCATCCTCATGGCATTATTCGAACCCATTTCGGACGGCGCTCCATCACCATTCAGATTATGAAGTCCGTCTGGAGCTTTTTCGTTCTGTTCTTGGTGGTCTACGCAATTTTGGCGGCGCTTTTAGCAGCCTCCGGTTTGGGGTTCGAAGCGGCTCTTGTCGCCGCGGCATCGGCGATCGGTAATGCGGGCCCGGCGTATGATTTGGTTAGGCCCTCAATGGTGGGCGAAAGTCCCGCCTATCCTGAGATGGCAGAGATCACAAAATGGATATTGATGGTTGGAATGGTCCTGGGTCGGCTGGAACTTCTCGCACTTGTTGCGCTATTCAGCCGCGAACAATGGCAAAGCTGAGAGAGGATGGACTGACGTGACCCGGATCGCCTATGTGAATGGCCGCTATATGCCCCACGCACGCGCCGCGATACATGTTGAAGACCGTGGCTTCCAGTTTGCAGATAGCGTGTATGAGGTCTGTACCGTTGAAGACGGACACTTGGTCGACGAGCAATGGCACTTCGACAGGCTGCAGCGGTCGCTCAATCAGTTGGAAATCGAGGTCCCAGTCGCCTCAGATGTGTTGGGCATTATCTACCGGGAGGTACTCCGAAGAAATCGCCTTTGCACCGCGATCGTCTACTGCCAAGTGACCCGTGGCGTTGCTCGTCGCGATCACGCGTTCCCGGCAGAGCGGGCGCCTGCAACGGTCGTTGTCACGGCAAAACCAATTGATGAGAAAGCTCTTGCAGAACGCCGATCTGAAGGGGTTGCCGTCGTGACCCGGCCGGATGAACGCTGGCAAAGGTGTGACATTAAGTCGACAGGTCTGCTGGCCAATGTGCTGGCGAAACAAAGCGCCAGAAACGCCGGAGCCCATGAGGCGTGGCTTGTCGATGCCGATGACAATATCACCGAGGGCACATCGACAAATGCCTGGATCGTTACGGAGGGTGGTATCCTGGTCACCCGGCATCTGGACAATCATATTCTGGGAGGCGTCACACGCCGGGCTCTGCTGGAGTGTGCGGAAAGCCTAGGCATCTCGATTGAGGAACGCGCTTTCTCAAGAACCGAAGCCCTCAACGCTGCAGAAGCGTTCTCTTCCGCATCAACCGTGGGGGCGTTGCCCGTCATCTCGATCGATAAGAATCAGGTATCAAATGGAAGACCTGGACCAATGACACAAAAATTGAATGGTTTTTATCGAGAGAGGGCAGGAAACATACTTTAACTTGAGAGATTTCCAACTTTTGGCTGCTTGGGTACTGACCACATGTCGATTTGGCCTATATGATGTTACAGGGCCAGGTCGGGGTTGGAGTGATCGCAGCGGGATGGCGGCCCTCTCCCGCTAAATCAGGAGGAAGGCAGCGTTGATGTGGAAATAACGCGGCCTTGCTAAATAAGGTTCGTGCAGTATTTATCTCCTGCCAAAGAAGGAAAATTCGGCAAAAGATGATACTGGCGGGACCTGGAATGGAAAAAAATGTCGGATAAACCGCAAAATCTCCAAGATACGTTTCTCAACACCGTCCGAAAAAATAAGACGACGCTCACAATCTTTCTCGTGAACGGCGTTAAGCTTCAGGGTGTGATAACCTGGTTTGATAATTTCTGCGTATTGCTGCGCCGTGATGGGCATTCTCAGCTCGTCTACAAGCATGCAATATCAACGATTATGCCGGGACAACCCGTCTCTCTATTCGAAGGGGACGAAGAGGAAAGCTGAGGTCGCTTGACGACTGACGATCTAAAGTTGGGTGACATGAACGGGAACGAGGGCGGAAAGCGCTCTCGGCCATCCTTTCAGGTCAGCAACCAACCTGTAACCAAAGCTCTCGTGTTACTTCCTTGGTTAAAGCGGGGGGCTGATCAGCGTAGGTCTTCCGCCGAACGGCTCGCCGAAGCCGTTGGTCTTGCCACGGCAATACACCTGGATATCCAGTCTGCAGATATTATCCCACTTGATGTGATTAAACCTGCAACCCTTTTGGGAAGCGGGAAGGTTGAAGAGCTCGGTGGCCAGATTAAGAAGCAGCATGTCGACCTTGTGATTGTTGATGGGCAACTCTCGCCAGTGCAGCAGCGTAATCTCGAGCGGGCCTGGAAGGTCAAGGTACTCGATCGGACCGGGTTGATCCTGGAGATTTTTGGCGAACGCGCACGGACTCGAGAGGGGCGTCTGCAGGTTGAACTTGCTCATCTCACTTATCAGAAAAGCCGCCTGGTGCGGTCCTGGACTCACCTGGAACGCCAGCGTGGCGGTGTGGGGTTTCTCGGGGGTCCTGGTGAGACACAGATCGAAGCTGATAGACGCGCACTGCAGGACAAAATAAACCGGCTTGAAAAAGACATTGGCAAGGTCAAGAAGACCCGTGAACTGCATCGCAAAACCAGAAGGTCTGCGCCATACCCCGTTGTCGCACTCGTTGGCTATACCAATGCGGGAAAATCAACTCTATTCAACCTGGTCACGGAATCCGATGTTTTCGCCAAAGACCTGCTCTTCGCCACGCTGGACCCGACCATGCGGGCGATTGAGCTTCCAAGCGGGCGAAAGGTGATCTTGTCTGACACGGTGGGCTTTATTTCGGATCTGCCGACGCACCTGATTGCTTCGTTCCGAGCAACCTTGGAAGAGGTGCTGGAAGCAGAGATTATTCTGCATGTGCGAGATGTGGCGCATGACGAGACAGAGGCCCAGAAGGCTGACGTCGCGGATGTTCTAAAGAGTTTGGGTGTCGATCTTGAGACCCGCGACGAGGGTAAGTTGATTGAGGTGTTGAACAAGTCTGATCTGCTCGACGACGACGGATCAGCCGCGTTTGCTGAACTGGCAGCCAGAGAAAGAAACACCATCTTGACCTCCGCACTTAATGGCGATGGTGTAGAGGAATTGTTGAACCGCCTCGATGAACTGCTCGGGAGCGACACAACAAGTCTGCATCTTGCGATCGCGCCGCAAGACGGCGAGGCGATTGCATGGTTGCACCGACACGGCAATGTCCGTCAGAGCGAGCCGGATGGCGAAGGCATAACGCATGTTGATGTTGATCTTGCAGGTCCGGAGATGGGTCGCTTTGAAAAAAAGTTTCCCCTGATCGTTCAAGACGCACTGACTGAGTTCGTGGACGCGGCTGAATGAGCTTAAATCTGGATCAACTCGCTGCTTTGCTGCGTGAGGTAGCTGCTGAGAAGATCTTACCAAGATTTAGGTCACTTTCCTCGCGGGACATCGAGGAAAAGAGCAGGGGCGATTTTGTCACTATTGCAGACCGAGAGACGGAAGAGTTTTTGACGCCCCGGCTTCTGGAAATGGTACCCGGTTCGATTGTTGTAGGTGAGGAAGCGACTGCAGCAACTCCGGAACTGCTCCACAAGTCCACCGGCATGGGCCCGACTTGGTATGTCGATCCCATTGATGGCACGTCATTGTTTGTGGATGGAAACCCTGGGTTTGCAGCCATGGTTGCGCTCGCAGACAAAGGCAAGGTATTGCAGTCTGCGATTTTCTTTCCGGTTCTCAATGAGCTGTTCCTCGCTGAGCGCGGCGCAGGAGCCACACTGATCGACGAGAAAGGTTCTACCAAACTCTCTGTTCGCACATCACCCACAAACCTGGGTGAGGCGAGGGGGGCCTTCTACACCAAGTATTATCCAGA
>NZQM01000210.1 GCA_002695905.1 Parvibaculum sp.
ACAGCCTCAGTTTGGCTGAGAGGGATCAACTCATCCGCAAAATCTGCCACGACTGTTTCCCAGGCACTGCGAGGTTGGCCATAAGCCGAGATGAGCGTGTCATCCAAATCAAACAGGATGGCAGTTGGGAGCGGCGGAAGTGAGTTCGACAAAGGACGTTCCTTGAATTGAGACGCCCGATTGCATTGGGTCTAGCCGACAGCGGCAACGCTGGGGCGGGCATCAATCGCTTGCAGTTCGCCATTCATGACACGCCGGTAGTATTCGTCAAGGTCTATGGAAAAGCCTGTTGGGGTGTTGATCCGTGCGTGTTTGCGTTGAAGGAGGCGCGGTTCGCTCACGCCGCATGATCTCGCGATCATGCAGACTTCGCCTGTGATGCGTTCCTGATAGCGTCGGACACGTTCTGCTTTGTCTTTTGGGTCGAGTCCGCGCTGCAGCTTTTTCTGGTGTGTCGCGATGCCTGTTGGACAGGAGTTCTGATTGCATTGCAATGCTTGGATGCACCCAAGCGAGAACATGAAACCCCGCGCGCTGGTGACAAAGTCTGCACCTACGGACAAGGCCCAGGCCACGTCTCCTGGATTTATAAGTTTGCCCCCTGCGTTCACTCTGATGCGCGGGCGCAGGCCATACTGATCAAGTTTATCGATCAGGATGGGCAGGCTCTCCCAAATTGGCATGCCGACGAAATCGATCAGAGGTTGCGGCGCTGCCCCGGTTCCGCCATCGGCACTGTCCAGCGTGATGAAGTCGGGCGCCAGTTTCGGGTCGTGCTCCAGCATTGAGAAGAGCTCATCGAGAAAACCTTGCGCGCCCAGCACAAACTTGATGCCGACAGGCTTGCCTGTGACAGAGCGCACACGCTCGATATATTGGATGAGCTGCTCGGGGCTGTTGATTTCCGGATGGCGGTTCGGGCTGATCGAATCTTTGCCCTCGTCGATGCCTCTGATCTGGGCGATTTCTTTGCTCACCTTGGCGCCTGGCAAGATGCCGCCTTTGCCCGGCTTGGCTCCCTGGCTCAGCTTGATCTCAAACATTTTGACCTGCTCATGCGCAGCTACCTCACGGAGTCTCTCATCCGAGAGGCTGCCCGCTCGGTCCCTGACACCATACTTCGCTGTGCCAATCTGAAAGACAATGTCTGCGCCCCCTTCCAGGTGGTAGGGGGACAGAGCGCCTTCACCGGTATTGAGCCAGCACCCGGCCTTTGCGGCGCCTTTTGATAGGGCACGCACA
The DNA here is from genome assembly GCA_002695905.1 of Parvibaculum sp. Taxonomy (GTDB): domain Bacteria; phylum Pseudomonadota; class Alphaproteobacteria; order Parvibaculales; family Parvibaculaceae; genus Mf105b01. The sequence continues at coordinate 1,243 of NZQM01000210.1, forward strand.
GCAGGTTTGGAAATTGCGCCATAGCTCATTCCGGAAATGTTGAAGATGGAGGATGTCTTGTAAGGATTCTCGCAATAGGGACCGATTTCAATCTGGCCGGGGGATACAGAATCTTCGTCTAGCGTTGGGAAGGGGCAATTGACGAAGAATATGGTCCCGTTTGCCTTTAGGTCGCGGGTGGAACCGAAAGCAACGGTCGTGTCCACGCCTTTGGCGGCTCTATAAACCCAGGCGCGTTGGGCCCGGTTGAAGGGCATTTCCTCACGGTCCATAGCAAAGAAATACTGACGGAAATATTCGCCAAGACTTTCAAAAAAGTACCGAAAGCGTCCGATGACGGGGTAGTTCCGTCGGATTGCGTGGGTGGTTTGTGTGCGATCGACGATGTAAGCGACGATCAAGCCAAGGACAATAAGACCAACGCCGAAAAGGAAAAGAGCAGACATCACATCAATGAATGTCAGGATCATCGAAGGTGTATCACCTTGCGCAGCAATCGTTTCCATGGCGGTCTTTCAGGTCAAAGTGTTGAGCGCATACAAACAAGTTTTACTGATTATGCACACAAACAGTTAAGCCTTGATGCAACTTTAGGCTTATCAATTCATGTCACCGATATGTGGGGATTTTGGTCTGGCAAGGACGGCCAGATTTCATCTCTAGCGTTAGTGCGAATTTTTGGGCGTTAGCGTGAAAGGCTGGCTGTTTCTGTCCAAGTGATCGGGCCTGGTATGACGCTCGCTTCAGTAAAATCGTCTGAGTAGCGCTGCAATTCGTCACTATAGGAGGAGAGGCGCAGGCCAGCATGTTCGGCGGATAAAGCCTCGACGGGTGAAGGGGGTTGGCTCGGATTTGCCCGTGCCGTCTCGCGCTCTTTACCCCATACCACCTGAACACGGGCGGAATATCTGGCGTTCAGAGCAGGTGAGAAGGAATGGTAGCGTCCGATCGCCTGGTCCCAGCTCTCGCTGCGCGTTTCCAGGTCTCTCAGAAAGTAAGCGGCGTAGGCAACATTCGACATGGGATCAAATGCTTCTTCAACGCTTGTGAATGCCCTTGGATGGAACCGGAGGTTTACCTGCATACATCCAATATCAATTGTACGAACACCATCGGCCATGAGTCGGCGTACAGCGTCTACGGCACCGTTGCGAGTCGCAAAATAGTAAGCGCGCCCGTCAGCATTAATGGTCCATGGCCAGGATTTGACGTCGCCGGTAGGCGAGCGCCGTCCGGACTCAACCAGGGCGATTGATGTCATCATCCCTTTGGGCATGTTGTGCTGTTGTTCCATGCGGGCGGCTGCGTTTCGACAGACGTCCCAATCGTCAGCAGAAGCTGGCACACCGGTCAATGTGATGCCGAACAGGGCAACGACCCAAATCAGTATCTGTGATGGTGTCCAAGCCTTCATTTGCCCTATTCCCGTCCGCGAGACATGTGTCAGTGCGTTCGGTCCCTTTGCGTCTTTCAACGGTCTTATGGTGCGCTGAAAGAGTTAATGAACGCTTACGTTTGGGTTGGGTGGCTAGGGCCACTGTCATGTGGAATTGTTGCAACGCAATCTGCGAAATTTTAGGGAAAAGTGCAAAAATGCCCAAATATTAAGCGGGTTTTCCAAGGTTTTTCAAAGTGTCGCAGGTGGTTGCCCTTGATTTTTGTGCACTGCACGCGCATATATCAAGGGCGATCAGGCATGAGTTTAAACTCTCTGATAGCAGCCCTTCTTGGGCGTTTCCTCCCTAGACTTGGGCCATGCTGGCAACAGTATGGCCCCTTTTTTTGGTGTGTTGCTTGGTGGCTCTCTTGCAGAGGCTCGGGCTCAGGATGCTTTTCTTTGGAATGCAGTCCAGGCGCCCCGGCGCATTTCACGACCCAGTTTGCGCACCAAACGTGTCATGTCTTTTGACAGGCGCGTAATACCAGCGCGACGTTGCACCTTTCGCTCGTCCATGTAGAGCGTTCGGTTGATTTCAACTTGTATTGCATGAAGGCCCTGGGATGGCGCGCCATAGTGCTCTGTATTGAAGCCACCGGCATAGGGATTGTTACGGGTCACTCTATACCCCATGGACTTCAGGATACGCTCTGCAGACTCAACGAGTTCTTGAGCGCAAGATGTTCCGTACCGATCACCGAGCACAATATCGGGGCGGTTTGCATCAATTTCTTCGTCGAAGGGGCCGCCTGTTGAGGGCATGGAGTGGCAATCGATCAGCACGGCTTGGCCAAACTTCCGGTGGGTTGTCTCCAGCAAGCCCCTGAGGGTTTCGTGAAAGGGCATGTAGATGTCGCGAATGCGTGTCTCTGCTTCTGAATAGGGGAGTGGCGTTTTGTAGATCTCGGTCGCTTCGGCGACGATCCGCGCAATGGTACCCAGACCACCGGCCACTCTGACTGATCGCGTGTTGACGTGTGGCGGGAGTGGGTCTGTGAACATTGCCGGGTCGAGCTCATAGGGTTCGCGATTTACATCCAGATAGGCGCGCGGAAAATGGGCGCGCAGCAGCGGGGCTCCGAGCTCAACCGCACCTGAGAAAATCTCATCGACAAAACTGTCCTCCGAACGCCGCAGAGTTAAAGGGTCGAGATTCGATGATGCTAAAAACCTGGGTGGATATACGCGGCCTGAATGCGGTGAATTCAAGACAAATGGCAGTGTCTGTTTGCGGGGTTCCAGGACTTCGAACGGTTCCTGGAAGTCCCGTTTCGCGGACGAGCGGTTTTCAAGGGCGTCACTTTCGCTAAAGCCCTCAAGCTCTTGATCTGAATGCGAATGGGTTTGGTTGAGATCCATTAAAAAGGCCGAACAGCTGAAACAGTGGCGTTCCCGACTTCTGTGGCCGGTTTCGAAGGCGTGCCTCCAGCTTAGGCGATTCTGGTCGCTGGTGCCGCCTTTCCGGTGCTGATCATGCATTTTTAACCATGGGGTGTGGCATTTTCTTAGAAATTTGGCGCTGCGTCTGGCGTCAAATGCCAGCCGTCCCGCTTGCGCCTTTACATCTCGTTTACTCTTTGCCGCCTATAAATGGGTGACAGACAGATGCCCAGACAGACGGGAATTGGCACATGGCACGGATAATCCTCGCTGAAGACGACGAATCAATGCGGCGTTTCCTTGCAAAAGCGTTGGATTCAGCCGGTCATGAGGTCTTGTCCTTTGGACAGGGCGATCTGGCCTATGCAACGCTTCAGCACGATGTGTTTGATATTCTGCTGACAGATATCGTAATGCCAGAGATGGATGGCATTGAGTTGGCCCGTCGTGCGGCTGAACTGGACCCGACGCTCAAGATCATGTTCATCACCGGCTTTGCTGCTGTCGCGCTCAATCCAGAGTCAGAAACACCGAAAGATGCGAAAGTGCTCTCCAAGCCCTTCCATCTGCGCGATTTGGTCGATGAAGTTGATCGCCTGATGGCGGCCTAGAGCCGCTGTATATTTTTTCCGGAAATTGCCTGGACCGCTTGCGTCCACACCCTATTCCCGATATTACGTGCCGTCCGGTCAGCTTTGCTGAGGGTAGGTAATCAGCCAGTTTTTGGCGCTGCGGGCATGGAAGGGCGATTAGCTCAGCGGGAGAGCGCCTCGTTGACATCGAGGAGGTCACTGGTTCAATCCCAGTATCGCCCACCATTTTCCTTTTTCTACGCCACCCATTTGATGCGCCTTTCGCCTTTGTGGGTTTTGTGGCTAATCTGATTGCATCATCAAATATGATTCTGGCCCCAACTTCATGTACGGGGATAGTGTAGGACCATGAACGGGCTCCAAATGGCTGACGAAACTGCTTCCAAAAAACCCAACCGAAGTTCGCGTCGCCGGGCGAAAAGCCGAGCTGCGCTCATAGAGGCCGCCCGGGAAACAATGAGCGTCAAAGGAGTCGATGCGACAACAATTGCAGATATTACAGAGGCCGCTGACCTGGGCTTTGGCACCTTCTACAATCATTTCAAGTCCAAGGACGAGATCGTTGATGCTGCCATGTCAGACATGGTGGAGCGCTTGGGCGATGAGATCGACGAGCTGATTGCGCCCATTGACGATCCCTTTTTTGCGCAGATTGTTGCTTGGCATCAGGTCGTGAGCCTGGCGGTCTCTGAACCTATTTGGGGATGGTTTGTTCTGCGGTCTTCGAAGACGCTGAACATGCTGAACGAGGGATTGATGGTTCGTTTTCGTCGTGATGTCGAGAAAGCAATCCAAGCGGGCGACTTCGCCGTGCGCGACATTGATGTGGTTGCGAACCTGGTAGGGGGCGGTGTGCTGTCGCTTGTGAATGCCCGTCTTTCCGGTGTGATCGACGATGCACAGGTTTTGGAAGGGCTGGCGATGCTGGTGACACATTTAGGGATTACGCCAGAGAAGGCGCGGAAGCTCATTTCTAAGCCCATCCCATCCCTCTGACCTTCAAGATTTGTAGAGCGCCATAAAGTTCTTGAGTGACGCGCCTGCGTCTTCTGTATTGAACATGGCGGCTGTGAACCTGTCTGGGCACAACAGGACGAATGGTGGGCAGGTTCCCCACCACTCTGTCAGCGCGCCTGTCAGGTCTTTCAGAGTTGTGCCGGATGGCCCGTTCTTTGGTGTAATGGAAGCAAACTTCGCTCTCAACTCTGCACATAAGGTGACTCTCCCACCTCAACATCCATTATGGTGCGCCCTTTGGCGTTTAGGTAGTCGAGCTCAAATCCCTGGATCATCTCGGCAGATGTGATTTTTTTCGAGTCCCATGGATTGCAATGCGCGGCCGTTCTCAACACCAAGGCAATGGCGCGAGGCTCTTCAACGGTTGTCGCGTTTTGCTTAAGTACCAGCGTGCGATTGTCGTAGACGCCGAGAAGATTGGCCATAGACAAGCCAACGGGCCCAGCCCCTTTGATGATGATGTCGGCTTCGAGCTGACGTGCCATGACGGTTCCCTGCTTATCCCTGAACGATTTTATTGGCCTGCGTGCCAAGGTCCAAAGAGCCATCCTCTGTCGCGATGCGTGACTGAATGACATCACCAGGCTTCAGAAAGTCTGGATTGCTCACGTTTTTGTCGATGAATATTTCCCATTTTTTTGCTTCGGGTATCAGCTTGGACATGAACATCAGCAATTTGCTTTTGGGGGCCTGCATGGCAACGCCGCCGGGTGTGCCAGTGGCGAGTAGATCGCCTTCCGCAAAATCCTGAACGTCGGACAGTTCCGTCAGTGTTTCGGGGGGCTGGAAGAAGAGGTCGTCAGCCAGAGCATCCTGGCGGCCTTTGCCGTTTACGAAAAGTTGTAGACGTAGTTTCGGGATCTGTTTGACATCATCCTGATCAATGAGGGTGAGCCACGGACCGGTCGGGCCGAAGGTGCGATAGGACTTTCCTTTGTAGAACTGCCATTGAGGGAGTTGTACATCGCGGGCAGAAATATCGTTATTGACCACAAGCGCAGCGACATAGTCTGTGAGATTGTCCCAAGTAACATGGACCGGCCCATCGATTTTTTTTGCCAAAAACGAGGCCGAGCTCAAGCTCATAGTCGAGCAGTTTGACGTGGGCGGGCCGAATGACATCTGTGTTGGGCGGCGCGATGCAGGACGATGCTTTGCGAAAGATCATATTGAATGTCTGTGTCTTCGGGTCGACGCCACTTTCAACCAGATGAGAGACATAGTTTGTGCCCTGGCAGACATATTGCTGGTTCTGTGTGACAGGTGAGAGAAGCGTCACATGATCAAGCGGGATATTGTTTTCCGTTCCGGCCGCTGCAATGTTTCGCGCTTCTGCTCGGCCGTCCCGGATGAAGTCACCGGTGGTCTCATAGGTGCCGACGAGTGGCGTCAGACCTCCATCCGCCACAACGCCCCATCCGATGTTCCCATTCAATTCGTAGCGCGCAACATTGATTGCCATGGTGCATTTCTCTTTTCTTTGGATTTGGATATCTCTAGAGCCACGGACGGGCCTTGCGGCCGGTCATTGCTATCATCAGCTTTACCTTCTTGAAAGTGAAACTGGGGATGGTTCGGAGGTTGTGGATCGTTTCCAGGATGAAGCTGAAGCTGATGTGTGGCTTCGTAAACGTTGGGGGAAAGTCTTGACCCCACTGATACAGGCCTTGGGTGCTGAGCGGGTGATATCCGGTTTCATAGTCTGCTGTATACACATCACCGTCTGCGTAATGTTCGAACTTGAAACCGTCCTGGTCTGACCAATAGTCGAAGACCTGACTGCCGAGGATGTGGCGCCCGATTCCCCATTCGTGTTTGTGGCCCTTCTGCTTTAGCACTTGTTGGCCTAAGCCGACGGCATCCAGGTCGTGGACTTCAAATGCCGAATGTTCATATCCTTTGACCGGGTAGGTTCCCAGAACAATGGAGTGATGGTCAGCCGGGTGCTCTCCACGATCAAATCTGTTGAAGGCGAGGGCAGGTGTTCCATCATCAAGACAGAGAACGTCTGTGGAGATGAGCCCTAGTCGCGTTTTGTACCATTCCATTGATGTCTCGAAGTCGGGCGTCAGAACAGCTACGTGGCCAAGCCGTGCGATGTCAGGCGGTGTAAGGGGCGCGCGCTGTCCCTGATTGATGCGTACCTTCTCTTCTGGCGTGTTGTGTGCCCGCGCCTTCCTCATGGGTTGTTCTGTCTGAAGGGTGCGGTTGAAGAGGGCGTCAACCGTGAAACCATTGGGATCGGTGAGCCGGACTCGTTCGCCGCCGCCTGGGCCGTCAACAGTGTCTATTGTTACCTTGTCGTTGGCAGCAAGCGCCTCTAGGTCTTCGCGGCTTTTCATCTCGACACCCAGCCCCAGATAGGCTGCTTTAGGCGCTTTTTCGACGACGATGAAATAGGGGCTTGGCCCGGAACCGCGCACATAAGTCGCTCATCTGTCTGTTCTGCAATGATAAATCCGAAATCCTTGAAGAAGGCGGCCTGTTCGTTCAAATCAGGCTTTGCAAAACGCAGATAGGCTATGTCCCATGCTTTGGTGACGGGGGATGCGATCCTGTCTACTTTGCGGGGATCAACGGGAAGTGTTTCTTCCAGAGAGAAATCCATGTCGTTGGCTCCTGAACATCTGGGGACCACCTTTCTAGGAATGTAATACACATGAGGAATAAATCAATAATGATAATATAATCATAAAAACGAAGTTTTATAATACTGATAATCATTCTTATAAATTAGCCGGTCTGCTGACAGGGGTTGTCAGGGGGCTGTCAGTAATATCCTAAAACTGCGGAACCCACGGGAGAACGACGATGAGTAATGTCCTGACCAGCGAAGCGGAATTGCGCGAGCATTATCTAATGCCGGGTGCTGGACTGGTCGATAAGCAGCTCGACCACATTGAGAAACATGGTCAGTCGTTTATTGGCCTTTCGCCGTTCGTTTGTATCGGGACTGCGCGTGATGGTGCCCTGCCAGACGTCTCCCCACGGGGAGGGGAGCCGGGCTTTGTGAAAGTGCAGGATCCGAAAACTCTCCTCCTGCCAGATTGGCCCGGAAATAACCGTTTGGACTCCCTCACCAATATTGTTGCGTCTGCGGGTGTTGGGCTTTTGTTTTTCATCCCTGGCTTTAACGATTTGTTGCGTGTGAACGGGCGGGCTGAAATTTCTGTTGATCCTGAACACACCGGACTGTTTGAAATGCGCGGCCGGAACCCGCAGAGCGTGATGGTTATCAACGTGGAAGAGGTTTACCTCCACTGCACCAAGGCGCTTGTTCGGTCTGAACTTTGGAACGCAGATAAGCAGGTTGATCGCTCAGCGCTTCCATCGACCGGTACGATGTATCGCGATCAATTAGCACTCGACAAAGTGCCGCCAGAGGTCATTGATCAGGCGTTGGATGAGAGCGAGAGGAACGACATCTACTGACAAAAAAGGGACCCTGTTAGCCGCCGTTTCTTTTTCGAAGCAGAGATTTCAAAAATATCGCGCAACCCGCAACTGCACGAAATCATCGTCAGAGAATGAGAAGAGCAGGTCGCTTCGTGGCACGTTTTCAAAGATGCGTGCTTCCAGGCTAACAAAATAGTCATCGCCAAAGCGACGTTCTGCCTCGAGGGAGATGCTCGCGGCCTGCGTGTCCAAGTCCACGACAGAGGCAAGCAAAAGAGCGGTTGATGCTTCGTCGTTGGCTGTCCACCTCAGGCCAGCGACGGCATCGTTCGCGAAGGCATTGGCGTTGTTCGCGCCCCTGTCATCCCAGATGTACTCCGCAACAATGCCTAAATCGTTCGCGGTATCGAAAATTTGATAGAAAGTGTACTCAATGCCGCCGGTCGCCTGGATGCGTTCTTCGCCCAACTCGCGTCGCCAAAAGCCTTCAAATTTATAAAGCCATCCATCCATCGTGGCCTGAATGTCAATCGATGCTTGTTTGATTTGTGGATAAAGAGGGATGAGGACGGGATTGCCGCCAGAATCCAGGCCTGGAATGAACACGGGGTCGCGGCCTGTCCCCTGGAAATAAGCTATGCCAACATCCCAGTCTTCAAATGTGTTTGAGTAACGGGTTGCAAAGTCCAGATTCCGCCGTTTGTCTTTGCTGCCATACATGGTCTGGCTTTCGTCGACCGGAATATCAAACGCGGGGCGCCCCCCCCTACTCTGGAAGGTGCGTTCGCGGAAATAGGGAAGCAGGTAGAAATCAAAGATGCCGAAATCCTGCACCGTAGAGACCGATATCATCGGTTGCCCAAGCTTCTCCTCGCCGTCGAGGCTTTCAACCTGATCTGTCTGGTTAATGATGTCGACCAAGTGAGCAACTTCGGTGACACCCCAGAAAACTTTGTCGATCCCGACGCGAAATTCCCAATCGCCATTCACATAAGTGTATTTCAGCTCGCGTATGTCGGCGTGGGTTCTGTTATCATCGTTTTGATCAAGCCGCGCGAAGGGTTTGAAGACGATAAACTGGTCACCATTGTCCCAGAACAACTCAGCGGTCACCTCAAGGGCAACAGAACTGTTGAACTGTTTTTGTCCGGCAACATTCCCGCGATTTGGGAAGACCTGGAGCTCTGGTTCAACAAAACCTGTGACTTCAAATTCCGCTGCGGATAGCGGGGTGGTGAATGCAAAACCGCATGTGAGCGCACTTGCAATACAGGTCGATTGAAACTTCTTCATTTACCCCTCCCAGCAGGTCCAAAAAGGAGGCGGGCGTCGTATGGCACCCGCCTTCAAATGTCGTTGGAATTTTTACCGTGCGCGCTTTAGGGCGTTGGTGGTGAAATCAGATTCCGTCAGACCTGCCTGGAAAACAAAATCACTCCAGACAAGGCGCGTGTTTTTTCCAGTCTGATGGTTTTCCATGAACAAATCGTGGGCACGCCAGTATTTGCCTTCGTAAAGCCGGTAGTCGGTCAAGGTGAGGGTTTTCAGTAGCTGGTCCTTGCGGTCGTAATATTCAATCTTCCGCGGCTGGTAGTCGGTGGTGTCTGTCCAGGCGATCTGCCTGGTGTAGCCGGAATATTCATAAAGTGGTGCGCGCTCGGTTACATGACACATCCGCTCGCCACAGGCTTCGTCGCGTAGCCAGTTATATGAATACTTGCCGACTTCCTGTGATGAGAAATCTTCAAAGGCAAATTCGGAGCCCATGAACGGACCGGATTTATTGACCGATGAAATGCGCTTTACGCGCTTTACGGCTGGCAGGTACATCCACTGATCATCAGGATCCAAAATGTGGGCGTATGAGAGAAGTGCTGTGCCGTCCACGTCGCGGGGCTTGTCGAAGACGATCAGGCTCCAGTCGCCTTCATTTTCTTCTGTGATCTCCAATACAAGATTGCGCAGTTCCCGCTCACTGGTTTCACCATACGCGTTGGTGAGGATCATCCGCATGTTGGCAGATGTGTTGCCGAATCCGAGGTCGCGGCGTTCTGTCTCCTTGGCAATGGCGAGGCCCCTCGCTGCCGGGTCATCAGCACCCGGCAGGGTATCAAGTCCCGCCAACTCTTCTGCGATGGCTGTGGAGAAGCCGACAGGGACAATGACCAGCATGGCGGCAATTATCCAAGCCAATGCCAGGTTGTGTAGGTTCAGCGCGTTCTTCCGCATGGGCTGATTTTCCTCTTTCAGGTTTACCGTGAGACGCACGATAGGGTTAGCGTCGGGTATTGAAAAGCGAGTCATGATTGATCTCCCTTTATGCAGGTGCCGAGGCAGTAGGGCGCGCTTCTGCAGACCCAGGCTCCGCATCCGCTTGGGCGGTTTTATCTGTTTTCCGCTTGCCGTCCAGAGCGATAAGCAGCGCTGGCAGCAACAAGAAGTCGATGACGAGGGCGCAAGCGACGGTGACCGCCACCATGGTGCCCAACATTGCGTTTATCCGGAACGGAGAGTAGGCGAGAAGCGCGAACCCGACAATCAGCACAAAGGTGGATACCCACAGTGCGGTACCAACCGTTGAGAAGGCATAGCGCACGGCGTCCTCCGCCGACTTGCCTTGCTCCGCCCTCGCCCGCTGATATTTGGATAGGAAGTGGACGGTAGCGTCCACAATCAACCCCAAGGCGGTCGCAATCACGAAGGTGGCCCAGAATCCCACTTCAGTGCTGAACAGAGCCAGGATACCAAAAGCCGCGATAGGTGGGGTGAGGTTTGGCACAAGGGAAATGATCCCCAGTTTCAAATCCCGTAGTGCCAGCATCAGACAGCCGGAGATAAGCAGGAGCGCGATACCGGTCCCCACTGTCATGGCTTCAAAATTGCTAATGCCAATGAAGGAGAACATGACGGCCTGGCCTGCTGGGTATGCGTACATGGTTTCGGGCGCGTTCTCTCTTAGCCAGGCTTCGCCGCGATCAATAATGCCCTTCATCTCTTCTGTTGAAACGTCGGTCAAGGTGATGGTGAGCTTCGTTGCCGACTTGTCGACATTGATCTGGTCATTCAGATCAAGGCCATAGGGAAGTGACATTTCATAAAGCAGCAGGAATTGGGCTGCGCTTTGTCGATCTTCCGGCACGCGGTAGTAGCTCTCGTCATCACCGTGCATGCTTTTGTTTACACGCTTAATAACGTCGGAGAATGTCGCCACGTGCACAACTTCGGGCTGCTCACGGAACCAGTTGGCAAAGGCTTCCAGGCGCTCCAGATATTCCGGGTCGGAGATGCCGCCCGGGTCGCCTGAATAGAGCGAATAGCTGATTTGGTAGATGCCTGTCAGATTGTCTGACGCCCAGTCGCTTGCGACGCGGAATTCCACACGGTCATCGAAATATTCCACAAACCGGTCGTTGAAGGTGAATTGCGGCAGGAGTGAAGCAAAGCCGATCAGGATCGCGGTCATGCCGATCAGGATCTTCCGTCGGTTGCCAATCACCATTTCGCCGAAGCGTTCCATAAAGGCCGACTGACGGCTCAAGGAACCCTTCGCGGATATGGGAAGGATGGACATAAGGGCTGGTAGGAAGGAAACGGAAAGCACCCAAGCGACCAAAGCACCGACGGCAGCGGCATTGCCGAGGTCGCGGAAGGGCGGGGCGTCGGAGAAGTTGAGGCTCGCGAAACCAATGGCCGTCGTCACCGATGTAAGGAACACGGGCTGGAAGTTTACCCGAAGGCTTTCGACTATCGCCTCGCGTTTGGCCATGCCTTTTTGCATCGACACAAGCGCTGTCACCAGTATGTGTATGGAATCCGCGACGGCAACCGTCAGAATGATGGTGGGGGCGCCGGAGGAGGGAGGCGTTAGTCTGACGCCCATCCACCCCATCACAAAACCCATGGCAGCCGCCGCAGAGAGGCCAACCACGATGAGGGTCGCGATTGTGCCGCTGATCGACCGAATGAGGAACCAGACAGTCAGAGCGAGTACGAGATACATGCCTGGCGTCAGTGTTTGGAGGTCGCGTGTTGCTGCTTCTGAGAAGGAAGTAGAGAGCATCACTGAGCCTGTCAGCTCAATGCGGATATCCGGGAAACGTTCGCGAATATCTGCGACGATGGCTCGTGCGTGAGCGACCGGGGCTGCGGTAGCTGTGATGTCGTCGCGGGGGATTTTAAGGGTCGCAAAGATCGCCGTTGTTGTGCCGTCATCGGAGATGATACGTTTGGCAATCGCAGGTTCGGTTGTGCCAATACGCAAAACTTCGTCGGGATCGACTTCCGCAGGATCGACAACGAGATCGCGCACGAGAAGGTCATCTTCAAAAGCCTGCGTGTGTTGGTAGTTGGTGAGACTGTCTACCCGAATAGAGTAGGGCGTTTGCCATGCGCGTTCTGTAATTTCTTTTATGATTGCCAGAATTTCAGGATCAGTTGCTTTTCCTTCATTTGGACGGAGAACCCACAACAGCGTGTCCGGGCTGGTATAGGTGCGTTCCATTTGTTCAAACGCTTTGAGGTTTGGATTTTCATCCGTAAAGAAGTAGCGATAGTCATTTGAGAATTTGATGTATTGTCCGCCGGATGCCATAGCCATTGCACCCGCGACGGTTACGAGAACAACGAGCCAACGCAGTTTGATAATCCAATTTGCGTAGGTGGTGACCCATCCATTATTCATGATGCAAGCCCTTCTTTGGGACCACGCGTACTGTTGTCAGTGGTCCGCAGACTGTTGAGGTATTGATAAAATGCTTCAAAACTTAGGTTGCCAACTTCAGTGCATTGAGCTGTTTTGATCAGTCCAATTGTTCCCTGGTGGGTGGCAATAATCATTGTTGCAGCAGCCTCGGCAGATATGTCTTTGCGCACCTGTCCATTTTCCTGACCTGTGCGTAGGGCATCGGCGATTGCTGTTCGCCATTCGACATGCACACCATTGAGGTAGGTGCGAAAATCTTCGTCGAGCCCGGACATCTCCTGGCTGAGGTTCTGCATTGGGCACCCACGTCGCACATCGGAGAGGATTTCGCCATTGACGTGTCGCTGAAGGATTGTAAGCAGGGTATCGATTGGGTTGTCAGCTTTTGCCAGCGGCGTCAGCCAATTTGCTTCCATAAATCGGTCTATATTGTCGACGATGGCCGCAAGGCCCAGCGCGTGTTTGTCGGGGAAGTGGTGATAGAGGGAGCCTTTGGTGCATCCGGCGGTCTTCAGAATGTCGTTCAGGCTGGCGGCGCGGTATCCATGCTGATGAATTTCATCAAAGGCGGCTTCCAAAAGCGCCTGACGCGTGCGTTCGCCGCGTATTTGGCGCGCATCCTCGCTTTTTTCAGCTGGGATTGTCTTTGGTACTTGTGTCACAGTCCCTCCCTCCACAAACCGACCGGTTGGTCTAATATCTATGTGCCCTTGCGTAAGCGTCAAGAGCCGCTGGTCCAAAATAACTATTCAAGGATTTGGACTATCTGTTTTGCGGGTATTTCCCAACGGTTTTGCTTTGTTTCCCCGGGCCCGCCAATCATTGAAAATGCGTTCGCTTAGTTAAATTATAATATGCGCATATAATAATATCAAGGATCGGCGATAGAAACGGACGAAAAAATGGTTCCTGGGTGATAGTGGCTGCGCTAAACAGCCTGTCGAGCTTGGGCTCTGCGTCGTTTTTGAGTCAGATCACGGATGACAGGCTCCATCACCTCTTCGTGGAACTTGTCGCAGCCGATGCAGAGATTGGCAAAGGGGGTGCCATTGGGCAGTTCGGTGTGTGAGGCCTGATGGAACTTCTCCTCCGACCAACCTTGAGTGAGCCCCATCTTGTCGGGCGCGCCTTGGTTCAGCGCTTCAAACACTGGATGGCCTTTCAAACTCTCTAGGATGTCGATCAGGGGTTCTTCCGTGACGTTTCCTATTGGGACCTTCGTTTTGAGGCAACAGGGAAACACTGATCCGTCGGGCTCAATGGCAACTTCTGAACCGGCCAGCCCATGGTTGAGGAAGTTTCGACCTCCTGAATGACGCGCACAGAAATTTGTATCCATGTCAGCTTTGGTGAGGGAATTTTCCCAGGCGCGCCCCCGCGGCCAAAGTTCGCCGATCCATTGATCGGGCTGCGCCCCAAAGAAAAAGTAGAAAGGCCCCTGTTCGGTCAGGTAGTCCCGCCCGGTCGAGGCGTCGGGGACGGGTTGCATGCCAGCTGTTTCAAACATCGCCGCCAGCTTTTCCATCAGCGGGAGGCGCTTGTCGCCCTCCATGCCGACGTGGAAATCATCCATGCCCGCAATGGCGATCATCCAAACATTGCGTTCCAGCATCTCATCTAGAATTTTTGGTGTGACAAGATCACCGGTCGTCTGGATGGATATGTTGACGCCGCCCTTTCCATATTTTGCGTTCAGGGCGTCGAGGGCTGGGTAGAAGATGCGCTCGCGGACCGGATCAATAAGGACTTCGCCGCCGGCGAGAATGATGCGGCCGATGCGCTCTTCTGGTTTGCCCTCTGGTGTCAGATGTTTCGGGTCCTGATAGATCATCGTGCTGGGCAGGTTGCCGATCACCCGCTCAAAATGAGTGTCGCTCTCAACCAATACGTCCTCAAGGGCATCGCGGACATACGGGCGGAAGCGCGTGTCATAGCAATGCTTGCACCGGCGGTGACAGGCCCAGGTCAGGACGTAGTAAATCGATTCCATTGGTGCAGGCTCCTTAGATCATCTCCAAGGGTGAGCCTAGCGTCGCCCGGCGGTTTGTCTCTTCACAAATGCGAGAGAGGGGGGATCAATGCGGGCGGTCGCCATTGATGGTGACGCGCCGCATATGTCGCCGCTGGCCATGATAGTCGTTAAGGGCGAAGTGCTGAACGCAGCGATTATCCCAGAAAGCCACGGCGCCTGGCGTCCAGCGGAAGCGGCAGGTGAACTGTTCTTGCGTGCAATGATCAAACAGGAAGTTTAGAAGCGGACGGCTTTCCCGACGGGTCATGTTCTTGAAATACATGGTGAAGGCCATGTTCACATAAAGCGCTTTGCGTCCGGTTTCTGGATGGGTGCGGACGACCGGGTGCTCAAACTTCGGCACGTCGTCATCGGCATTGTCTATATCCATTGAGGAACGCTTCATTGCCGAGTTCCCCCCTTGGCCATATTCCCGCTCCGCGGTATGGATGGCAACCATGCCGTCCAGCATCTCTTTCATACCGTCCGACAGAGCGTCATAGGCTCTATATTGGCTCGCAAAGAGTGTGTCGCCGCCATAGGCCGGAACTTCGATTGAGTGGAGGATGGAGCCCAATGCAGGTTCTTTCAGGAAAGACATGTCGGAATGCCAGCCACCGCCAAAGTTCACCTTGTCTTCCGGCTCTTTGATGATTTCCATCACTTCAGGGTGATCCTGCATGCCCTTCACATAAGGATGGACATTTAGAGATCCGAACCTACGGCCAAATGCTGTGTGTTTTTCAGGCGAAAGGTTTTGGTCGCGGAAGAAAATGACCTGGTGGTCCAGGAAAGCCTGATGGATGTCATCGAAGGTTTCATTGTCGAGATCTGCATCCAGGTCAGCGCCTGAAATCTCTGCTCCAAGCGCGCCGGAAACGGGTTGCACGTCAATATTCTTGTAACTCACTACTTCTCCTCCTGCGGTGTTGTTGCGCGCTCTCTTAGTTCGTCGCCGAAATCATGTTCCCACATTTCAGGAGATGTTGGATCAAGACCCGCCGC
>NZQM01000211.1 GCA_002695905.1 Parvibaculum sp.
AATAAGCACAATTATTTTAAAGAGTCGGGGCTTCGGCCTCGACCCTTTATTTTTATTAATTTTATTATATATTATATTATGGCAAAAAAACAAAAAACAAAAGAAAAAGAAGTAGTAGAAGAAACATACTTTGAAGAAGAAGTTATGGTGGAAGAAAAAGAACTCCCAATAGAAACACCTAAAAACACTTGGGAAATTAAAGATAGAACATATTTTTTAAGAGGTCGTAAAAAACCTATATCGTACGCTCTTAAATCTACAGGTGTTTATTTTTTTGACGAAGAAAAAGGATATGAAAGAGAACTTAAGTATTGTCAAAATCAACAAACAGCATTTGTAGACGAAATGAAAGGCGATCAAAGATTATCACATATAGTTTTTAGAAACGGAGTGTTACACGTTCCTAGACAACAAACAGTTTTACAAAAACTATTATCTTTGTACCACCCTCATAGAGACACAATATATTTAGAATGGAGACCTGTCAAAAAAGCTGAAGATGATATGGAGATATTAGAAATGGAAGCAGACGCGATGTTAGCTGCTAGAAATATGGATATCGATATGGCAGAAGCTATTATGAGAGTTGAAAGTGGTTCTAGTGTTACAGATATGAGTTCTAAGGAACTTAAACGTGACTTGCTTATATTTGCTAAGAAACAACCTAAACTCTTCTTAGAATTAGCGGATGATGAAAATGTAACTTTAAGAAACTTTGGTATAAAAGCTACAGAAATGGGTATTTTAACTTTATCTAGCGATCAAAGAACATTTAAGTGGGCATCGAATGATAGAAAATTAATGAACGTTCCGTTTGACGAACACCCATACTCAGCACTAGCCCAGTGGTTTAAAACTGACGAAGGTATGGAAATCTATTCTAATATAGAAAAGCGATTAAATCAGTAACAATAATAAGTGACTACTCCTATATGTAAACCACATACCTAGGGGTGGTCACATTATTAAAAATTAAATTATATGACAAAATCAAAAGGATTAGGAGATTCAATAGAAAAATTTACAACAGTTACAGGAATAAAATCTTTTACGCAAGTATTAGCGCAAAACGGTATATTTGGTAAAAAGAAAGACTGTGGTTGTAACAAAAGAAAAGAAGCTTTAAATAAAAAGTTTCCTTATAAAAAATAACAAGTATGCCAGTAAATGTAGATTCAGTATATCAAACAGTACAAGCTTTAGCTAACAAAGAACAAAGAGGTTATCTAACACCTCAAGAGTTTAATTTGTTTGCAAATCAAGCTCAGCAAGATATGTTTGAGCAATATTTTTATGACCTAGGTGCTTTTACAAGAGCAGGTGAAAAAACTAGAGAGATTGGAGATTCAGTAACTCATTTACAGCATAAATTAAGAAACACAAGTGGTGTTACTATAGCTTTTACAGCATGTACACATTCTGGAGCTGGAACTTGGTTGTTACCAAACAAAGCTTTAACTGGTAAAATATTTTACACAGAAAGTGGTTTAAGAAGAGAATTAAAAGCTTTACCAGGAGATGTAGAAACAATAACAAAATTATCAAAATCAAGATGGCACGCTAAAGGTGGAGAGTCTTGGTATTTCGAAGATGGTATAAGTTCTAATGGTGATAGAATACAAGCTCATAAAACAGGAGTATTTGGAAGTACATTAACAACACCAATTACAACTGGTATAACGTGTGAAACAGTGTTAGGAAAACCTGGGTTGGTTTATTGGGGTTACATTGTTGTTAACGAAAAACCAGTATACGACCCTACTCAAAGCAGTAATTTTGGATTACACGTTTCTGAACAAACAGATCTTGTTATAACGATATTAAAACTAGCCGGTATATCAATTGAAGATTCTCAATTGTATCAAGCTGCTGCTGGAGAAGAACAACAAAATATGCAACAAGAAAATAAATAATTATGCCTATAACATTACCAGTACCAGGAGGTGGAGGAGCGAATAACTCATCTTCATATTACAACGGAACTAACCTCGGTGAATATCAATTTGTAAGTTTATCTGAGATAATAGATAACTTTATAGCTGCCTACGTAGGTGAAGGTAAAATATTAGAAAACGTATTAGATGGTGATGTACATTTTCATGCACATAGAGCGTTACAAGAATTACACTATGATACTTTAAAATCTTGTAAATCACAAGAGATAGAGGTATGCCCATCCCTTAAGATGCCACTACCACACGATTATGTTAACTATGTTAAATTAACCTCTGTAGATAGCCAAGGTATAGAACACGTTTTATATCCAGCATCTAAAACATCTAATCCATTCGCTGTAGTTCAAACTGAAGATTGTAAATACAGTTTTGGAGAGATTAATTGTGGAGTGGGAAGACCACCAACTTATGGTTGTACAGATCCATCAGCATTAAACACATGTGAGAACGAATGTGAATCATGTGAAGATGGAACATCGGGAGAGGGTTCTACTTGCTGTGTATATGCAGAGGTAGACTTAATAAATGGATGTACGAATGTTTTGGCGGATAATTACAATCCCGCTGCTACTATTGATGATGGTACTTGTTATTGGATGGGGTGTATGGACCCAGAAGCAAATAACCACAATCCTATTGCTACAATTTCTGATGATAGTTGTATGTATGGAGACGGGTATGAGGGAGGTACTTGTACAGAAAGAACTCTTGTTCCACATCCAGATGGCATTGACGTACCGTGGCCTTCGGGGGGCCAAATGAAGCTCCTGTGGAAAGAATTATCCAAAAACCATCGAGACGTTAGATGGAGCGGTATAAAGTACCTTAAGAGGGTAAGCGATGCCAATTTGCCAGGTGCTATTCGAAACGAGATTTGTCTTTGGGATAATCCTGATGGAAGTGGATACAATGTCGCAATGTATATGCCATCTTCATCTAGCGAAGAGGATATCAGCTTTGAAGACGAAGCATTATATGATGGTTCGAATTTTACAAACGTTAGTGGGCTCTCCAACGGAAGTGGTGGCCATCTTTTTATACTAAAAGTTAATGGAACTGCAACTCAAATTAGATGGCATGGAAGTTTTAATGCTCTTTTACTTCATATACAGGCGTTAGGAGTAACTGGCATTACAAACACTACAACTTTTACAGAATTAGAAAGTTTAATTGCAACGCAATGGGGTGATGATGTTAATTTTCCTAATGTTTGGAATGGGCGATTTAGATGGTTTGGAGATTCTTCTCAACAAAGCCCTTGTTATTGTCGAGATGGTAGAACAGCAAGGCAAAAAGTGAAAGTTTCTGAATCTATAAAACAAAGAAATATAGAATCAAAAACCCGATCAAATATAAGCGGAAGAAGAGGAACGGCTCAACCTGCCCCCGTACTAAACCTGTCCGAACAATGTACATCAAACACTTGGGCCAACTACTCCGGAAATGGATATTACGAAGAGATAAATACATCAAGCACGGATAACACTACTACTGTAGCAAACTTTGGACAGAGATACGGTATAGATCCTCAGTACGCTCAAAACAACGGTTCTTTCTTTATGGATTGTAGACTTGGTAACATACACTTTAGTGGTAATTTATCAGGGAGAACAATAATATTAAAGTATATAAGTGATGGTCATGGAACACCTGACGAAGCTATAGTTCCTAAATTAGCTGAAGAAGCTATGTATAAGTGGATCGCTTACGGTTGTGCTGCGGCTAGAGTAGATACACCAGAATATCTAGTAGCAAGACTTAAAAAAGAAAGATTTGCAGAAACTAGAAAAGCAAAAATAAGATTATCAAATATTAAAATTGAAGAGATATCTCAAGTATTTAGAGGTAAATCAAAATGGATTAAACACTAGGGTATGCCAGAATTAAAAAATACTTTTACCGGTGGAAAGATGGATAAGGACACTGACGAAAGAATAGTTCCAAATGGAGTATATAGAGAAGCGTTAAATATAAATGTAGCTACTTCTGAAGATTCTGAAGTTGGTGCGGCTCAAAATATATTAGGTAACGTTAAGGTTACAGAGGCTATTAACGGTAAAGGTGGGTATGACTGCGATGACAATGTTTTTGATATGTCTCTTGATTCTATATATGAGGGTATAAATTACCATATAGCTTCAGCTATTGACCCACAAACAGATATGCTTTATAGGTTTGTGGCTACAATCCCTGATCAAAACCTTGGAAGCACAATAAGAGACGGTAAACCCGAAACAACATTGCGATCAACTGATCCGACACCACCACCAACTGAAGATTCAGAATTTGTTACCCAGTATGGCGTTTGGAGAGATATAATAGTTGAGTACGACACTACAAAGCCTCAATATGCTGAATGGTGGGAAAAGGAAAAAGCCGTAATGGTTGATATATACAAAGTTCAAACTAAAATAACAGAGTCTGAGCCAGCCGTACCCGCTTGTAACAAAAGTTATATAAAAGTTTGTATTAACTCGTATCAATTAAGACAAGGTATGGTTATTTCTTCTTCTAGTGTTGATGCTAAGCAAGGTGTGTATATAGAATCTATATCATACACTGGTACTTTAGCATCCATAACTCTTAGTGAGAATATAGACGTAGACTTAGCAGCTGGTGATATTGTTACTTTTCACGGGGATAGAGTTTTAAGTTTTCATCCTGATAGAAAAATCACTGGTATAAACATAGTTGATGGTATGATATTTTGGACCGATGATTATTCAGAGCCAAAAAAAGTAAATATAAAAAGAGGTAAAATAGGTTCTCAAAGTAAAATATTTGGATCTGGTTTTGGATTTGATAGTTCAGGTGCGCCTATTAACAACGCTAATAGTTATGGTTGTCAACCTAATGATGTTTGTTGGTCTGATTTTGATCAACACACTAAACTAATTGTAGGTGGTGCGCCTATTGCTGAATGTGAAAAAGATACATCTACCTGTGATGTTGAAGGGTGTATGGACCCAACAATGTCTAATTTTAATCCTTCAGCAAACATTCCTTGTGCTACTTGTTGTACTCCGTTTCCTCAAGTTGATGGGTGTACAGATCCTTTAGCTTGCAATTATGATCCATTAGCAAATACAGATGATGGTTCTTGTGAAGTTCCTATTGCTCCTTGTGAAGAATGTGATGGAGTAAATGTGGTTGGTATTACAGGTATAGGTACCGACAACACGACATATTGTGATTCTGATTACGATTGTATTCCAGCAGGTTTTGATACAGACTCATGTGCTGATGATGCAAGAGTAAATGTTCAAGGTCCTTCTTATAACTCAACGCAAACAATAAATCATTTTGATTTTTCTACAGCAGTGGATAATGAATTTTTTCAAAACGCAGCTGCGACAGATCTTCTTGGTGATTATCATTTTTGGTTATTTCAAAACAGTAGCACATACGTTGATCAATATTGTGGCACGCCAAGTGGCCACACCGCTGGTTATGACGATAAAAACGAAGTACAGACATGTGTTGATAACGATACTTCTGTTGGTGATCATAGGTTTAAAACAAGAATAAAAAAAATAGAGCTATGTGAGGTTAACCTTGAAGACGATAAAGATAAAGCTTGGGATAAAAACCTTTGGACACCTAGTGGTAATACTACAAACATACACCTTCAAAACGTTACTAATTATTGGGACTCAACTGATTGGAAAGGTGTTTCTAATGCAACTAAAGTCGATTTGTCACCTGGTGAGTACGTTATGATAAAAAAGTGGGTTGGTAACGCTCTTGACGCTAGATCGATAGAATTAATAATTCAAGAGATTGTAAATGAGCTTGATTTTGATGGTTCGATTACAATGGGCAATCAAAACGGACAAGAACTATTTGTTCCAGATGGCACTGGTAATACTGACTTAACAGAAGTACAAAACATTTTACTAACGGGTTTAGTCGGTAGTTATCCTAACGGTTCCCCTTGGTCAACATACTATACCGCTGGTCAGGGTAATGTAGGAAATACATCGGGTACTGGAAAGGTTAGTTTGTTTCTAAATATCGTGACAGAACCTTGTGTTTGTGTAGATTCAAATCCTGTAGACTGTATACATGCTGGTACTGGCGCGGCAACAACCGCTGGTTGGGCTGAAAACTTCCAAGAGGTATCACAATGTGTCCCTGTAACTACTGGAACTTACACTGGTCTTTCTGGGCCAGATAATCTAGCAGCTTGTCAAGCTTCTGCCTGCTATTCCGCAAGTCCGTTTCAATTCAACATTAGAAGAAACTCTTTAAAACAATTCCCCGACTTAACACTTCCTTCTCCTTTAAAATCTGGTAAAGCTGCAAATGATCCAGTAGATCACGTTCCACAAATTATAGTTTCAGGAGTACGTGGTAGTGGCGTGTCGACTGTTTTTACTGAGATATGTAAACCTGTCTATGTGCTTGAAAAACATCTTACCGTTATTAAAAAAGGACCAACTGCTCCTGTAAAAATAAATATGTTTGAGTGGGATGATTATACTGGTTCTCCAGACTATGCTGATATTAACAATGATGAATTTATAGTATTACAAACTACTTTTGGTGGAGGTGATATGCCTAATAAATGGAACTACGATAGTGCCAACGTTACCACTGTTGCACCTACTTATTTTGCTGATAAAGGTAAAGGTGTTGACGGATCCAACGTTACTATATTTTACGATAGACATAAAGAACTACATCCTCAAGGCACACAAATAATACTACCTATAGATATATCAAACACGGCTCAAGGTCAACCACCAATGGATTGGCAATCGGGAGACAGGTTGATAATAACACATGATAGACCAGATGGTGGGGGTAATACAATAACAGCAACGTGTAAAGTAACTATTGATGATACGGTTTTCCCAACATGGAATGCTGATGCGTCTGGTCTTGGTTGGGTTACGGGTGGTCAGGTTTATAACACCGATGTAGGTCCATACAACACGCCCGGTGGTATAAGAGTAACTATAAATAGTACTTCAGATGAGTTTCCTAAAACTGTTACTTCAAAATCTAATCAAGTTTATGTAGTTAAAAAAATAAAGAAACCGCCTTTATTTGAAATAAAATTTCCTAGATTTTCTTATAGATATAAATATGAAGATGGTGAATACTCTGTGTTTGCCCCTTGGTCTGAGGTAGCATTTATGCCTGGAGACTTTGATTACTTACCTAAAAAAGGATACAACTTGGGTATGGTAAACAACATGAGATCAGTTAGAATATTAGATTGGAATCCAAAAAATAGACCAAGTGATGTTGTTGAAATTGATTTATTATATAAAGAATCAAACTCACCAAACGTATATACAGTTAAGACTTTTAAGTCTAATGACCCTCTTCAGGGTATGCTAGTTAATCCTTGGAATAAGCCTGGAACTGGATCAAACAAAGGGAATGTTTACATACAATCAGAGTTAATACACAAAACAGTTCCTTCAAATCAAATGTTAAGACCTTGGGATAATGTACCTAGAGTTGCTAAAGCACAAGAGGTGACTGCAAATAGACTTATATTCGCTAATTACCTACAAAACTATAACATGTTAGATGAAAATGGTGATATTACCATGCCTGAGTTTAACACATCTATAATTGACAATGAGGTTGATTGGCCTACTATTGAAAAGAAAAAACCAATGAAATCTCTTAAGTCTATGAGAAATTATCAGGTAGGAGTTGTTTATAGAGATAGATATGGTAGAGAGACTCCCGTCATGACAGATCCCTCAGGTTCTGTTGATATAGAAAAGAAAAGTGCTAAGCTACAAAATAAGTTAAAAGTAACTTTAAAAAATAATCCACCAGCTTGGGCTGAGTCATATACATTTTACATAAAAGAAACATCAAACGAGTATTACAACTTATCTATGGATCGCTGGTATAACGCTGATGATGATGGTATATGGATTTCGTTTCCTTCTTCTGAAAGAAATAAAATAAGCGAAAGATCAATGCTGATGCTTAAAAAACAGCATGATTCAGATACACCTGTTGAGAGTGGTGTGAAATACAAGGTATTAGATATTAAAAACGATGCTCCTACGTTTATTAAAACGGAGTTTAAGTTTTGGGGATCACTACCAATGATGCTACCACCTCCTGGTTGGGGTACTAGCGCTACTGCTGGTAATTGGGACACGGGTATGTTTCATTTAACAGGTATACCTTTGCCAAACAGATTGTATCTTGATGTTTATGCTGAATACTTTGATCAATCAGTTTTATCTGGTTTATTGAATGTTGCTAACGCTCAAATTAGAGTAGTACAAAGTGATGGCCAAACAAGCGCTTATAATGCAGCTGCATCTTCAACGGTTAATAAATCTGATTGGTATGACGTTGCTAATATAAGTTACATAGGAGCGCCAGCGGAAACATTTGAAGAAGAAACAGAAGATCCGTCAGGAGCTGTAATAACAAGAGAGGTTGAAATACCTGGTCAAGCAGAGCAAATTGTTAGAATAACTCTAGAGCAAATAATGGGTGAAGACATGTCTTTTTGTGAACCCTTAGATAATTTATCTTTATCTAGAGGTTTAGCTTTAGAAGCAAGAACTTCAGTTGTTAGAGATAGATCTCAATTTCAAGGAAGGTTTTTTGTTAAGATATTAAGAGATTCAGACATACAAGAAAATATAGTTTTAACTAGTGCTAAAGCAGAAGACGATTGGCAGGTACTAATGAATAGAGACGTTAAGTATATAGCTATGTCACACCCAGGCGTTCAAGAGTGGATGACTGGTAAAGTTGGTACTGTTGGAGCTGGTAAGGGTAGGTGGTATGGTAACGAAGATGAGAGTGGTGGTATTTCTAGTTACAACTACATTCCGGTTGGAAAAAAATGGGACACTGCTGGTG
This sequence comes from Parvibaculum sp., assembly GCA_002695905.1. Taxonomy (GTDB): domain Bacteria; phylum Pseudomonadota; class Alphaproteobacteria; order Parvibaculales; family Parvibaculaceae; genus Mf105b01. The sequence goes on from NZQM01000211.1 coordinate 8,811, forward strand.
TATCTGATATTAAATGTGAGGTTTCTAGTTATCATTCAAACGCTGGTGAGGCTAGTTATTATAATTCAAACAACGCTTTGAAATCACCGCCTACATTTGGAGAAAGATGGCCACTTGGACCTGGTTATAGATCTAATAGGGCTTTTGCTTTTGGTTGGTGGTACCAAAGATACTATGACTTTCTAGATAAATCAGAAGCGTCAGATTATTATGACTGTTATGTAGATACGGTTGAGCAAGGTGGTACAACTACAGTTGCTTCTTGTGGAACAACGCCTATTTGGCCTAACTTTCAATCAAAAACAAACAACTGGCCATCATTTATGGTTGGAGAATGGGACCCTAGAATATGTGCGCCTTGTAACGCTATGGATGGTGATTATTTCGCTGGTCAAGATGGTGAAGCTCTTTTAGATTTAACTATGGCTGAGATAAGTCAAAATTTCCCATCATTTGGTGATATTAGTGGTGCTAACCCAATGCAAATACCTGCTGTTTGGGGTGACAACACCGACATACTTGGTTACACAGGTAATGCTGGTAGTCCAGTCGCAAACGCTAGAGAAGACGTTAGTGGCGCTAACTTCCCTGCTATTGATACTTATGGGCCATGGACTTTTAACAATGGTTCTCAGTTATACCCATCAGAATGGAAAAAAGATACCATAAAAGATATAAGACATGGTTGGTACCACTTGTGGTATGGTAGAGATAAGGTTGATTCAGAATGGCCTTTAGGTAGATTTGAACCTAATAGATGGTTTATTGACAAGGCGGGAGCTGCTAATGGATACTCTGGAGCTGGTATATGGGATCACGATGTTGTACCTGGTGTATTAACCGTTTCTAGAATGGACTTATCTTTTTGGGGTATTGGAAAGTCTAACACTCACGAAAGAAGTCACGATATGGATTTACACCAGTCTAACGCTGTTGCCTTTGGTGAATTAATAGCTACCGTGGGCACTCAATTTAGATTTAAACAAGACCCAAATCAAACTGTTTATACGGTAACAGAAGCAAATATGTCTGGAGCTGGTAAAGAAGGAGCACCTCCAATATTTAACTTTGAAACATTCCACGGTAGTTGGGGATATGAAGATGCAGATGGTAACACCGCTGGTGGTGGTTCTATGGGTGCTAGTAAACTACCTCCTTGGGGAAGTAAGAAGGCAGGTGGAAAGGGTATAGCGGGTAAGGCTGCTTTCTTTTCAGATTTATTTAATTCTCAAAGAGAATTGGTTGGTGGTCACCCATGGAACTATAGACAAAGAATAACTATAACTTTAGACAAACAAATAGGATCTGAGGGCGCTAAGTTTGGTACAGCGAACATGGGGTTTCATCCTATTAAAAACCACGTTGATGCTGATGGTAATTGTAATATAAAAGGTGGAGCTAAAAGATATTCTTCTTTAGGAGCTAGTGGTGGTTGGAAAGCTTCAGCTGGTACCTTTCCTGAGGATATTGGAGGTTTACCAAATAGAAACAAGTACTTTAATTTAAGTAGTTATTGGAACAAAGGTACGGTTAATAATGGTGGTCAAGATGATCAAATGGGTGTAGGTGATATAGATGGACAGCATTTTGGTTTACATGAAAGAGGTATAAATTCTACAACGATAGAAATTATAACACCTTACAAGGGTGACGATCCAGATAAACTAATGAGTAAAAATCCAGGTGTATTTGAAACAGAGCCTATGGAGGATGTTGGTTTAGATATTTATTATGCTGCTTCTCCTTCTTATCCTATAGATTTAAAAAGAATAAGAAGTGACGAAGATAAACCTGATTTAACAGATGTTGATTTTAATGGTATACAGACTGATGCTCATTATTTTGATTACAATTGGAGGGGTGAAGAAATGATTCCGGTTGGAGCTAGAGTAGAACACATTGGAGGTACTATTGCTGGTCAAACAGTTGTAGGTGGTGGCGCTTTGGTAACCGGTGTTCAGGGTGATAGAATTTATCTTGATGGAAATGTTGTTTTGGGCATGGTTGGAACGTGTTTAAACTGTTTACAACCTGGTGCTGAGCTTAGGTTTACTTGGCACGGTGAGGGCGCTTGGTATGGCGGTAAGAACGACACAAACATGGTTAAGGCAACCGTTACGAGCTCTGATTATTTTAATTTATTTAAAATACAAAGTCAAGTCCATAAAAACATAGAGCGAACTTTATCATATTATAATTGTTATACATTCTCTAATGGTGTTGAGTCTAATAGAGTTAGAGACGATTATAATGCTGTTACAATAGACAAAGGTGTTAAGGCTTCTATGCCTTTGGCAGAAGGTTATAAGGAAGAAAGAAAAGCCAGTAGTTTAATATTTTCTGGTATATACAACTCAACAAGCGGTGTCAACAGAACAAATCAATTTATACAAGCGGAGCCTATAACTAAAGATTTAAACCCTATAAACGGTAGTATACAAAAATTATTTGCTAGAGATACTGATTTAGTTACGTTTTGTGAAAACAAAGTATTTAAAATACTA
>NZQM01000212.1 GCA_002695905.1 Parvibaculum sp.
AAAACCGCCCTACACTTTTTCTGGAAACGCTCGCCAGAGTTTAACCGACCACCTGATATGCTGACGGACATGATCGCATCAGGCGGTCATCCGAAGAAGAGACCTCGTTTCGGTAAAGAGGCGAGACTGCTCAAGGAGAAATAAGATGGGTTTGAAAGTAGCCATCGTTGGCGCCACGGGGAATGTGGGCCATGAACTGTTGAACATTCTGGATGAGCGGGACTTCCCAGCGACCGAAGTCGTGGCGCTTGCATCCCGTCGCAGTCAGGGCAAAGAAGTCTCCTTCGGTGATCGAACTTTGAAATGTCAGGCGCTGGAGAATTATGACTTCAGGGGCACGGACATTTGTCTGATGTCGGCTGGCGGTTCTGTCTCCGGCGAATGGTCGCCGAAGATCGCGGCCGCCGGTTGCGTCGTGATCGACAATTCGTCCAAGTGGCGGACCGATCCGGACGTGCCGCTCATCGTTCCGGAAGTCAATCCACAGGACATTGATCTCTTCTCAAAGAAGAACATCATCGCGAACCCGAATTGTTCAACGATGCAGCTGATGGTTGCGCTGAAGCCTTTGCACGATGCGGCGAAGATCAAGCGGATTGTTGTGTCGACCTATCAGTCCGTGTCCGGCACGGGCAAGGACGCGATGGATGAGCTCTTCAATCAGACGCGGGCGATTTTCGTGAATGACCCGATCATCAAGGACGTCTATCCCAAGCAGATCGCGTTTAATGTGATCCCGCATGGTGGCGATTTCATGGACGATGGCGGAACGACAGAAGAGTGGAAAATGGTCGTTGAGACCAAGAAGATCCTCGATCCCAAGATCAAGGTGTCTGTGACCGTCGCACGCGTACCTGTTTTTGTTGGCCACTCTGAGTCGGTGAATATCGAGTTTGAAAACGAAATTGATGACAATCGGGCGCGCGAAATTTTGCGGGAAGCGCCGGGTGTGCTGGTGATCGACAAGCGCGAAGATGGTGGCTATATCACGCCGGTTGAGTGTGTTGGTGACTTTGCCGTGTTTGTCAGCCGTATTCGTGTCGACCCCACGCTCGATAATGGTCTTAGCCTTTGGTGTGTGTCGGACAATCTGCGCAAGGGTGCAGCACTCAACGCCATCCAGATTGCCGAGCTTCTACTTGAGCGCGGGCTGATCAAAAAAGCGGCATAACGCTTAAACACAATTCAATCGTTAGGGCTCTGGCAAGAAACGGCCAGGGCCCTTTTCGTTTTCTGTGTTTGCATCGCAACATTCCTCCAAATTAGCATTTTCATTTTCATGCCTTTAACGCTTCGAAGGTGACTATCCCCACTGTCTCGCGACGCCTCATCGTGGCGTTTTGTGTTTCTTGAGGGTTGAGTATGCCGCTGACAATTGACGCTGGCTGGGTCGTTATCTGCACCGTGTTGGTCTTGCTTATGCAAGCGGGATTTATCTGTTTGGAAACCGGTCTCGTCCGCGCGAAAAACTCAATCAATGTTGCGCTGAAGAATATCAGCGACTTTTGTATTGCGAGCCTTTTGTTCTGGGCGGTGGGCTTCGGCCTTATGTTTGGGGCGTCAGACAATGGCGTGATTGGTATGAGTGGTTTCTTTCCAAGCGTTGGTCTTAATGCAACTGCGAATGATGTCTGGTTGATTGCCTTTTTCTTCTTTCAACTTGCCTTTTGCAGCACAGCCGTGACGATCTTCTCCGGGGCTGTCGCTGAGCGCATGTCTTTTCGTAGCTTCATCATTGCTTCTGTTCTGTTGGCGGCGATTATTTACCCGGTCACCGGTCATTGGGCATGGGCGAGCCTTCTCAACACGGAGACGCAAGGTTGGCTGGAAGCATCGGGCTTCATCGATTTTGCTGGGTCCACGGTCGTGCATTCTGTCGGTGGATGGGTCGCTCTTGCGGCCGTATTGGTTCTGGGCCCGCGCCTCGGGCGTTTTGGTCCTGAAGGGCGGGAGATTGAGCCCCACAATATGCCAATGGCAGCGCTCGGCATGTTTCTCATTTTTATCGGGTGGTTTGGGTTCAACGGGGGATCGACCCTTGCGTTCGATGGCTCGGTTCCTCTTGTTCTCGTCAATACCCTTCTTGCGGCTGCCGCCGGAGGCGGCGCAGCGATCCTGCTTACGTGGTTGAAGCATGGTCGACCTCATCCAAACGCTGTTCTGAATGGTGTTCTCGCTGGACTGGTGGCGATCACCGCTTCGGCAAACATGGTTGCTGTTTATGATGCTGTGTTGATTGGCGCCATAGGCGGGGTCGTTTGCTTTGCAGCGACTGTGCAACTCGAGATTTGGCAAGTTGATGACGCTGTTGGTGCGGTGCCGGTGCATCTTGCCGCGGGTATCTGGGGCACCATCGCTGTTAGCCTTTTTGCCGATATCTCGTTCTTCGGCGAGGGTGTTGCCCGGACTGATCAGTTAGGTGTTCAGATGCTCGGAGTGGCCGCAATTGGCGCCTATGCGTTTGGTGTTTCATTCTCGGTGCTGGCTTTTATCGACGCGTTTATTCCCTTGCGGGTTAGTTCGCGGGCAGAACGAGAAGGGCTCAATGTCTCTGAACACGGCGCTAGTTCGGCATTGCTCGGTCTTTTGAATGTGATGGAAGACCAAAGTCGGCGGGGCGATTTCTCCAATCATGTTCCGGTTGATAATTTCACTGAAGCTGGTGAGATTGCCGTGCGGTACAATAAGGTGCTCGACAGGTTTGCGCAGCAAGTGCTCGCAAATGATGCCGCAATCGCTCAGGTGATCGACGCGCGTGACAAGGCAGAGTTGGCCAATGCGTCCAAGTCAGAGTTTCTGGCGAACATGAGCCACGAACTCAGGACACCGCTCAATGCCATTATTGGATTTTCAGAGATCATCAATGATGAGCTGTTCGGCCCGCTTCAGAATGAGCAATATAAAGAATATGTCGGTGATATTCATAGCTCCAGTCGGCACCTTCTTAGTCTGATCAATGACATTCTGGATCTTTCTAAGATTGAGGCGAACAGGTTTGAACTTGATGACGATGAATTGGATCTCGCCAGTCTGTTTGATTCCTGCGCGTCGATGATCCGGCATCGTGCTGCTGAAAACATGGTTTCCTTTGAAGTTTCCGTCGCTCCAGGCATGCCGCTCGTCATTGCCGACAAGCGTGCCATGCGCCAGATGGTGCTCAATCTTGTGTCAAACGCCGTCAAATTTACGCCGGAGAAGGGGACGGTACGCTTGTCTGCCTTTGTAGAGCCTGATGGGCGGGTGGTCCTGCAGGTGAGCGACACCGGGATCGGTATCGCAAAAGACGATATGTCGAAAGCCCTTGAACCATTCAGGCAGATTTCCACAGATGAAACAGTCTATTCCGCCGAGGGTACGGGCCTGGGCCTTCCGCTTACGGTTGCCTTGGCGCGGCTTCACGATGCGACCTTCGTGATTAATTCAGTGCCTGGCGAGGGAACCACTATTACGTTGCGTCTGCCGCATGACCGGGTTGTTCAGGCCGCAGCAGCGTGACTTTTTCCTTATCGCGGCAATGACGATTATGGTAATTTTAGAGTCGGCGCCGCGAATGGCTTTTGCACCGTTGATGCCATCATTGCTGTCTATGCTCGTCCATTAACAGAACATCAAATTCTTGACCTTCGACCGAGTCGACCGCTTTGGAACTATTATTGGCGAGGGTGAGGTCTGTTTCCGGAGTTTTGTCTGGTTTCTGGCTTGGCACTCTCGGCCAAGCTCACTAGTCTGCGCCCAATTCATACCGCCTTCTGTCTGGAGAATTTCGCATGACCTCTGTCGCTCGCCCACGCCGTTCTGTCCTTTACATGCCAGGATCAAATGCGCGTGCGCTGGAAAAGGCGCGCTCCATTCCTGCAGATGCTCTTATCCTTGACCTTGAGGATGCTGTAGCGCCGGACGCCAAGACTGAGGCGCGGGCACAGGTCTGCGACGCGGTCAAACAAGGGGGCTATGGAAAGCGGGAGATCATTATTCGGGTGAACGCTCTTTCCACAGAGTGGGGCGCGTCGGACATTGAAGCAGCGGTCGCGGCGGGGCCTGATGCTATCCTCGTTCCGAAGATCAGTTCTGCGGAGGATGTGCGTGCGGCGTCCGCACTCCTGGATAAGGCTGGTGCCGGTGAGGGGCTTCAGCTTTGGGCGATGATGGAAACACCCTTGGCCATGCTGCAGGCGCAGGCGATTGCGGCAACGGCGTCAGAGACACGTATGACGGTCTGGGTCATGGGCACAAACGATATTGCCAAAGAGCTGCGGTGTGCTCACACGCCAGACCGCTTGCCCATGGTGACGTCGCTCGGCCTTTGCATGTTGGCGGCTCGTGCCTATGGGATCACCATCCTCGACGGTGTCTACAATGATATTAAGGATGAGAGCGGCTTTGCTGCGATCTGTGAGCAGGGCCGAGATCTGGGGCTGGATGGCAAGACGTTGATCCATCCAAGCCAGGTTGGTCCCTGCAATACCATCTTCTCTCCTGATGTCGATGAGGTCGCCTTCTCGCGTCAGGTTATTGAGGCTTTCAAACTGCCCGAAAATGCGGGCAAGGGCGTCATCAAGGTGGATGGCAAAATGGTTGAGCTGCTGCACGCGGAAATCGCTGAGCGTGTCGTGTCGATTGCTGATGCGATTGCCGAGTTAGAAGCTGCTGGCTGAGCTCAATTGTTCATGATACGTTCTCTTTTGGTGTGATGAGGCATCGATCAATGGGAGCGCAATCATGGGTGAGACCAAGAAACCGACTGCGGAAGACTATGTGATCCGGACGGGAGAGCTGAAACCGGCGGAGATCTATTCCTTCACGCATCCGCTCAACCCCAATTCGGCGATTTCGTTTGTGCCCCTGTCTGACCGTGTGGGCATGCAGCGCGCGCAGCTTGGGCTCGGACGCATTCCACTGGGCCGTGAGAGTTTTGTGCCCCATTCTCACAGTGCTCAGGAAGAGTTTGTCTTCATTCTTGAAGGAAACGGGGAGATGGAGATTGACGGAGAGCGCGTCGCTGTTGGGCCCGGTGATTATGTCGGGTTCCCGATCGATGGCGCGGTTCACCAGCTCTACAATACCGGCGATGCCGACCTGGTGTATCTGATGGGCGGCGAGCGCACACCGACGGACATGTCGCGCTTCCCGACGATTGGGAAGATCGGTGTCTGGGCAGAGGGAACCATGCGCTACATTGATGAAGATGCTGCCCAGCAGTTTTCGCCGGAGGATTTCGTAGAACCTCAAGGCTGAGGCGGTTTCTCATTTCCGCCTATTCCTGCGACCATATACAGACCTGTTGGAGGCTGATATAGGCTGCATCCAATGGTAAGCAGTTTAGAGGCAGGTCTGTGATGAGCGATAAGACGGGTTCGGGAAACTTTTTTGAGGATTTCGGCGTCGGGCAGGTTTTGACCCACGCCACGCCACGGACAATCACCGCTGGTGATGTTGCCGTCTACAATAGCCTGTTTCCCATGCGGTTTGCGCTGCAATCGTCAGATGCATTTGCGCAGCAGATCGGGTATGCCCAGGCGCCCGTCGACGATATGCTTGCCTTTCACTTTGTGTTCGGCAAAACAGTGCCGGATATTTCCTTAAATGCAGTGGCGAACCTGGGCTATGCGGATTGTCGGTTCCTCAAGCCCGTTTTTCCGGGCGACACGATCACAACTGTGTCAAAGATAATCGGCCTTAAAGAGAACTCGAATGGCAAGACCGGCGTGGTCTACGTGCGGTCTACCGGGTCGAACCAGGCAGGCGAAAACGTGCTCGACTATGTGCGGTGGGTGATGGTGCGAAAGCGCGATGAAGCTGCACCCGCGCCGGAAGAAGATGTGCCAACGCTGCCGAAGGTCGTGGAGCCTAAGCATTTCGTTTTGCCCGCGGCGACGGGCTTCTCCGACGTTGATACTCACCTATCTGGCTCTGCCCACCGTTGGGGAGATTATCAGGTTGGTGAGAAGATCGACCATGTGGATGGTGTGACCATCGAAGAAGCTGAGCACATGATGGCAACGCGGCTTTATCAGAACACGGCGAAGGTGCATTTCAACCAGTTCACCGAAGGCCAGGGACGGTTTGGGCGTCGGCTCATGTATGGTGGTCACGTGATCTCTATGGCCCGGGCGCTGACGTTTAACGGGCTCGGGAACGCCTTCCTCATTGCTGCGATTAATGGCGGGCGGCATGTGGCCCCGTGTTTCGGCGGCGACACGGTGTTTGCCTGGTCTGAGGTGCTGGACAGCGTAGAGCTGGAGGGACGGTCTGATTTGGGGGCGCTGCGCTTGCGGACAATCGCAACGAAAGACCTGCCCTGTGCCTCATTCCCTGGCCCGGCAGACAAGGGATATGATGAGGGTGTGGTTTTGGATCTCGATTATTGGGTTTTGATGCCGCGCTAAGTACTGCTGCGAATTGGAAATTTGTTGCGCAGATGGGAGAATGAAAATGGGGCGTCTGGTAGGGGCGGGCAGTACGGTCGCCATTTTGGCCCTCGTGGGCTTGTTTTTGGGGCTGGGTGCCTACTTCCTCGCGGATGTTTATTCGTCTGACAGAGAGATCACCGCCTCTGAGGTTTTATCTGCGTCTGTACCTGACATAATTGACCCAGCATGTTTTTGGCCGGTTCTGGATGTTGCCTTTTCCCCGGATGCCCCTGACGCACCTTCGCAGATCCCGCTTCTGGGATGTGCGCCTGAGGGTGCAGAAATAGAAGTAGATAGAGACTGGACTAGAGTTATACTCCAGTCGGGAGGGCCGGGTGATGCTGATTTTGAGCGGCGTTTCTCAGGTGCGCGGATAGCTGCGGTGCTCGCCAACGGGCGTATTTCGATCCAGGCGTATGATAACTGGGGTGGTTCTGGGGTTTTTAGCTCGCTGATCACAGCGCAATTGGCGCCGGATGGAGCGGCTCTTACTGATATCAAAACCCATGCGTTTGGCGACCGGTGTAATGGCGGGCTTGCGGGAACTGCTGTTGAGCCAGACGGGCGCTTCGTTGCAAACGCAAATATGACCCCGTGGGATATCATGATGGTGCCGTTCACCGATCTTCCGTTTGATGCGCAATGGGAGGGCGGGAAAGCTCGGTTTGGCGAGGCGTTTGGCCAGGTCTCTTCGTGTGCGAATTGTTGCTCGGCGGTTACCCACGAATATGGATCAGACGACCAAGGCGATTTAGTTTCAGTCGGATTGCGCTATGATCCCGGCGCAGCGCCATCGTCTGAGGACGCGCTGACCGTCTGTCTTGAAGACGCGGTACGTCAGGCAGCGGGTGGGGATGGATTGGTTGAAGCGGCTGAGCAAGCATCTCTTGAGGCTCTAATTGATGCTTGCGCAAAAGATGCAGTAAAATAGAATGATACTCTAATCTTCGTGGTTCTGTTCAAGCTCCGGTGCGACCCATCAGGTATAGGCGCGACGGACCATAATACCCCGCTCTTTATGAAAGCAGAGCCTTTTGCGCCAGTTTTACGAGGTTTTCGATGTTGTCGCTGGGCGGGACTTTCGATTGCCCGGAGAGCCAGGCGCGGCACACGACTTGGGTCGGACCGGCAAGGGTTGCCAAAATTAGAGCAATACTCCAATTCTTCAGGCTTTCTTTGTCTTCCAGGTTGTTTTTCCAATCCAGAAGCGCTTGCCCAAAGCCCTGATTTTCGGCCCGGATCTTCTTCAGTGCCGCGTCGCTCCAGCTGGGATGATGGCCGTTGAATAGAATACGGGCACCGTCCGGATCTCTCTCGATCCATAGATTGTGGGCGCGAATGAATGCCTCAATACCGTCGGCAGCGCGGTGAGTAGAGGCCAGCTTTTCGCCGATTTCTGCCTGATAGGTACGAACCAACGTCACAAAAACAGCGACGGCAATACCTTCTTTGTTCTCAAAATGATGAAAGAGGCTGCCATTGGACATGCCTGCCGCTTGGCGAATCTCGGCAGTTGAAACGGCATCATAGCCCCGCTCTGAAAAGAGCTTTTTGGCAGCAGAGACGCCTGCCGCATAGGTCTTGTTCTCTCTTGCAACCATACATAGAGTATTGCTCCAACAAGAGCCTTATGCAAGAGGCGGCAATGGGTAGATTGCGTTGTACCTCCCGGCGATCACCATCATAGGGCATAAAATAAGCTACGAGTGATGCAATGAACTTCGCAGCATCCTTGAAACTTCTCAGTATCCTTGGCGTTTCCGCCTATTAGGCAGTGCCAGACGCATTCAGCCTTGTCAGCGGGCAGTTGATCAGAAAACAGGCCGCTTTCGACACGCGACGATGGCGCATCAAAACGTGAGGCAATCTGTTGATTCATAAGGGCGCGAAACTCTTCCCCCTTTCCGCAGCGGCAATTCGTTGATGCTGAGGAGGTAGGTGCACGGTTGAGAGACCAGCTGACGAATGATCAATTCGAACGCCATGTGGCCAACTGGGGCTAACCAATGCTTTCAACGGGCTTTGGTGCCGCCTTTTTGCGAGACACTCTTAAAAACTAAGCAAAAGTGCCAAAAACTGGCCTTCTCCGGGGCCTTGTTATTTGCCTTGTCCTCCTCTGTTCGCTAAACACGGGACTCATATTCCCAACGGTGCCTCCCCTGACGGCGAGGTCTGGACGGCACCTATCAAGGACAGAACCATGGCAGAAACGTCAGCGAAGGCACCTGGGCGCGCCCGGCCGCTGTCGCCCCATCTGGGGATCTACCGGCCAATGCTCACTATGATGATGTCGATCGTGCATCGCATTACCGGGGGAGCTCTTTATTTCGGCACACTTCTTCTTGCCTGGTGGCTGATCGCCGCTGCGACGGGACCTGAGGCTTATGGCGTCTTTATGGACCTTGCCACTTCCTGGTTCGGGCGCTTGGTGCTCTTTGGTTATACCTGGGCGCTCATCCATCATTTGCTGGGCGGCATCCGCCACTTCATCTGGGATATGGGGAAGGGTTTTGAGCTCAGCGCGGTTGAATGGATGGCCCGTCTCTCGCTTGCAGGGTCCATCATTCTCACATTGATCGTCTGGGCTGTGGCCTATGCGATGGCAGGAGGGCTCTGAGATGACTGACATGCGCACTCCCCTTTCCCGCGTTCGTGGACGCGGGTCGGCAAAGTCCGGCACAGACCATTTCTGGCTACAGCGTCTAACGGCGGTCGCCAACGTGCCGTTGGTGATCTTCGTGCTTGCATCTATTGTTGCGCTTGTCGGCGCCGACTATGCGACGGTCAAAACCTATCTTTCCATGCCGGTGGTTTCGATCCTCTTCTTGCTTCTCATCTTGTCGGGCGTCTATCACATGCGCATCGGCATGAAAGAGATCATCGAGGATTACGTGAATGGCGAGGGCATGAAGCTGCTCTCCATCATCGGCAATAATTTTTTCGCGGCAGTGGTCGGCCTCGCCTGCATTTATGCAGTGCTGAAGCTTGGTCTTGGCGGCTAACTCATTAGCTGAATTGGCAGGAGATGGCGATGAGCGCCTCGACAGAATACGAATTTACAGATCACACGTTTGATGTGGTCGTGGTGGGTGCCGGTGGTGCTGGCCTTCGCGCGACATTGGGCTGCGCGCAAGCGGGCCTTAAGACGGCGAACATCACAAAGGTCTTCCCGACACGCTCGCACACGGTTGCGGCACAGGGCGGCATTTCTGCAGCACTCGGCAATATGGGCCAGGACGACTGGAAATGGCACATGTATGACACCGTGAAGGGGTCAGACTGGCTGGGTGACCAGGACGCGATTGAATATCTCTGCCGCAATGCGCCGGAAGCGGTTTATGAGCTGGAGCATTTTGGTGTGCCGTTCAGCCGGACGGAAGAGGGCAAGATTTATCAGCGTCCTTTTGGTGGCATGACAACGGAATATGGCAAGGGCATTGCGCAACGTACTTGTGCGGCGGCCGACCGGACCGGCCACGCGATCCTGCATACGCTCTATGGCCAATCGCTTCGTTATGACGCGGAGTTCTTCATTGAGTATTTCGCGATCGATCTCATCATGGATGATGAAGGGGCGTGCGTTGGCGTTATCGCTCTGAAGATGGATGATGGCACGCTGCATCGTTTCCACAGCAATGAGACGATCCTGGCAACAGGCGGTTATGGCCGGGCCTACTTCTCTGCTACGTCTGCTCACACATGTACCGGTGACGGCAACGCCATGGCGCTTCGCGCTGGTCTGCCTCTCCAGGACATGGAGTTTGTGCAGTTCCACCCGACGGGCATTTATGGCTCGGGCTGTCTGATCACTGAGGGCTCCCGCGGGGAAGGTGGCTATCTCGTCAATTCCGAGGGTGAGCGTTTCATGGAACGCTATGCCCCGTCGGCGAAGGACCTCGCGTCTCGCGATGTGGTCTCTCGCTCCATGACCATGGAAATTCGTGAAGGCCGCGGTGTGGGTGCAGAGAATGATCATATCTTCCTGCATCTCGATCATCTGGACCCGGATATTCTTGCAGCCCGTCTGCCGGGTATTTCTGAATCTGCGCGCATCTTTGCCGGCGTGGACGTCACCAAAGAGCCGATTCCGGTTATCCCAACCGTCCACTACAATATGGGTGGCATCCCTACAAACTATCATGGGGAAGTGATCGCAGGCGATCCGACCGATCCGGAGAAAACGGTTCAAGGCCTTATGGCCATCGGCGAAGCGGCTTGTGTGTCGGTTCATGGCGCGAACCGCCTCGGTTCCAACTCGCTTATTGACCTGGTTGTGTTTGGCCGTGCGGCTGGTCTTCGCGCTGGTGAAAAACTCACCGCAGGCGGGCCGACCAAGCCACTGCCAAAAAATGCAGGTCAGAGCTCCATTGAGCGTCTTGATCACTTCCGCAACGCCAAGGGCAGCACGCCGACGGCAGAACTGCGGGGTCGCATGCAGCGTGTGATGCAGAATAATTGTGCGGTCTACCGAACTGGTGATGTTCTGGAAGAGGGCGTGAAGCTCATGGAGCAGGTTCATGCTGGATCGGAAGACATTGGTGTCACCGACCGGTCGCTCATCTGGAATTCTGATCTTATCGAAACGCTTGAGTTCGACAATCTCATCATTCAGGCCCGTGCCACGATGAACGGTGCGAACGCCCGGAAGGAAAGCCGTGGCGGCCACGCGCGGGAAGACTTCTCGACCCGCGATGATGAAAACTGGATGAAGCATACGCTTTCCTGGGTGGATGATGCCCGGAACGTGACGCTGACCTATCGTCCCGTGCACACCTACACGATGACGAATGAGGTCGACTATATCGAACCTAAAGAACGCGTTTACTAAGGCGGCGAGGAGAGAAGACTGATGGTTCAATTATCTCTGCCGAAAGGCTCACAGCCCACCAAAGGCAAAAAACACGCCGCACCAGCGGATGCGAAGAACCTGCGGACGTTTAAGGTCTATCGGTACGATCCTGACAGTGGTTCTGATCCGAGCATTGATGAATATCAGGTCGACATGGACAGCTGCGGGCCGATGGTGCTCGACGCGCTAATCAAGATCAAAAATGAGACGGACCCGACGCTCACCTTTCGCCGCTCCTGCCGGGAAGGCATTTGCGGATCGTGTGCCATGAATATTGACGGTACCAACACGCTTGCCTGCACCAAAGGCATTGATGAGGTGAAGGGGGATGTGAAGATCTATCCTCTGCCGCACATGGATGTGGTGAAGGACCTGGTGCCCGATCTCACAAACTTCTATGCGCAGCACGCGTCGATCGAGCCGTGGCTTCAGACCACCACCGTGCAGCCGGAAAAAGAGTGGAAGCAGTCAACGGAAGATCGCGAAAAGCTCGATGGTCTGTATGAGTGTATCCTCTGCGCCTGCTGTTCCACCTCGTGCCCGTCTTACTGGTGGAACGGCGACCGCTATCTGGGCCCGGCTGTTCTCTTGCAGGCCTATCGCTGGCTCATTGACAGCCGTGATGAGGCGACCGGCGAGCGTCTGGATAATCTGGAAGATCCGTTCCGGCTTTACCGCTGCCACACGATCATGAACTGTGCGAAAGCGTGCCCGAAGGGATTGAGCCCAGCAAAGGCGATTGCCGAGATCAAGAAGATGATGGTCGAACGCCGCGTCTGATTGTTTCGCACTGAGGTTTCACAGGCCGCTGCCCGACAAGGGCGGTGGCCTTTTTGTTGTTCTGCCCTCATCCCAAGTAAATGCGTCATGCCCGGACTTGTTTCGAGCGGGGGGCAGGGTACGGAGACGCCCTCTTTGTCCCAAGCCCCTGGATTGCTGCTTGTCGGCGGTACTCTTGGCCTTTCAGCTGCGTTGATTGGTAACATCCATTGGAAACCTGATATTCTTTTGATGGCTAGTTGGGGCGCTTTCGTTGCGGCAATAATATTGGTGTTGCTTTTATTCAACGCGTTGGAAATGCAGTTTGATGCTGAGGTGTCGGCATTGGATGATGCGCTGAGAAATAATGAGGAAGCTCCTTACGCCCTGTTGGTTGGCGCTCACGATGTACGCCACACGATCGGCGGATTGGTCGGGTGCCATAGGAGCGCCTGCGGAGTGAGCGAGCGTTCGGTGGCCCATGAAAAACCACCATTCTCCGCAAAACGCATGCACATCGTTTGCATAGGGTTTTGTGTGGGGTAGAGTCATGGTGAACGGGGCAGGCAACATAGGAGCGGGCTAAGTGAATCAGATACAACGCCTTATCGGCGCAGCGCTACTTATTCTTGGAACGATGGGCTCTGCCGCGGCACCTGCAAGCGCTGCGGAATATCTCGGGACGATTGAACCCAATGACATTATCGAGATGCTTCGGGACAATGGGTATGAGGATGTTCGTATCGCCGACACTGATTATGAGGATCTGCCGATCCCCCAACGGCCTCGGCAAAATTAAAACCAATGTATCGCCGACACTGATTATGAGGATCTGCCGATCCTGAATTTCAAACTCGCGGACTCAAATGCCGTCGTCTATTTCTATGAATGTGGCAAAACGGGTAAGGCGTGTGAATTCCTGCAGCTCTATGTGGGCTGGTCCATGGATAATCGCCCAAGCTACAAAGCGATCAATGATTTCAACGCTGGTGAGCGTTTCAGCCAAGCCTATATCGATGATGAGAACGACCCTGTGATCGAGCAGTGGGTTACGCTTGAAGGCGGTATTTCTGATGTAAACTTCATCAATACGGTCGCGACGTTTGGTGAAGTGGTCGACAAGTTTGAAGACCTAATTGAGTGGGAAGGCTAAGCCATACCCAGGTTTAAGACTTCAGACGCCCTCTCCTTCGACCAGAAAGAGAGGGCGTTTTCCTTTGTGCTGTGTGGTGCCACGCTCTGTTTAGCCGATCACCTGCGTGGTTTCGACATGGTGAATGTTCACTTTGGGGGGCGTTGAGGAGAGCTCGCCAGCGGTCGCCATGAATTCCAGGCAATAGTCTTGGGCAAAGTGAAAGTCGACTGCGGCCTGGTCCTTCCATTCCTCATAGAAAAGGAACGTGCCGGGCGCCATGGCGTCTTCATAGTAGCCATAGTTGAGGCAGCCCTCTTCCTTCCGGGAGAGGGTGACTTGTCGCTCTGCTACGGGGCGGAGGGCGTCGATCCTCTGTCTGCTTCAATGGCTGCCTGTCCGGTAATGACGATCATCTGATGTCTCCTGTTTAAGTCGCCTTGTCGCGCAGGCGCTAGAGCAACCGTACACTACATGCTGCTAAAAGCTGAGCTTGGCAGCGACGCTCAGGCGTTGACGGCTTGCGTCTGAACGACCTATATCCGTTTCCGCATCGACCTCAAATCTCCACCCATCATGCCTGCTGAGGATGGTGCCTGCCCCCAGGCGAACCCAGTCCTGAGCCACATTGGTGTCCTGGCTGGTCATGAGGTTGGTGGGCGCTGACACAAAACTGGATGTTATTGATGTTGCCTCGTCCTTGAACTCATGCGTCCACACAGCCCTTAGAAAAGGCTGAACACTGGCATCGCTTAGCTCATATTCTTTGGCGAGTTGTAGCCCCAATGCTGATCTCATGCTTGTCTGTCTAAGATCGCGGACGGTTGCGGCAAGGGCAGCATCGCCTGTTTCGCTATATCCGTCGGTTTTGGTCTCGCTAAATTCCAGGCTCGCAAGTGGCGTCATAACCAGGTCGGCGAGGCTGGTGCCGTCAGGGGTTTGGCCCTCTAGTTCAATGTCGATGCCCAGCGTTGCGCCTAGAACAATCGCCCGGCTCATGGTGTTGCCATTGGCGCGTAGAGCGACTGCCCCAACAGACGCTCTGCGATCGATATCGACATCACTAACGGAAAAGGCGCTGAATGCATCGACCCAAATACCGTGGTCGGTCCGGTGCGTGCCATACAAGCTCAGCGCTGCGCCTTCGCT
>NZQM01000213.1 GCA_002695905.1 Parvibaculum sp.
GGTCTGTTGCGTTGATGATCATCTGCAGCTTGAACGATTGTTGATCATATTTATTTGCAAATAATATTGACTCTTAATAACAAGAGTGACAAAAACGGCTTGTAAGAGGGGAGATCGGATATCTGGCGCAAACCAGATATTGCAAATAGGTCTAAATAGCTACAGGGGTTTTTGGCGTAGTGAGTAAGTTTATTGAACGCGACATGCAGTCAGTGGGTGTCCGGACGGGCAAGGCGGGGCGGTCAGCTCTATTGGGCGGTGTCTCAGCTCTTGCAATCAGCGGTGCTGCGCTATTTGTCTCAACCGGTGCAATGGCAGAGGAAGCAAGCGACAGAGTTGCGCCCATCAGTGTAACAGCGACGCGCACGCCGATGGAGGCGTTTGCTGTTCCTGGTATGGTGACTGTTAAAGGGGCAGATGAAATCGCGGAAGAAATGCCCTCCAACCTCGGTGATCTGTTTGACGATATCCCAGGGGTTACAGCGGTGGGGGGGCCACGACGTACAGGCGAAGAGCCAACGATCCGCGGTTTTTCTGGCGCCGACATCATTGTTACGCTTGATGGGGCGCGACAGAACTTTGTTTCGGGCCATCACGGGCGGGTGTTTATTGACCCCGCCTTCTTGGGTGAGCTTGAAGTGGTCCGGGGCTCAAGTTCCGCACTATATGGTTCTGGTGGGACCGGCGGCGTTATTGCGCTGCGTACACTTAGTGCAGACGATTTACTTCGAGACGGTCAGACCCGTGGTCTGCAGACTGGGTTGAGCTTTCGAAGTGGCAATGATGAGTTCGCCCAGCGGTTGCTGGCGTACACGAAGCCCATAGTAGGGGCAGACATTTTTGCTGGCCTCGTGCTGCGTCAATCTGGCGATGTGCGCCTGGGAAATGGGACTGAGCTTGAGGCTGAAGATGACATTATTTCCGGCCTGGTGAAGGGTACGTTCGATCTTGGAGACAATACGGCTCTGCGTCTGTCCTGGCAGCGTTTCTCCGATGATGCCCGCGAACCTGGAAATGGGCAGGTTGCCGGCGGTGCGCTCAACGATAAAAATATTGACAGTGAGACATTCACTCTTGGGTTTACCTCCAAACCCGCCGGTCAAAATCTCGTCGACTTTTCTGGTGTCGTCTATAGCTCAACAAATACGGTCGATGAGACACCGTTGACTGGCACTGACACGGGTGTGTTGCTCAAACGCGACCTGGACACGGTTGGTCTTGAAATGACAAATACCAGCCGGTTTATGTTGTCAGATGATGTCGCTCTTGCCGTGACGGGTGGTTTCGAGGTTGCCAGGGATAGCGCGGTAGGAGCCCGTGGGACGGGTGTCCGAGGTGGCGTGGTCACCGGTGATCAGGACTTCTTTGGGGCTTTTGTCCAGACTGCATTTACCTGGTTCACCCCCTTCGGGTTGGAAGATGGTGAGTTCTCCGTCACACCGGGCGTGCGATTTGACACATTTGATAGTGCAAACATGGCTGGGACAGAAACGAGCGACAGTCAGGTCTCCCCTAAGATAACCGCTCGGTTTGCGCCTGCGCCCTGGACCTTCGTTTACGGATCTTATGGTGACGCGTTTCGCGCACCGCGTTTAGATGAACTTTTCTCACAGGGAACCCATTTTCCGGTGTTCGGGCCTGGCGGACTTGCGGGTTTTAACACTTTTATACCCAACACGACCTTGGAAGCGCAAAGCACGACGACTTGGGAAGCAGGTCTGGGGTTTGAATTTGAAGATGTTTTGAGTGTAGGCGATATTTTCCAAGCCAAAGGTGGCTACTATTCCACTCAGGGCGAGAATTTTCTATCGTTGGAAGTTGATCAGCGTGCAGATGTAACAAATCCACAATTCTTTCCGGCGCCGTTTCTGGTTCCAGGCTTCACGTGTCTGGCGTTTGTGTCGATTGCCGTGGATCCAGCGGGGTGTGGCGGAACGACACAAGCTGTGAATATCGCGGATGCTGAACTGTCGGGCTTTGAGCTGGAGACGAGTTATGACTCAGATCGTTTTAGACTCTCGCTGTCCGCTCAGACGATGGAAACGAAAAACATGGCGACGGGTCAGCCGATCGGCATTGAGCAGGCGGATCAGATTACGGCTGATATCCGCGTGAAGCTTCCTGAAGTCAACTCTTTCGTTGGGTGGCAATCAACCTTTGCGGATGACTTTAGCGAAGGCGCAGATACCAGCCAATATCGTGACAGCTATCAAATTCACGAAGTTTATGCCCGGTGGCGTCCGGTGGAGGGGCCTCTTGGCGGGTTTGCCTTCGGCGTGACGGCGGAAAATCTCTTCGACGCAGAATATCAGCGCGTCTCCTCGTTCACGCTTGAGGAAGGCCGCTCGGTTCTGGTCGATGTCACTTACACACTTAACTGGTAATCGGAGAGGATGGTTCAAATGACCACAACTTCCATTGATCAATTGCGGTCCAAAATTGAGGCTGAGCGCACCAACACCTCGAATATCAGAGCGCGGGATCTAGCGGAGCGATTGGAGATTAGCGAAGCGCAGCTTGTCTGCTCTGGTCTTGGCGCAACTGCCACCAGGCTCACCGGGCCCTGGTCAGAGGTGATTACCGCCTTTGGTGATTTGGGCGGAGTGATGGCGCTGACACGCAATCATGGCGTGGTGCATGAGAAAGTCGGTGAGTATGCCAATATGTCGTTTGGGGCGCATGGCGGCATTGTGCTCAATCACGATATTGACCTTCGTCTGTTTTTGAAGAATTGGGAGTTTGGCTTCGCAGTGAATGAAGATACGCGGTCTGGCCCTCGTCGCAGCCTGCAATTTTTTGGGTCGGACGGCACAGCGCTTCACAAGGTCTATCTGCGGGCAGAAAGCAATGAAGCTGCTTATGACGCTCTCGTGGCACGGTTCATCCATGAGGATCAGGCGTCGCTTATTGAGGTAACACCGCTGCCCGCTGAAATACCGGATCGGGCGGACATTGAGATTGATACTGAAGGGCTTCTTTCCAAGTGGAGCACGCTGAAGGATACTCACGATTTCTTCCCGCTTCTGCGGAAATACAAAGTGGGACGCCAGCAGGCGCTTCGGCTTGCCGAAGGACGTTTTGCAGAGCGCGCGCCCGTCGATGCGGCAGAGCGCTTGCTTCACGCAGCTTCAGGCAACGGCGCGCCGATCATGGCGTTTGTGGGCAATAAAGGCATCATTCAAATTCATACCGGCCCAGTGACCCGCATTGAGCCCAGGGGTCCTTGGATCAATGTGCTCGATGATGGGTTCAACCTTCATTTGCGCGCCGACCTTGTGACTGATGCATGGGTTGTGCGGAAGCCGACTGAAGATGGCGATGTAACGTCGGTCGAGCTCTATGACAAAGATGGCGTGATGCTCATCCAGTTCTTCGGCGAGCGGAAACCTGGACAGGTCGAACGCGATGATTGGCGAGCCATTGTATCAGAGAATGTTTTGGGCAAAGGAGTGGCCGCATGATCTCCCGGAGGTCAGCGCTTGCGGGGCTTGGCGCGGGGGCAGTGTTCTCCGTCTCTCATCTCCGGTCTTTTGCACAAACAGCCCCTTCGCCTGCGCAGATTGTGTCGGTTGGGGGAGCGATTACTGAGACGCTTTTTGCCCTTGGTCGTGGGCCGCAATTGCGTGCGGTTGATACAACAAGTACGTATCCTGCTGCAGCAAACGCTCTTCCGAAAGTAGGCTATCTCAGGCAGTTATCGGCTGAAGGTATTCTGGCGATGAAGCCGGACCTTGTTCTTCTTTCTGGCGAAGCGGGGCCGGCGGCAGCGGTCGCGCACTTGAAAACGGCAGGGGTGGCTCTTGAGCAAGTAGACATTGGCCGGTCGCCGGAGGCGGTCGCTTTGATGGTGGAGGCGATCGGGCGCGCCACGAATGAGAGTGAGGCTGCAAGCGCGCTCGCTGCCGCGGTCACCGATCAGTTCGATGCGCTGGCGGCGGCGCTGCCAACAGAAGGGCGTCAGAGTGTTCTTTTGCTCCTTGCCGCTGGCAATGGTCCTCTGCTTGGGGCTGGTGCTAACACCGCGGCATCGGCGATGATCAATCTTGCGGGGGGTGAATTGGCCTTTCCTGATATGCAAGGATACAAAGCGGTATCGCTCGAACCGGTCCTTGCGGCTGATCCGGATTGGATCGTGTTGCCAAGTCATGTTGCGATGGCAATGGGTGGTCCGAAAGGAGTTGCCGCGCTCGATATTGTTGCTCGGACCCGGGCCGGGTCAGAGGGCCGGGTCGCAATCATCGATAGTCACTATTTGCTGGGCTTTGGTCCGAGAGCGGCTCAAGCTGCGGCGGACATTGCCACGCTTCTCTATCCAGGCGCCAATATCCCGCCGTTGGGTCGTGATGGCACGCCTTCGGCGCTCGTTTCGCTCGCGGGTGCATAATGAGTGTTCTTGACCTTCGCGAGCGCCAACGAGTTGACCTTTCAGAGGTTGCGCGGTCTTTGGCGGTGCCAGGGCTTGGCGTGTTGCTCTTTGCGGCAGTGTTGACCGGTCTGACGAGCGGCGCTGCCAATCTGGCGACTGGGGACGTTGTTTCTGTCTTGTGGAAATTTGTGACCGGGCGCGGTGCCGCGGACCCGGTCGCGCATGCCATTATCTTGGAAATCAGGATGCCGCGGGTTTTGCTCGGCGGCATGATCGGCGCGACGCTGGCGGTTTCGGGCGCTGTTCTGCAGGCGCTGTTCCGTAACCCTCTTGCTGAGCCCAGTATTATCGGTGTGTCGGCGGGGGCCGGGGCCGCAGCGGTGACGATGATTGTGCTCGGCACGGCTTTTGGCGCCATGGGCACGATCATTCTCTATGCGCTCCCAGTGGCTGCATTCGCCGGTGGTTTTATTGCGACGATGATTGTTGTTGCGATTGCCCGGGTGAATGGGCAGACGCCGATGACAACGATTTTGTTGAGCGGCATTGCGGTGGCAGCGCTTGGTGGCGCCATTATGGGTCTCATGATGTTTATCAGCAATGATGAGCAGTTGAGGTCCATCACGTTTTGGATGCTTGGAAGCCTAGGTGGTGCGACTTGGACAACGATACTCCCGGCAATCGCGATCATGAGTGTCATTCTCCTCGCGATGCCTATGTTGATGCATAAACTCAACCTTATGTTGTTGGGAGAGCGGGAGGCCACCTCTCTCGGTCTGAATGTGGACCGGTTTAAATATCTCTGCGTTGCGCTGGTTGCCGCTGGCGTGGGCGCTGCGGTTGCTGTGTCAGGCACGATCGGATTTGTTGGGATCGTCATTCCTCATCTGTTGCGCATGGTGGTTGGTCCTGATCATCGCATTCTTCTGCCCGCATCGGCGCTTGGCGGGGCGGCGCTGCTTCTATGGGCCGATGTGGTGGCGAGAACGCTGGCGCCACCCGCAGAGCTTCCGATTGGTGTTTTAACAGCACTGCTTGGCGCGCCCTTTTTCCTTTGGTTGTTGCGCAGGGCAGCACGGGAGGGAACCTCATGGTGATCCTTTCGGCGCGGAATGTGGATGTGCTGCTGGGATCGCGTCAGGTTTTGACTGGCGCGTCCATGGAGGTCCGCCCTGGCGAACTGGTAGCGGTGCTGGGGCCAAATGGTGCGGGCAAATCTACTTTTCTCAACGTCTTGAGTGGTGAGCAGAAAACGCAGAGCGGAGACGTGCGAGTTGGTGCTGACGAGCTTCAGCATCTTTCACCAGCATCGCTTGCCTGCAAAAGAGCTTTGATGCCACAAAAAGCATCCCTTAGTTTTCCTTTCAAAGTGCGTGATGTGGTGGCTATGGGACGCGATCCCTTTCGCGCATCGGTTGACGCAGCATCGAACAAGAATGCTGTCGACTGGGCCCTTCAAGAAACCGACATTCTCCACCTGGCTGGGCGTGTGTACACGCAGCTTTCGGGCGGGGAGCAGCAACGTGTTCAGCTCGCCCGTGTGCTTGCTCAGGTCTGGCGGAAAACCGACGAGGAACCTCGCTTTCTTCTCTTGGACGAGCCGACATCCAGTCTGGACCTTGCGCATCAACACTCTGTTTTGCATTTGGCCGGGAGGCTCGCGGAAAAGGGCGTAGGGGTTGTCGCTGTGGTTCATGATCTCAATCTTGCGGCGCTTTATGCAACGCGCGTTGTAATCTTGTCCAATGGGTGTGTGGTGGCGGCAGGCGTCCCAGAAGATGTGCTGCAGCCGTCATTGATTGCTGATGTGTTTAACCTGTCTGTCCACCGGGTCGAAGACCCCGATAGTGGTCGCAAACTGATCGTGCCAACGGGTAATCACCGGCGAAGTGCCTCAGTGATTGCTATCCGGCGCGCTTTGTGAGCATGGAGAATTGATGATGGAAGAGACTGTCCTGAGCTCAAGCGGGATTGATGCGTCAATCGTTGACCCTGAGGCGGTTGATGTCCTGTCGGCGGCTCTCGAGCTTGTCAGTGCGGGCGGACCGGTTCTCTATCTGCTCGCAGCGCTTTCTTTTCTCACTCTTGTCCTGATTTTCGCCAAGACGATGCAATTCTCCGCTGCACATTTGGGCGAGCGTGCGGAGAGGGGGGCTTTGGCACGGGTCCGGACGGCAACACACGCCGCGGTTGAGGCGCTGAAAGAAGAAAAACAGATCGAGAGGGCAGGGTTTCGTGCTGCCCGTCGTGAGCTGAGACCGCTAGAGGGGGGGCTCGGTATGCTTGGTTTGATTGCCATGTTGAGCCCTCTTATCGGTCTTCTGGGGACCGTGATTGGCATGATCGACGCCTTTCGGGCTCTGTCCGAAGCAGGCGGCGCGGTTGATCCCAGTCTCCTATCTTCTGGCATTTGGGTTGCGCTTCTCACAACTGCGGCTGGGCTCATTGTGGCTATTCCGGCGACGGTAGCGCATGGATGGTTTGAAGGGCGCCTGGCGCGGTTTGCCGATTTGGCGGAACAAGCGATAGGGGAAGTGGCAGAGGTTCGTAGAGACCCGCCTCAGACCCTTGGTAT
The DNA here is from genome assembly GCA_002695905.1 of Parvibaculum sp. Lineage (GTDB taxonomy): Bacteria > Pseudomonadota > Alphaproteobacteria > Parvibaculales > Parvibaculaceae > Mf105b01. Next base: position 6,942 of record NZQM01000213.1, read on the forward strand.
GGCTGCGGACTAAGGAGTGGCATCCATGGTTTTGCGTCAACCGAGACCAAAGCTGGTTTTGAGTCTGACACCGCTCATTGATGTTGTCTTCATTCTGCTCATTTTCTTCATGCTTGCGTCTCAGTTTGTGGATTGGCATCAAATTAAGTTGACGCCCCAGGCGCAGTTCGCAGGAGCGGTGAGTGAGGAACAAACGTCATCTCTGAAATTGCTGAACGATGGATCGTTCATGCTGGATGGCCAAGCTGTTGAGACGGTGCAGACAGCAATTGCCGCCCTGACGTCTCAGGGAAAAGGTGGAGCCATCTTTCTTGAGCCGGACAATACAGTCGAAATTCAGAACGTGATTGATGTGATCGAAGCATTGAACGGGGCTGGTCTTCGCAAGGTTCAGCTTTCTGAGGCAGCGGGGCGCGCGGCTCCATGAAAACCTTGCGTGTCAGAACGACTGGTTACAAGCCAGATGGCACCTTGCCTCTGATCAATATTGTTCTTTTGTTGGTTCTGGCGTTCATGATGGCTGGCACGTTTGCTGAACCGTTGCCGTCTGAGTTTGATCCCCTTCGTTCAGAGGCAGCAGTGCCCCAGGAAGAAACGCAGCAATCTGTCGTTCTGACGATGGATGCGGAGGGTGTTCTCTCGCGGGAAGGTGTCAGTGTCGTCAGTGGTGAGCTGGACTCTTTGTTGAGTGCCCTAGGAACGAGTGGGGATGTTCTGGAGGTGAGAGCTGACGCACGGTGTCCTGCGGTTCAGATCATCGCACTTTTGCGCTCTGCTGAAGGCGCAGGCATCCAGGATGTGCAGATTGTAACGCTGGGGCGGAAATAGAGATGGCCACGCTCAATCCGACGCCCACGTTCGGTCGTTATGTTCCGATTGCCACTTTTTTCGCCATTGCAGTATATGTGCTCGTGCTGGCTGTCTTCTTTTTTTCCCCGCCGTCGAACGGTGGCGGCGGGGGGCAGGTGCTGGGTCAGTTGAGCGTTGGTCTCGGCGGTTCAGGCTTAGCAGGGCCCCTCGAGCAGGCGGTGCTTGAACCCGTTGGGGAGGCACCCGCCACCCCGCCAGCACCAAGGGTAGAACCACAATCGCCGCCCTTGGTAGAGACAGTCGTGCCAAAGCCACGAGTGGTTCAGCCCAAGCCCATCGTTCGTCGCCCTGCGGAGGTTCCACGCGTCAGTGAGACAGTTGATCAAGAGGTGATTGTGCAACAGGCGGTCGGGGACCAAGGCGATGGACGTCCTGTTGGGTCAAGAGGTACTGGAACCCCCAGCATTGGTGAGGGAGCAACATCGCAGACAGCGGGAATTGGCGCATCTGATGCAGATGCCGGGGACCGGCGGGAGGCGTACCTCGCCCTGATCCGGGCCCGTATTGAACAGAACCGAACCTATCCGTCTGCCGCCCGTCGACGCAGGGAAGAAGGCATGGCGACACTGGCGATCACGATTGATGGGCAAGGGTACCTGACTGAAGCCCATATCGTCACCGGCTCAGGTTCGTTTCATCTGGACCGTGCAGCTAAGCGTATGGTTGAAAAGTCTGCGCCCTTTCCGTTGCCGCCCATCACACCCTTTTCAACGCAAATCCCCATCGTCTTTGCGCTTAGGTGATAAGAGCGGTCAACGCTGCCCTTGATGAGGCTGCAGCCTCTGCTGGTCCTGTTGGTTTGACCTCTCCTTCTGGAGCCGTCCTGTTGCGGTGGGACCTTGTTTGCCCTCGGCCACAGAAGGAGAAGTTCTGGCGCAACCTTTGCTGGCTCAAGGCTTCCTCTATGACTGGGAGTTCCAGACTGGCTATCAGGAACATTCCCTCACGCCAGCAATCCGGTATCAGTTCTAAAAGCGCAGTCCCGGCGACAGGCGGTTTGGCTTAGGAGGCTAGTCCCAAGTGGCGGGCCATAATGTCGAACAGGTCCGGCTGCGTCAGCATGGTCGGTAAAGGCTCTGTGCTATTGGCGAGGACAGGGACGCTCACGCCGGTATGTTCTTCTGACAAGAAGCTGTTGGTTGCATAATTGACGGTCATGAGGGCCCCTTCAGGGGTGCGGATACGCATGACCTGGCCGGGGGTGTAGACGGGGAGCCCAAAGGCATCGAACAGGCTTTCTGTTGGGACCAGTTGGGCTGCCTGACCGTGATCCGCTGTCACGATGATAAGTGTTTCAGGGTTTTTGTCGGCGAAACTCAGCGCACTCTGAAGCGCCTCTTCCAGTTGGGCGACCTCGCCAATGCTGCCGCAGGCATTGCGTAGATGGGACTGCTTGTCGATAGACGCAGACTCAATCATCAGGAAGAAACCGTTGGGGTTGTTGTGACTGAGCTGATCGAGAGCTCTATCTGTCATCAATTTTAGGCTCGGGATGGCTGCGAATTCTGGATTTTCTTCGCATGTTGTCGGTTCAGGCAAGGTGACGTTACCCTGGCTCCAATGAATGCGATTCATGATGGATGGCACGGGTCTTTCTGCAGAACGCCCATCTTCGCCTTGTAGTCTAGTGGGCAAGGTGCTGGGAGCGAAGAGGCCCAACCATCTAGTGCCCGTCGAGGCTGAATTGAGGTCGTCGATATTGCTAAGAATCTGGAAACCTGCAGCTTCAGCGGCTGCGGCGACAGAGAGTGTCGTACCTTCCATGAGGGGGGCAAAATGTTTGGTGCCTCCACCCAGAGCTAGGTCGAGGTTTGAACTCACCAATTGTTCAGAGATAGAGCCGAGCCCTCCATTTTCTTTCATGTCTGGGGAGCAATCGATCGGGATCCGATCAAACAGCAATGCGTCGCGCATCATGGAGGGGTTTTCGCAGACGCGCAGGCTGATATGGGCGTAGAAGGCGGCGACGGTTGCGTCGGTAACACTGGCGGTGCTCACCAAGCCTGTTTTCATGCCCGCTTCACTCGCCAATTCAACGATGGTTCTGAGATCCTCGTCTGACCCGGCTGTCGTTGAAATGCGTCCGCGGCTCGTCACCGTGCCCGTCGCGATGGCGGTGGCACTGTTCGCTGAATCCGCAACGTAAACTGGCAGGTCAGGCTCCATATTGGAGACGGTTAGCACCTGGGCAATGCTTCTGCGTGCCATTGTATCGAGCGTCAGCTGGCCGGTTGCACCCGCCAGATAATTGCGTGCAATGGTGATCTGATGGTCGTCCATACCATCGCCAATGATTAGAATGACGTTTCTTGCCGACGCGGTTTCGGTGGTTGTTACCGTTGTTTCCTGGGGTGTTGGTGACGCTGTTTCAGCGGAAACACCTGCGCTGACCAGGCTGCTGACAACCAGGCATATCGAGCTGGCTAGGATGCGTGGTTTGGTGAACATGTTTTGCATGATGGAAAGGCAGCCTGTTTGCTCAGACACAGGAAGGGAACAGCTTTTGTCTGTTGGGAATGAATGGCCCAACACTGAAGGTAGTTCGCCATGGCTGTTTTTTCCAGGCATTTCGGCGGTCGGTGCGAGTAACTCCTGAGGCCGTGTCGCTGCCTAGTCAGCGCGTTCGGGGAACTGGATTAGGACACCGTCAGGCATTTGTCTCACTGAGATTATCTGCCAATAATTGTCATCGAGTATATGGGCATTTCCCTGTTCGTCCTTTTCGACCCTGGGAAGGCGTGTCATGTGCTCTGACCCAACGCCATCCTGATTGACGATCGCCCGGGCGAGGAGAAAGCCTTGAGCGACTGTGATGTTTGAAACCAGGAGGCTCTGTTCCTCAAAGTCGCCGTAAGGTGTATGAAATGTCCGGGTGCTGAGTGTGACGCCATGCTCGTAAAGTTGTGTTCGTGTGGTGATGTCTTCCATACGCTCGGATGTCGCAGCGCCCTCTTTCCGTAGCTGATTTATCAATGACTGAAAGCCACTCAGTGAAAGATCAGGTGCTGGGAGCGGGAGGAGCGAGTCTGCGCGGACATATCCCACAATAGATGTGGCCTCAGCTTCAATTTTTCCTTTGATCCATTCGCTTGGCGTCGGCGTGACGGCCTCATCGGCCCCTGTAATTCGGTCGCCATATGTGAGTGTGAAAGTCGAAGCTTGGGCAGGTCCTGGGTTTTCGTAAACCAGGGCTGTTGGGCTATAGACGTAGAGACTGCCCGCGAGGACTGGTGGGTTGAGGGACAGCAGAGCCCAGAGGAAAATCAGAAAAGCTGATGTCCGACCCTTGTCCATTGCTTTCTCCTGATGAGGGTTCCAACTGTTGCCGCATAGATTGAAGTCCGTGGGTGTAAGGCACAGGAGCGTTGCTCGGCAGCCGGTTAGGTCGTCCTGAGTGCTGAAAACGGAACCAATCGCTGCTTCTGTTCATCCCAGAGGCGAAGCTTCAGACAGCCGAAGCTCTGGAGGAATGTTAGACGTCTTACATTCGCAAGCTCGGGATAATCACGCAGCACGGCTGGGAGACGGTAGTATGGAATGCGGCTGCTGAAATGGTGCACGTGGTGGATGCCAATATTGGCGGTGATCCAGCGGAGCGCAGGTGGAAGATCGAGGTGTGAACTACCGGTTAAAGCAGCGTCATTTAGCGACCAATTTTCAGCCTCAGCCCAAAACGTGTCTTCAAACTGATGTTGCACATAGAACAGCCATACGCCGATGGACGCCGCCAATAGTGTTGTCGGCAGGTAGACTAGCAGGAAAGGACCTGCCCCCACGGCATAGATTGCGAGTGCCACCAACAGCGCGGTGACCACGTTAGTGCCCATGGCGCTGATCCAATATCTGGAGCCTGAGCGCATAAACCCGAGTGGCAGACGGTTGCGGACAAAATAGATATAGGCTGGACCCAGTCCAAACATGACCAGAGGGTGTCTATAGAGGCGATATAAAACCTGCCTCCGTTTCGGGAGCGCCAGATATTCGCGAACCGTCAGCGTGTCGACATCGCCTGTGCCGCGTTTCGAAAGATTGCCGGCCGTTCCGTGATGAATGGCGTGGCTGCGCGCCCAAACGTCGTAAGGCGTGAGGGTGAAGACGCCGAGCGTCCGTCCAACCCAGTCATTGGCCCATTTCGTGCGGAAAAATGCGCCATGGCCGCAATCATGTTGGATCAAAAAGAGCCGGAGAAGGAAAAGGCCCGCAGCAAGGCTGATCCCAAACGCCAGCCAGTAGCTAATAGACAGGGCCCACCACGCAGCTCCCCAGAGGGCGACAAAGGGAAGGCCCGTGACGCCCAGCTCGAAAAGGCTGCGTGGGTAGCTGGGTGCACGGTATTTGGCGAGGGTTTTGAGCCAATCTTTTCTAATGAGATTGCTCGCTTCAGGATCTGAATTCTGCAACAGGGTCCCTAACTCTTCTGGAGGGGTTTCACATAGGCAGTCACAACAAGCCCAGTAGTGGTATATAACAAAATTGTCTGAACAAATCTGACAAACTACAAATCGAGATTGATCGCTTCGGAAATCAGTTAGTTTCCGCCAATTGTTGTGTGTTGAGTGACTATAGGTACAGTGTCGCGGCGGAGAGGACAAACCCGATCAGGCTGCCAACCAGGAGCATCGCTGTGGAGACAAGGCCAATCATAAAACCACGACTTCGTCTTTCTGCGGCTTGATAGTACCCCTGCGCATATATGACACGGCCCAGGGGGTAGAATAAGCCGATCAGGCCAGCCCACAGATCGCCAAATGTCAAAGCAAACATCCAGAGTGCGGGCAGAAAAATCAGGAGTCCTTCTAGTGTGTTCTCGTGACCGCGGAGCGTGCGGAGAAACTCATCGGGTCCGGCGTTCTGAGGGGCTGGAACGTCATATTTTCCACGGGATTTTCCGACTTGGACCGCCATCCACATTTAAATGATCAGGGCAGTTACAGTAACAATGCCTGAGAGTGGGTAGGGGAAGTCCATGCTGAGCCAGCCTTTGATTGGATGCGATTCAATGTCTCATCCCAAATGGTGACGACCTGTCAGCAAACACATTCATTGTTTGGCATCGGGCATGGCGAGGGTCTGTTGCCACCAAATCATTCGACCAGTGATTTGAGGTCCGGCCACTCCAGATCGGGGGAGGGGCCTTCAACACCCATGATTTTTTCGACAATCGGCGAAGGCACGCCAAATCCGAGGTCCAGGTAGTCAAAGTTCTTTAGGGGGCGTCCTAGGAATGGTGTGGAGTTCGCTGCATCGTCACCGGCTTGGGTGTCTGGTGGTGCTACCGCGACCAAGCAGGCACTGCGGCTGGTGTCTGGTGCAAAGGGGACAACTGTTAAAAATGTGGACGCCATGCTGCCGTCGTCTGTTTTCTCTTCGAATTCCAACCGCGCGCCGCATTTTTGCTGAAGCATAGCCTGTACCCGAAGCATGGTTGGATAGCGTCGTTCAGGCGGAAGCGTCTCCAGATAAGAGAGGCCAGTTGGATTGATTGGAAATCTGCCGTCATGACCTGGACCCAAGAGGCTCAACTTAACGTCGCTTGAGTCGACTTCGAGGATCAGTATGTGCGGCAAGATGTCTTTCAGACTGGCGTCTGGTTGAAACTTTCCAGCTGAGGGTATGCAGTCGCAAGATAAGAGCGATTGCCAATGAGCGACCAACATACTGCCCAACTCGATCTGCTGATCTTTCTCCATGACGGGCTCCTAGGCTTTATATCCACAACCTTAGGTGAACTCTAAGGTTCTCAGATTTCTGAAAGTTTAATGCTCTTGTGGCTGGCGCAATCAGAATGATTATGTAAAACAAGGCGTTAAGCCTGTATCTGGGTTAGTCAGGCCCGCAGAATCTGGCGTTAATCTTTAAGAGTGAGAAAATTCTGTCGTGTCTGGTCCTTGGAAAGCATTGACGCTAGGCACGGGCTTTTTTTGCGATCCTTCTGGTTGCCCTAGCGATCCTGCCCTTCGCGCTTATGAGCGATGACTGGGCCCCTGACATCACTGACTGGGGCGAGGATCTTTCCGTCTTGTTTTGGTGTTATCGCTGGATCCTGTTTCTAATGGTGCTCGGTGTGGGGATTGAGATTTCTGCTGTTGGGTTGGGGGGCGACTGGTCTTGGCGGGTCTCCTTGTCGGTGCTGGTTGCCTGTTTCTGACCTTTGATGAGCAAGTAGCGCCTTATGCGTTTGTTTTGTCCGGTGCGGCCATTTCATTGATCTTTCCAAATATGTTTGCTTGGCTGGCCCGTCCGATGGTGGCATCCCCCAGGCGGTCAAGCCTGCTCGTTGGTATGGGCATGTGCGGGGGCATCGCGATTCCAGCGATTGCGGGGATCGCTGTTTCCTTTGGTGGCGAACAGAGCGCTTCCCTCTTCCTTGGAGCGCTCGCTCTCTCGGGTGCGGGCTTAGCTGCTCTGATGATCAGAGCGCATGGACCAGAGATATCTGAATGAACTCAGCCGGTGCTCGATTTAGAACGGGCAGGGATCGGAAAAGGTTATGCGTTTTCCGCCGTCTGGATGGTGCAGGGTCAGAGACGTGCTGTGGAGCTGTAGCCTGTCTGCGGCGTTGAACGCGTCGTCGGGGGCGTAGATATTGTCGCCGAGGATAGGGTGTCCCAGGCTCAACATGTGCACGCGCAATTGATGAGAGCGTCCAGTGTGAGGAAAAAGCTCTACGCGTGTGACGCCTGCTTCCCGTTCAATCACCTGCCAACGGGTTTCAGCTGATCGACCTTTCTCAAAATCAATCACCTGCTTGGGTCTGTTGGGCCAGTCGGTGATTATGGGCGCGACGACGGTGCCTCCATCCTCCGTCATGTCGCCCCAAACGCGGGCGGTATAGGTTTTTTCCGTCTGTCGCTTTTCAAACTGCAGGCCCAAGTGTCGATGAGCATACGGGGTCATTGCCATGACCAAAATGCCGGACGTATCCATATCCAGTCGGTGGACGATCGTTGCTGTTGGGAACTCAGTGCGGGCTCTGCTTTCAAGGCAGTCGGCGTGGGTGGCGGGCTTGCCCGGCACAGTCAACAATCCTGATGATTTTGATAAGACGAGAATATGTGCATCTTGATGCACCACTTGTAGCGGATCATGTGGCGGATCGTATGTGATGGGGCGGGGGGCGTCTGGGCTCATTGCTCACCTATAGGCCGTCTCGGCGCTAACAGCAAAACCAACCACAGGCTTAATAGTGGGGCGGAGGTGGTTCCTCGCCTGGCATCCCCTTTTTGCTGGCCGTTTCGATGTTTAACAACCGGTCAGCGAGCAGGGTGACAGACCTTGTCAGCTTGTCGATCTCCGTCCATTGCGCACGGACAGTTTCATTGAGCTCGTCCAGAAGCTTCGTTTGATGGGCAACCTGCACCTCTAGGTTACTTATCGTTTCTCTGTCGTTGGATGAGGTCATAAGGAATGTTTTCCGGTTTAAGTGTTGGTTTGCACGAAGTGCCGCTTCTCTGCGGCAGGCAGTTTCTTGAGGTCCGACTCCGCTCGGCTCGCAGCCGCCCTGTCTGGAAATTGTGCCTGGAACAGGATCTGCCGAGGTGGGAAGCTTTGGGTAAATTTGGCGCCTTTCCCGCTCGCGTGCGCGGCATACCGAGCGTCAACATCTACGGTGATGCCGGTATATAGCCGGTCGCCCGCACATTCCAGAATGTAGAGAAACCAGGGCTTTTCTTTCATTCTGTTGTGTGCCTGTTGCTGATCGTCGGTAGGTTCAAATTTCTAATCACAAATTACCATATCTGGCGCTATCAAAAATGGCTTGCGTTGTGTCTGATAGCCCCTCTTCCCACTTGGTAGACCTACCCGAGACGGGAGGATGATCCTGGCTAGGATATGCAGGAATTTAGTGCTCGTCATGAAATTGGGGATGGCTGGCCTCATGCCTTCATTGGTATTGGCGGCCATATTTCCGGCGCCCTGAACCATCAGTTCGTCGACAAGCACGGTGATTCCTTCAACCGCATGGTTACCCAACAGAGCGCTACCCTCATTTACCGCAATATGGTATTTCCGTCCGGAACAGTGTTTCGGGCAGTAAATGGCTAAGAAAAGAAGTGATGCGATCCGTGGGTTGGCGGGCCTTGGGGCCCGAAATGGCCCAGAGGGCAGCACATTGGGAGATGTCCTGGACGGGCTAGGCGACCGGAGCTTCGGCTGGGCGCTGCTGCTTGTCGGGCTGCTCAACATGCTGCCCCTGCCTTACGGGTCCAATTTGATTTTTGGTGTCCCCGCTTTGTTTATTTCAGTTCAGATGGTGATGGGACGCCCCGACCTTTGGTTGCCAAAATTTCTGCTTAACCGACATCTCAAGAGAGAAAAATGGCGTAATGCGGCCTTGAAAGCCCTTCCTGTTGCGCGGCCTGTTGCGCGTTTAACGAAAGCCCGTCTGTCGTTTCTGTTTGAAGGACGTGCTGAACGTCTGCTGGGCGGCTTGCTGCTCGCGTCTGCAATCAACCTGTGTTTGCCAATCCCGCTTAGTGCCTGGTTGCCGGCGATCTCATTTGCCGTTTTGGGGATCGGTCTGATCGAACATGATGGTGCTATCGTTGCCTTGGGTGCAACGCTGGCCACAATTTCAATCCTCATTTCGATTGCGATCATCGTCGCATTCTATTTTGGGATCGGGTATTTCGCCGCATGACCTCAAGTGAGGTCGCCTTTTGACGGCTTAAACGTCGAAGGCTTCGCCTAACATTTTCTCAGATGCCGCCCATAGTTTTTTGGCAGCTTCGGCGTCCTGTGCATGGGCCTGCACACCAGCAAAGGGAACATCATCTCTGGCGGGTTCTGCGATATGACAATCTTCGCAATATTCACCGCCATGACCTTTCAGACTCGCGCTGGTTGCCGCCCAGACGGCTGTCGCAGCACCGCCTGCGGGTGTTTTGAAGCCTTCCCGCACATTACCGTCATCATCGACCCACCCCATGCCTTTGATCTCTGCGTCCGACATATCCCGTTGCAGGTTTGTCATGATACCGCCGGGGTGGACGGAGAAGGCGTTTACCCCTTTGTCTGAAAGGCGACGGTTCAGTTCAACGGCGAAAAGGGCGTTGGCTGTTTTTGCCTGCCCGTAAGCGACCCATTTGTCATAGTCTGTGGTTTCAAAGTTGATGTCGTCGAAACGGATCGGTGACAGGCGGTGCCCGATGGAGCTTAGGCACACAACGCGGGCAGGGGCTGCCTTGATCAGGGCAGGGGCCAGCATGCATGTGAGCAACATGTGGCCCAAATGATTGGTGGCGAACTGGCTTTCATACCCTTCGGGAGAGCGGGCCAGCGGGCAGGCCATGATACCTGCATTGTTGATGAGAATATCCAGGTGGTCATGGTCAGCGAGAAAGCTTTCTGCAAAAGATCGCACGCTTGCATAGTCGATGAGATCCATCTGTCTGACGGAGATGTTTGGATTTCCGGTCTCCGCAGAAAGGCTTTTGGCAACATCATTTCCTCTGTCGAGGGAACGCACGGGCAGGGTGACAGCCGCACCAGCTTGTAAGAGCGCGCGGGCCGTCTCGACGCCGAGGCCTGAGGCGCCACCTGTCACGATCGCTGTTTTCCCTGCAAGGCTTACACCTTTGACAACTTCACCTGCTTGGGTGCCGTGTCCAAAGTTTTCTTGTGCGGTCATTGTGATCTCCCCAACATCATTTGTTTGTTTCATGATGCATGGTGCGCCCGACAGAGCCAGCAAAAAGCCACTGGTCTCACAGTGGTATGTGCAGGTGTGGTAGAATTCTAAGGTTTTTTGGTGTTCAGGCCCTTGTTGACGGCGTCCAGCGCGCGGTCAACAGCGTCTTTGGCGTTCTGAGTCAATCCACCTTTTTCGTATTGGCGGCGCGCGACCGACTCCAGCCGGTCCACCAGAGCGTCGACACTTTCGCTGTCTTCTTTGTCGAAGGGAGGTGGGGATACATGAGAGGCAGCGCCGAAAAGATTGATCCACTTTTCGGAACGCTTGCCCATGTAGAGGAGATCGTAGAATTGGCGTCCCGGCCTGTCACCACCACCGATAATGCCGATCAGCGCAGCGGCGATGGAGATCGGGCTTAAGAGCAGGTCGCGAAGGCCATCCAGGATCAGCTTGCCCTGAAATACGGTGACATCGCGCATCAGGGTCCAGCGATCAACACCATCGGGCATGACCACATCAGCCATACTCGTGTCGCTTTTTGCCTCATGAGTGTCATGAGGAGGCTGTTGGTCTTCTGGATTGTTTTGCTCGGCCATACGACCTCGTGCAGGCTGTCTATTCCTGATCAGATTTCCGGACAAAAGTCACGGCGTAGAAACGTTCGCCCTCAAAGAGGTCAGCCGGTTCGCCCATGCCTTCAATCATCTGGAATTTGCGCGGCACGATCTGGCCTTCCATGCGATACCCCTTCGCGCTCATGTTGCGGCGATGGAATTCCATCGCTGCTGGCGTGAAGTCCTTTGCCAAAACAGTGATGCGCTCCGGCTGGGTTTCGTCGTTTTCATCGGCCATAGCTTTGCTGAAATCCTGTCATTTGGGGTCATGGGGCCAGGAGGGTGAGTCCCGCCCGCGTCAATTGCAGGCGCTAGTATGATGCGCACCGCTGTCTCTGTCGATAGAAGGTTCGGCTCAGAAATGCAAGAAAGGCTTCGCATAGTAAAAGGGCCTCGATGTTGCCTCGAAGCCCTTTAAATACAGTGCGAATCAGATGTTTTAGAAGCCATCCAGACCGGCATAGCGATCCCGATGAAAACCGGCATTGCCAAAGGTCGCTGCGGCAACGCGGGCCCGCTTCATGAAGAGGCCGACATCATATTCATCCGTCATGCCCACGCCGCCATGCATCTGTAGGCATTCATTCGTGATGTGCTTGGACGCTTCAGACAGGCGGGCCTTTGCCAGGCTTGCAAGGCTCGGGACGTCATTGCGGCGCTCTTCCAAAGCACTGAGGGCGTCCAGGACAACGGACCGGCAGACTTCCAATTCCGCGAACATTTCCGCTGCACGGTGCTGAAGCGCCTGGAACGATCCAATCGGTTCCCCAAACTGGGTGCGTTCTTTCAGATAGACCAGTGTCTGATCAAAGGCTTCCTGAATGAGGCCCATCAATTCTGCAGAAACACCGATGCGGCCCGCATCAA
>NZQM01000214.1 GCA_002695905.1 Parvibaculum sp.
GGTCTCCGCTATGGTTCGCACCTCCTCCTGTTGTCCCTACTGTAAAGGTCTCACTTGACCCTTGTCCGCCTGCAAACTTGTACATTGTTCCGTCAAGTACACAATTTCCACCGTATACCTTGACTTCCCCTTTACTGCTACCGATTTCAATGTAGCCGGGAGTATTGGGTACTATACTGTTCCTTAATGAGTCTCCACGAGCCCCGTCTCCGAGCCTCATGATACCATTACCGTGTAGTCCTTCGTAGATGTTAGTCAAACTGGGGCTGGTTAATCCATCCCCGTCTCTTAGACCTTGTGCGTTTGCACCAAAGCCACTTCCGCTCATGTGTCCTGCTTTTGGATTCGTCATACTGTCACCTCAATGATTGCCGAGAAATGGAGTTCGTTGTTGCTGGTCTTCTGCACTGAGTTGTAAGTGTATCGCATAAAGTCAGTAGTGTCAGTGGAATCGCTGGGATTTTTGTACCTAATAACAACCTCTCTCAGTGGACGGGTGAAGGTAGTATCTAAAGCAAGTTTCGCTTCAACAAAGAGCGTATTGTCATCTACCACCCTGACGGTTGGGGTAACGACAACGGCAGGGCTACTGATGCCTCCGTCTTCCTGAGTCGCTACAGTACCGTCAAAACCAAACACTACTTCGTTAATACGACTTTTCAGTGTGTCAATCAAAAATCTTGTTCCTTCGTTTAATAGCGGCATATCATCCTCTCCTGTTCCCTAAGAAATAACTGTGTACTGAGCCAATCTTGAGATGGGAATTCAATTCTTCTGCGAAACTTGCAGATGAAAGTAAGAACAACTCTTCGTCGTCGTCCACCTTGTGTACACTGGCTGACTTGATAACAACGGTAGTTGATGCTACGGAAGCAAGGTGGATGTGCCCTAACTTGTTACCGTTTGCAGTATACACTGCTTGGTTGTCTGTACCAAATGCACTTGTAGCGTTGGTCCCATCCACTGTAAATGAGGTTGTACCGATAGCATATCCACCTCCGTTGTTGATGAGAACACCTGTGCTCTGTAACTGCTTGGTGCCGTTGATGGTGTTCCTACGATTGAGGCCGATTGTGTAACCTACACCTCTATTCATGTCCACTCGCTCTGATAGTTTCCAAGTGACCTTGACCTTGAAGCCAAAGGATGTACTGAACTCTTCTACAGAGAACTGTCTGTTACGCTCTTCGTTAGCGTCGGAACTACCTGCTACATCTATTTCTTGGAAGCGTTGCAGTACATCTTCCAGTGTCACATCTACCGAGTTGACATGCAGTTCGGTGGTTTTCTCGTTAAGATTGAGTTTACTACCCAGCACGACATACCGTTCGTTGTCACTGCGAGTCTGATAGGACACCATGTCACCGGGGTGCATGTGACTGGCCGATGCTACATTCACTAACCTGCGACTGCCTGTGGCGTTCTTCGCCATCTTGAGCATACGCTGACCGATGACCTTTGCACTGGCCTTAGTGATGGCCGTAGGTGCATGTATTCCGCCGGGAACCTCATTGATACCGTCTTGCTGTCTGCCGAAATCATCCACTTGAACGACATTTTCTTTATTGTTAGCGATTCTTTTCCCTCTAACAACGACACGATTCGGTGTATTCTCGTTTCTGTCTTCAATTGTCCCACCCAACACTCTGTTCTCACCGACAAAGTATTCACGCTCAATGTGATTCTGAGGGAAATAGCAGACATTTCCAAATCGGTCAGACTTGGGACTGTACCCATCATGCTTTGACAAGTATCTTAGAGCACTGTAGGCGTCTACGCCTAAGAAGTCTTGAGCCAAGAATGTGAGGCTGGGCGTACGAGACCGCACACCGTTGATACTGCTCGTGTTCGCTTTGGCGACACGGTGAGCCAAATCAGAAGTCCGCAAACCCACGCCAACTTTCTGAGCAAAATGGATGGTTTTATTGGTGAAGCCCATGGAGTGCAAACTACGACCTTTGAGGTTCTCCAGTCTGAATCTCGTACCTTTGGTAGCATCTTGAATTTGTGATACAACGAGGGCTTGGTCATTGTCCTCTGCACCGACAACCAGTGCAGGTAATGTACTCGCAGTGGTCATCTTATCACCGTCAAGGAACAACGCACCTTCGTATCTTGCACTCTCTGTCGGATTGTGAAGCAAACGGATGGTATCTTCCTCTTCAATTAACTTGTAACGCTTCTCTGTGGTCGGCATGAAGTCCGATTGCGTAGGAGCGTTGACGACAAAGCCAGCAGAAGTTTTGGTGTACTCACCGTGTCGTACGGCGTTGTCAACAAACCGTGGCTTGCGAATGACCTTCATGACAGAATCTTGGTCTGCGTTGAATCGGCCAGTGATGGTGTTCTTACCCAGCGTCATATCACTCACTCCCCACTATGGTCTCCTGTATTATAAGATGCATCACCCTTGCTACCCTTTGGGTGCAGGGTCTGACTGAATCTCGGCTGAACTTCATAGTCCCCTTCTTCATCGTCTGTAGAGCGACGGCTGGCGTCAGAACGGAAGTGTTCCAGTGTGTTCTCTGACATGACCATACGGGCCACTGGAGAGCGTATGTCAGCCTTGTCGTAACCGGTGACCTCTACGCCTTGTATCTTGGGTCCTGAACTTGACGCTTGTATTGGTAGTAGCGGGTCTACAGAATACACGGGTGCGTAAGGTGGACTGCTCGGAGTTCCTGTCCTTGCGCTCGGCACATCACTGGTGAACATTCCGTACTTACCACCGGCAGTGGCCCTAAAGAAGTTTGAGCCAGCCTGTGGGCCTGTCGTATCAATGAACGGTCGGAACATCTGACTGTGTTTGTAATCAAGACCATGAGCAGGCCGGTAGATGAACTGAATAGCATCATCAGTATAGTTGATGTTCTCCAATGCAGGGTCATGGTTAGCATCACTGTATGGATTTGAAGAGGCAGTGAGCGGTACGCCGTGGGGTGATGTTAGGCTATATTTGCTGGCGAGATATGTCTCTACCTGTTGCATTTCCGTAGTAGATAACGCTCTACTGTAAAGTATAACTTCTGCAATTTGTCCATTCAAATAGTAACCACTCGGTACTTCACCAATCTGAGTAGGACCGGCAGTAGATTTCCAAAAGTTTCCAGTTCCAGTTGCTTCTTGAACTCCGTTCAATCTTAGAGTTTGAGTGGCCGATGCACCTGCACCGTCACCGCCACTAACGATACAAGTAAGTAAATCAGCCCGATTCAATGCTATGGTTGTAGCAGATTCCCTCACATTCCATGCACTGCTTCCCCCAGTCCAAAACTGCCATTTGTGACCACCTACTAATTTAGCATACAGGTTGTAACCCGCCCTTGATACAGGACTGGTTGACCTTGACTCAATGACACCTTGGTAATCATTGTTATCTGTATCGGAAGCGGCGACTACGAACAATGTCATTTGGCTTGGGTTCAGGTCAGCGTTGAAATCCGCAGTAGCCAATTTATCTCCCCCATCACAGTCCACTACCGGCATGTTGCCGAAATCACTATCACTCGCTACAAATGAAGGTTGGGCACTTGCACTTGCTTGTACAAACTCGTGACCATTACCACTTGAGTCTTTCCAAGAAGTTACAGCGGCACCGTTCGCCAAATCAAGTGAGTCAGCCTTAAGCCAAAGTTCTAAAGAAGTCTGAGGTAAACGCTGTATAGTACCCCAGTTTTTGACATCAAGCACACCGGAGTGCTTGCTCCAATCCATCACATAGGTACCACCAAGTGGCCACATAGCATGAGCATTGGAATGCTTGACAACACCAGTCACTGGCTGTCCTGCCCAATTGAGAGCAGTCATGTCCAAGTCTTTGAGAGTGCGACTACCTGAGTTGTAAGCACCACGGATATTGGTCCTCTGCCCTACTTCTTTGTCAGTGTGTAGACCGTGAGCCTCCGTAGACATGACCACATACTCACGGGAAACTCCGTCATTGAGTTCAGATAGTGTGTCTACATCAAGGCCGATTCTAACATCATTCCTTGATACAGGTTCGGCACCTCTATCGTCCGCATTGACCGTCTCCGTAGCCTCACCTACATGTGCGGACGGCTTCAACAGGCCGTCATCGGAGTTGAGGTCAACACGGTCACTGATACCTCGTTCAACTTCACCATCCTGCAAAGCAAGGTTGCTCGGCCTAACAAGTCCTTGTCCAAAGATAGGCTCTGCTGTACTGTGACTGAGAACGAGACCTGTAGCGTCGTGCTTCTCACTGACAGCCATCAGTAGACTTTCGTTGAATACAGTAGGCCAGCGTACACCACGACCGTCACCACGGTCACCAACTCTGAGGGCACTGGCTGGATTGAACCAGTCAGCCTTACCCATGTTGGATGCGTTGTTGTTGTCGCTGTTGTCGTTACCGCTGTAGCGGTCATTACCGTCACCACCAAACAAGTCATGAGCGGCTGGTCTGTGTGTTACATTCGTATCAGCATAAGCATCTTCGGGGTCCCAAGAAGGTCGCAAGCCGAATCCACGCACAGGGAAACGCCTGACATCTTCTCCACGAGCGTTGCCCCACCAGTCAACCATGTAGTGACGATGAGCCTTGGCCAGTTCTTCTACGCCCTGACCTGCTTCGTCGTTAGGGTACATGCGAGTTGTAGTAGATGCGTTCCTCAGCGTTCTGACAGGACAGCCAAATGGTCCAGTCATACGACGACCGTCGCTGTATCTGACTTGTCTACCGATTTGGTCTTGACCAAGTAGACTGGAAACCTGAGTGAGTCGTTCCAAAATACCCACATACATGGCCTCAACATTTTGGTCTGCTTCTGTTGTGTCGCTACCTACATAATCCCAACCACTTGTTTTAGAGTCTTGTTGAATCAACGGGCCGTGATAATACCCAAGCATTGCGTTACTGTTAGCAACTTCAAGCCATCCTCTAACATAAGGAGCCCATCTTGGTCGGTTGTACAGTTGGCGAACTCCCATACGGTAACCAAAGCATCGGTTACTGGTATTAGGTAAAGTCAGTTCTGCTACACCAGTTGAGTCTTGATAGGTATTACAGTCCATACCGAAAGTGTCACTGCCCCATCCGATAAGTGAATGTCCGTATGATTCTAAACGGCTGACTGCGCCACCGCCATGACTACCACCGGGCCAAAAGCCTGCGAAGTTGTACTGGTTACTCAGGTATAGAGGGTCATTGTTAGCAACTGCTACCGCTGTTCCTCCGCCTATTGTAATTGAGCCGGTCGCTACAGCAGTAACTGTTCCAATAAGAATACCGCTGGCGTTGTACACTTTCTCGCCAACTGCATATTTACTATTGGCGTTGACAGTATCGGTGTTCATAGCAGAGGTGGTACCTGCGTTATAACCACTTCCGTTATTGATAAGCACTCCACTGCTGACGCCGCTGGGTACTGTACCTCCTTGATTTACTAATTGAGCATCAGCGTTTATTTCCTTAGCCGTGAATGACCCGCCAGTTCCTCCACCTCCACTATTGGGTGGTTTAACCCATTCCATACCAAGAGCAAACGGTCCTTTACTGGCTACATAATTGAAGTCGTGATAGTGAATCGTCTCAAAGTGCTCAGGTACATGGTTGTATGGCTTTTGGTCAACTGGTGCATCAGCACTACCTGTCTTATCGTAAAAGCCCCTACCGCTGTCATCACTGTACCAAGTGAACGGGCGACCAAGGTTCGGGTGCGACATGCACAAGAAAGCATCTGCCGGTTGTAGTGAGTTGGTATCTCGTGTACCATTGGCGAGTTGAGGTAGGTTTCTTGTCAGTGCGCTACTTTGAGAGTTTAAATACAGTGAACTTGCGTCAGCGTTGTCGTATGGCGTACTGAGTGTCAATATAGTACCTACAGCAATGTTACTCCAAAACTCTGCATCTGCCGAAACAGTTGAGAAAGTATCACTCTCTCCAAGCGTAGCATGAGCGAGCGTTCCGGTTCTGTTTGCATAAGTCGCAGTGTAGCGAATTCCATTTTTGTAGAAAACTAAATTCTCCCCGTAGTAAGGCTTGACAGGGAACAAGTCGTTATTGTCAACAACAATAGTGTTGGAACCGTTGTTACTGATAACTGTACAATTAGGGTTCAGGCTTCTAAGGCGTTTGTGTGGTTCGTAAATGTCAAGGAAACTTGTAGGATAACCTGCAAGCGTCAACTGAGCACCGACTGACCCATAGTTCGCTCTGCATAGTTGGTAGTAGTTGTCAGGCTTGTGCCATTCAAGGTGCTTGAACTTATCAGCATCGGTAGAAGTAGCACCGTCTTTGTGCAGAATCCCCCACCATGGGATTGTAAGCGTGTAGCCGGGTGTAGCCGAATCAAACATACCGGGACGATATGGTAGACTTCTTCGTGTAAATGAAGGACTGGTGCTCTCCTGTACACCGAGAGGGTTGTACAGAGCGAGTGGTGCTGAGTTCGTGAATTGACTTCCGGCGTCAGGCTCAACATCAAGTATTACTTCGTTGATGATGACTTCGCAACCTCTGACATCAGCCATCATTGCTTCTGCAAGAATAAGGGCATAAGCCCCACGAGTAGACATGTCCTTTTCAATAGCAATGACAGTATTGATTTGCTGACCAGTTAGTTCGGTTACCTTTGTACCTGCTTCACTCGGTGCCTTGTTTTCAGTAGAATGGTTGACATGGAACCCTTTGATTTGCTGTTTGAATACATTCGGTTGGATGATAATTTGGTAGGCACCCACTTCAAGTGGGTCAGGGAAATGGTTGTTCATTGTGTATGTATTCGCCGCTTCAAGTACGAGCGTGTGGCCACCTTGTGAATTGATGATACCTGCGTTGTCACCTGCACTTGCCGCAATTCCGTAACCTTCGTACTTGACCTTAGTCTCGGTCAAGAGAGTAAATCCTCCACCGTGTATGTCACTCGGTCCGAAAGCGGCAGAAGGAGTTGAGAACCAAACAAGTGGGTCTCTCACATAACCGTTAGTCTGTAGTGTAGCAGTGCTGGACTTTCTTGTCGCTTCCAATGCGCCAATCAACTCAGAGTCGGCTGGCTCAGAGTTTGAACTCTGACACGCAGTATTCAGGTCGTATATCCGTTGATACGCAGGGTGTGCATAGTGACCGGGCATCAAAGCCATGGTAGCGTTGACATGGTGATGGCCCATTCTCGGAATAGGCATCGGCGTCATCTTTGGCTTGGTTAAGTTAGTATAGGCTGTAGATGTTGCCGCCATAGCACCTGTAGAGGCTGGTAATGCACCGTACAAGGTAAACCAGTCAATAGATTTCATGTCAGGGCTGGCTCCGCTGTATTCAGCGTGGTCACGAAGCCTTCTTGCCGCAAACATTCTCGTAGAGCCCGCAGGCATGTAGTACGAAGGTACGACCTTGAGCCCAGTCTTTCCTGTGACAAATGATACGAAGTCAGGGCTGTAGACGACGCCTGTGAATTTATTTGTACCTATTCCTGTGTAAAAAGCAATAACTCCTTTGTCAGTAGTAGGGTCATACACTCTCAGGAAATAACGCCCTCCGCTCAGTTCAGTTGTATCAGTCCAAGTAGCAGATTCAGGAGTGGAGCCAACTGTAATTTCGGTACCGCTGTAACTGGTGTAGGTTAATTCGTCAACATCGTACCTATGCGTCATGGACACACCCATGCGAGTGACATGGAAAAAGAGGCTACGGTCGTGTGGCTCATAAGAAGAATTCAAAGGACTGTTGTCAGTATGGTCTCTCCACCCTTCGTTCGTTGATGCTGGGAACTTAAGCCTGTTATGGCTCTTGTCAATAGACACATCATCGGCATCTTGACTAAGGTGTTCCCAGCCATTGTTTTCCCATGTAGGGAAGAGCCTCGGTCCTGCGTATTCGTTGTCAAACATTCTACGAATTTGTAATCCTGCTTGAGCGGGGTGCTGTAAACCACCGCTTCCTATGGTTTCATTTTGATAAGACTGTATGCGGTCAAAGCCTGAACGCACCACGATGTTACCGGGAATTTCATCGGCATTAGGTAGGCGAATCTTGAGGTTAGGGTTGATTCCTGCGCCAGCAAGTGCAGGGGCAAGTCCTTCAATTTCTCGGTCACTTATGTGCCGTAAGTCCATGATTACTGTACCGAGTGGACTACCGCCTTCCAAACGGTGCTCTTCCCTACATGGGA
>NZQM01000215.1 GCA_002695905.1 Parvibaculum sp.
ATCGCGACCAGATACGAGAAACACGACGCCAACTTCCTCGCCCTCATCAAACTCGCCGCAATACGCATCTGGCTGCGGGTTTATGAGTCGGTGACCTAGACCTATGGAATTAATAGAAAGCAAAATCAGAGGCTAAGTGCGACAAACCGACCCGGAATTCTGGCGTGTCTCATCCTGCCTTCGAGACCTTCCGTCCGAGCCTACCAGCTCACCGTGTAGTTGGCGGTGAGGGCGACGTCTTCCAGCTTGCCGGTCTGTTCTGCGCGGTCGGTATAGAGATCCAGATGCATCCGGACGCCCTTTTCGCGGACGGGCGTGTATTTCTGCACGAGGGCGTCGCTGGCCGCTTCGATTTCGGCTTTGGTGGCGGTGGGAACGGGGGTTCTGAGACCTGCATCGGGGGCGAGAAACTGCGTGGCGGGCAGGCGGGGTACGATCCCGATCTGGGTCAGCTGCGAATCCGACCCGCGCAATTCCACCTGGGGCAGCGCGCTGGCGGGCGCGGTGACAGACAGGAAAGCGGCAATCAGTGCCAATATGGAACAGATGCGAGGGCTCATAGTCTCATGAAGCAGGAATCGCGCCTCTTTGTACCGCTCACGGCCATCTCGCTTCGCTCTCGGCCTCCGCCCGATCGACTTTGGGAGGCGGCCTGACCGGCCGGGCCACAGTCGTGGCCTTGATTGGTTTCATTCGCCGCCCTTCCCTCTTTGGTTAATAGAGGTCACACTGGTGGCCTGTTGTTTGTTAGTTTTTTGAGCGGTGTGTTGGGAGTTGGTGGTCATGGGTCGCGGTCGGTTTTTGAGGTTGGTGCGTGGGGCGGCTTTGCTCGTGGCTGGAGCAACGCTCTCCTTCGGGGCCGTCGCCGCCATTGACGGGCTTGATCTCTCGCCGGGCGTGGGCGGCTCCCCTGACATTGAGAAGGGCACGGCCCTGCCACCACCGCCGGATTTCCTCACGCCCGCGACCCCGCGCCCGCGCGGCGGCCAGTTTGAAGCCGCCTCCCTTCCCGCTGAAAAGCCGGTGCGGCCGTTTACGGAAGTGGGCTACGGCCCTTATGTGATTGGCGAGGCGGTGGACCTTACCGACCCGGACATTGCCGCATCCGGCCCGATCAACCCGGAGTGCCACACTGTGCGTTTCGATCATCCGGCGGGGCCTCTCTATCTCATGATTGTGGAGGGCATGGCTGCGCGGCTTGATGTCAGCAGCATGGGGCCAGAAGGTGTGACAACCGGACCGTCGCTGCCGAATGGCGTCGGCCTTGGCAGCCCGGTCACAGACATCGAGGCGGCCTGGGGCGACAAGGTTGCGACCGAGCCCAACAAATATGGTGTGGGTACGGACTATGTGGTGACGCTGTCTGACAGCAAAGGCCTTGTGTTTGAAACGGACGAGGGCAAGGTGACGGCCTACCGTGTGGGCCGCCCGCCAGAAGTGCATTGGGTGGAAGGCTGTTCTTGAGCCTGTATTTGTCGTGCACTTGAGATCCTTTATTTGAAAGCAGTCACCACCCGACCCGGGTGTCCGAGTGCTAACGAGGACGGGTGAGGGGGGCTCTCGCTCAGTCCCTACCAGGGAATTTTGTAACGCGCGGAGAATTTCAAGTCGGTGAGTCGCCCGTCGAGCTGGAGATTGTCGGTCTCCATGCGCCAGCGCAATCCACTTACTTTGAGGCGGGCCGGATCGCCGGTAAGCGGCATCGTCAGATTGCTCCGGAAGTAGCGACGTTTTGGTGCGCGGGTCGGCGCGGCGATAACAGGGCGGGCGGCGGTCATGCTCACTTGCATATCGTAGGGTGCATTGAGGCTCGCAAAGGCGGCGGCGAGCGTCGCCGGTCCCGGGGCGGGCGCGCCCGTCTCGGCCTCGGCGGGGCCCAGGGAAATCCACAGGAAGGTGCTGATCACGGCCAGCACCCGGACGTGTCGCGTCCTTTCGTGCTTTATAGCCATGTACCCAGTCTATCATGCGGGCGCTTGTCCCATGTGTCCTAAGTTGGGAATTTGCTGCCTTAGTTCCGCCTATTTTTCTTGCGGTTTAACCTTACCAATTGGTGTCGCGATTTTATGATCTGTATGCGGATATTTTTATTGTCATCCTCGGACTTGACCCATACATCGAAGCCGTCATCCCGGGCTTGACCCGGGATCCATAGGGCGTCTCGATTCAGTATGGACCCCGGCTCGAAGACCGGGGTGACAATATGTGTAAGGAGTGGACGCCCACGTGACGAAAGCCCCAACTACCCCACCAACTCCCCATACACTTCCAGCCAATAGTGGGCGGCGGCGCGGTGGTGCTGCCGCTCTGCCGTCAGCGCGCGCATGAACGCTTCTTGCCCCGCATGGGCCCCATTTTGATTTGGGGGGTCTTGCGGAGGAAGGTGACCGCGCGCCGGGTTCACATGGGCCAGCGCGTTTTGAATGCGCTCGTCCGCATTGGCGTAATAAGCCCGTGACGAATGAGTTCCGGGGGGGGCAGATAGGCGAGGTTCAGCTCATCTTCCTGTTCGTCTTGTCGGTTTGCGTCTTCAGGGTCACCATCTCTTGGGTCACCACCTTCCGGGTCATCTGGGGAGGTCATGTCAGCCCCTCCTGTTTTGGACGGCGCGCGCGCACAAGCGGTGGGCGTGGTGGCCTCGTCATCCGTTTCGGAAGAGGCGTGTCCGGCGAAAACAAAAAGCCGGATGTTAAGCAGCGCCCTCTATGACAAGGGAGCACGATCACCTTTAGGCTGAAGCTGAAAATTATAATCAGTTTATCATACCTACACTGACTTATGGGAATAGCGGCGCGTTTCTCGGTGTGGCTGTCTTTCTTTGTACTGAACGCGGGACGGTGTATGCGCAGGATGTGGTGCCATTCTTGGTGTTGACAATGCTTGGCGCTATCGCCGGGCTATTAAGCGCCGACTTTTTGTCTCTGCGTGGCTATGAGTAAGGTGCCCGATATCTCGATGGTAGTTATGAGTTTGTTCGGACCTCAAAAATGATGAAATCGTTTGAATAGCCACGGAAGGTGACTGTATGGCGATGGATTACAATTGTTCTTAGCTGACTGTCTGGGGTGTTATTGGTCTTCGCCGCTATAAGCTTTGTTTTTGTTTTGAGCGGCGGATGGCCAGAGTGGGCTAAAATAAGCTGTGTATAGAAAAATTGTTCCTGTATTGTTCTCGGTGGTGGTGGTATCCTCCGATCATAGACACCAGATATGGGGGCTGTTTTGGCGCTAACATCCGTTGAACTCTGCGCAGGTGCAGGAGGGCAAGCGCTTGGGGTGGAGCAAGCAGGATTTGGGCATGAAGCCTTAGTTGAGCTGGACAAGCACGCTTGTGAAACCCTTCGTCTTAATCGTCCGAACTGGCCGGTGTTTGAGGAGGATTTAAACTCTCCTACTGAGTTTGACGCAGGAGACTATGTCGGCATTGATCTCTTGGCGGGTGGATTGCCCTGTCCGCCGTTCTCCGTAGCAGGCAAGCAATTAGGCGAACAAGACGAGCGAAATCTTTTTGATCGGGGCGTCGAACTTGTTGACGAAATTCGACCATCAGCGGTGATGTTTGAAAATGTTAAAGGCATGCTCAACCCCTCTTTTGATGATTATCGCGGTCGTATTGGCAAACGGCTGAAAAAACTCGGCTATACGCACGGTTGGAAACTTCTAAACGCGTCGGACTTTGGCGTGCCGCAATTACGGCCACGGGTGGTCTTGGTTGCGGTTCGTTCTGATCGGAGTGGAAATTTTGAGTGGCCTGATGCGCGGGATTTTTTGCCGCCTAAGACGGTGGGTGAGACTCTGCATGATTTGATGGCGATTGATGGCTGGGCAGGAGCAGATGCCTGGCGCGACGCGGCAAACAGAATTGCGCCAACGGTAGTTGGTGGATCGAAAAAACATGGCGGTCCTGATCTTGGGCCGACAAGGGCTAAACGTGCCTGGAAAGAACTTGATGTTGATGGGATGGGGATCGCCAATGAACCACCGGCACCTGGCTTTAATGGGATACCAAGATTGACTGTGCAGATGGTGGCCCGCCTGCAAGGTTTCCCGGATGAGTGGGAAATCTCAGGGCGGAAAACAAATGCCTACCGTCAAGTTGGCAATGCGTTTCCACCGCCAGTTGCTAAGGCTGTTGCAAGCAAGATTGCAGCCGCACTGAGCTCTTCAAATCAATATGCAGTGGCGGTCTGAGAATGGCGAGAAAGCCCGGCGCCCGTACCAAGCTGCGCGAACACTTTCTCGCTAACCTTGGGAAAGTGATGAATTCCGAAGAGTTGCGAGAAGTTGCTGGCGGGATTTCTGAGTGGGCGCGTCGTATTCGCGAATTGCGTGACGAAGAAGGGTATCAAATTCTCACACATAATGATCGGGCCTCTTTGAAGCCCGGTGAGTATATTCTTGAGAACCCTAAGCCAGAACCCTCATTTGAGCGTGCTATTTCAAAAGAGACACGCGCCATCGTGTTGGATAGAAATGGCTTTACCTGCCAGATGTGCGGAGCGGTTGCCGGTGAACCGCATCCTTACGATCCCTCGCGGAAGACGCGTCTTCATATCGGTCATATAATTGATAAATCCCAAGGTGGAAGTGATGACCCGTCCAATCTTCGAGCATTGTGTTCGGTGTGCAATGAGGGTGCGGCAAACATCACAACTGAGCGACCGACCTCACAGAAATTGCTCGCCCAGATCAGGCGTGCGCCGGGATCCGATCAAGTCGAAGTGTTGAAGTGGTTGGTCGGAAAATACCCCAAGCAGACAGATTCTTTTAGAACCGAGGATTGAGCTCGTCGCCCCTGGACCCTCGGGTCGAGCCCGAGGGTGACAGTGGTGGTGTGGGGCGACGGCAGAGGTCAGTCGAAGGATGTTTTCTCCACCTTGCACCCTTTAATCCGATGTGGCGGCACGTCGTCTCTTGCGAAGACATGGGCATTGTATTTGGCGGCGTAGACCCTCAGGGCCTCGTGGTAGTCTTCGTGTGACCCGCCAAAGAAGACATCGCCAAAAGAGATTCTGACTTTCGTGGTATTCCAGGCATTGCCTCCACCTTCGCATACGACATTGGGTGTGTTACCGCCGATCCCGTAGCCTATAGCGATGGGGCTGAATTTGCCGTCGTCAATATCACTTTGTAGGTCGCGGGCAGGATCGGAAGCTTCCACAATTGTGGTTGCGATGGCGAACCAAGTCTGAAATCCCATGGTCGGATTGTCTTCAATGAGTGCCAGACCTGCTGTGCGAATTCTCTTTGATAGCGTTCCATCATACTCGCTGTAGGCAGTTGCTTCGCGAGGGATTGCCAGCAGCAAGCATAGTGCGGCAAGGACGAGGGCGCGGATCATGGCCCCTTACGACGCCTTGGTTTGGTCTGGCCGCTCTTCTTAAATGTGCGGGTGCCGGCTTTGCCGGACGCGGAGCGGGCGAGAGGGCGGTCTTTCTCCCCTGCCGCAGCGACGGCGCTTTGGCGCGCGAAGGGATCGTCGGCGATGGCGAGTTCCGTCTGTTCCAGGCGGTGGATTTCGTCGCGCAGCCGCGCGGCTTCCTCGAATTCCAGATCCGCGGCGGCGTCCTTCATCCGCTTTTCCATGTCCTGAATGTGGGCGCGCAGATTGTGGCCCACCAGTTCCACGGTCTCCCCATATATACTTTCTGGGCCCGTGTCGACCGTCACATGGTCTTTCTCGTACATGCTCTCCATGATGTCGCCGATATTCTTGCGAATGCTTTCCGGCGTGATGCCATGTTCCTTATTGTACGCTTCCTGCTTCTCCCGTCGGCGGCTGGTCTCGGCGAGCGCGCGCTCCATAGAGCCCGTCACCTTGTCCGCATAGAGGATGACGCGGCCATCCACGTTCCGCGCCGCGCGGCCAATGGTCTGCACCAGCGAAGTTTCTGAGCGCAGAAAGCCTTCCTTGTCCGCATCGAGGATCGCCACCAGCTCGCATTCGGGAATGTCGAGGCCCTCGCGCAGCAAGTTGATGCCGATCAGCACGTCAAAAGCGCCCAAGCGCAGGTCGCGAATGATCTCGATGCGCTCCAGCGTGTCGATGTCGGAATGCATGTAGCGCACGCGGATGCCTTGCTCATGCATATATTCGGTGAGGTCCTCGGCCATGCGCTTCGTAAGCGTGGTGACGAGAATGCGCCCGCCGCGGGCGGCCACCTGTTTGCACTCGTCAATCAGATCATCGACTTGGCTGTCGACGGGACGGATTTCCGTCGGCGGGTCGATAAGGCCTGTGGGGCGGATCACCTGTTCCACGAAGACGCCGCCGGTGCGCTCCATCTCCCAGGGGCCGGGGGTGGCCGAGACATAGACCGTCTGCGGCCGCATGGCGTTCCATTCCTCAAACTTCAGCGGCCGATTGTCCACGCAGCTGGGCAGGCGGAAGCCGAATTCCGCCAGGGTCGATTTCCGCCGATAGTCGCCGCGATACATGCCGCCGATCTGGGGCACGCTCACATGGCTTTCATCGGCAAAGATGAGGGCATTGTCCGGGATATATTCAAAGAGCGTGGGGGGCGGCTCGCCGGGCTTGCGGCCGGTGAGGTAGCGGGAATAGTTCTCAATACCCGCGCAGCTGCCGGTGGCGAGCATCATCTCAATGTCGAAATTGCAGCGCTGTTCCAGCCGCTGGGCTTCCAGCAATTTGTTCTGGGCGTTGAGCTCATCGAGGCGCTCGCCCAGTTCCTTTTTGATCTGGGTTGCCGCCTGTTGCAGCGTCGGGCCGGGCGTCACGTGGTGCGAGTTGGCGTAGAGCTTGATGAAGGGGCGACGGTCCATCTTGTGGCCGGTCAGGGGATCGAACTCGACAATCTCCTCCACCTCGTCGCCAAACATGTTGACGCGCCAGGCCCGGTCTTCCAGGTGAGCGGGGAAGACTTCCACCGTGTCGCCGCGCACGCGAAAGGTGCCGCGCTGGAAGGCATTGTCGTTGCGCTTATATTGCAGCGCCACCAGGTCCGCGATCAACTGGTTGCGGTCGAGCTTGTCGCCCACCTTCACGGTGAAGGTCATCTCCGAATAGGTTTCTACCGAGCCGATGCCGTAAATGCAGGAGACCGACGCCACGATGATGACATCGTCCCGCTCCAGCAGGGCGCGGGTGGCGGCGTGGCGCATGCGGTCAATCTGCTCGTTGATGGAGCTTTCTTTTTCGATATAGGTGTCGGTCCGGGCGACATAGGCTTCGGGCTGGTAATAGTCGTAATAGGACACGAAATATTCGACCGCATTGTCCGGGAAGAAGTTTTTAAACTCTCCATAGAGCTGTGCGGCGAGCGTCTTGTTCGGTGCCAGAATGATGGCGGGGCGCTGGGTCGCCTCGATGACCTTCGCCATGGTGAAGGTCTTGCCGGAGCCTGTGACGCCAAGCAGCACCTGGTCGCGCTCGCCAGCATTTACTTGGGCGACGAGTTCCTTGATGGCAGCGGGCTGGTCGCCCTTGGGCTCAAACTCCGAGACGAGCTTGAAGGCAATACCGCCTTCGGACTTTTCCGGCCGCGCAGGCCTGCGGGGCGTGAAATCCTCCAGCGGGTCGCCATTTGGAGCTCTGGCGGGCGCGCGTTCGACTACAGCACTTTCGGGCACGAAACGCGCGCCCGCTGCTTCTGAGAATCCCGGCTGATCTGTCTTGGTGCTCATGAACCCAATATGGCGCGGAATCACTCCCATTCAAAGGGGGCGGCGCGCCTCACCTGTCAGTATATGTCAGGAGGAGCGGTTCGTGGAGCGCGCGCCACCTGCGAGGCCTTCCATAGCTTGCCCTCGTCACGGCGGGATTTTTCGTCGCTATAGCGTTAGGGGAGCGTTACCATTTGGTGACTAGGCATGGCGATGGGTGTGAGGAATAGAGAAAACGCGTGGCGTGGGTCATTCCATGCGTTGGCTCCGCTAAATAACGGGTGCTGGTCGTCCTGCCAATGGGAGCGGGGCCTTCCTTTTTGAAGGACCTGTTCTTTGAAATATAAAGTTGTTCAGTTTCGATATAGTGATGAAGGGAGTTTGGTTTTGACTAACATCTATGCTGCAAATGTGGAGACAGTGGCCTTGCTTGCGTTTGCTGTCTGGACGGTCGTCTTGCTGCTGTTCACTGTGGGTATTTATCGGTGGTCCCGAATTCTGACGCGTCGTGTTTCTGTGAATGAATGGCGCGCCGATGAGACCCAGGGCTCTGCATTCTATCAACGGGCGATGCGGGCTCACGCCAATTGCGTCGAGAACCTTCCCGTCTTTGCAGCAGTGATCATCAGCCTTAATGCCTTTCAGGCATCATCAACACTAACGGCTATCTCAAGCGTCGGTATTGTCGGCGCCAGGTTGCTCCAATCGCTCCTGCATGTTGCCTTGCCACAAGGCGTCCTTGTTGCTTCTTTAAGATTTGGGGCCTTTTTTGCACAGCTCCTATTGATGGGGGTGATCGTGTTTGTAATTGTAACGTCCGCCGAATTTCTCGAGACGGTGCGATTGGCTATGGGCGCGGCTTGAGGACCATGCGCCTGCATAGGGGCACTGATTTGGCACAAATCCGCATGGCCGGAGAAGTTGGCCCTATAGCTCAACCATGTCGAAATCAGATTTAGGCGTGCCGCAGAGCGGGCAGACCCAGTCGTCGGGAATGTCCGCCCATCGGGTGCCGGGCGCGAGACCCTCAGTCGGGTCTCCCTCTGCCTCATCATAGAGATAGCCGCAGGTCCGGCACTGCCAGGTTTTGAAATCAGTGTCCGCCATGGCTGTCATGCCTCAATTCATCTTGAAGCGAATGGGGACAGATTTTGGTCCGCAGACGAAAGAGGATTCCATCCGTTTCGGTGTTCCGTTCAGTTCGACACTTTCCAGACGCGGCAGGAGTTCTTCCCAGAGGATGCGCATTTCCATGCGGGCGAGATGTTGGCCAAGGCAGACATGGGCACCATAGCCGAAAGCGACATGTTTATTCGGTGTGCGGTCCACTTTATAGGCGAACGGATCGTCGAAATGATCTTCATCCCGATTGCCGGATTGGTAACAGAGCATCAGCCAGTCACCCTTGGCGACCTTTTGTCCAGCGACTTCCGTATCTTCGGTGGCGGTGCGCATGAAGTGTTTCACCGCTGTGGTCCAGCGGATCGATTCTTCGATATGGCCATTAATCAGGGATGGGTCTGCTTTCAACTTCGCAAGTTCATCCTGGTGGTTGCAAAGCGCCCAGAGGCCTTCAGCGGTTGTGTTGGACGTCGTGTCGTGGCCAGCTGTTGCTGCAATAATGTAATAGGACATGGCCGCGAAGTGATCGAGGGGCTCGCCGTTGATCTGGCCGTTGGCAATCACGCTCGACACATCGTCGCGCGGATTGGCGCGCCGGTCTTCGGTGATGGCGTTGAAATATTCGATAAATTCGCCAACCGTCTCGGCGATGGAATTGACGCCCGCTTCTGTTCCTTGTGCAGCGTCGCCGCTACGGCTTAGTTCAGGATCCGCCGCGCCGAATAATTCCTGCGTGAGCTTCAGCATTTTTGGTTCGTCGCTTTCTGGAACTCCCAGAATTTCCATGATCACGTGAAGCGGGTAGAGGAAGGCGACGTCACGGGCAAAGTCACACTCCGTGCCGAAGGCGGCCATGCGGTCCAGGAAGGAGCGCGCAATTTCGCGGATGCGCGGCTCAAGCTTTTTGATGTTTTGAGGTAGGAACCAGGCCTGGGTCAGGCGCCGGTAGGCCATGTGGTCGGGATTGTCCATCTGCACAAGCGAGCGCACAAGGTGGGGCGATCCCCCCATCATCTCGCGGACCATCTTGTCGGCTTCAATGGTGGTGAGTACGGCGGACCGGTCGCCATTGTGGAACAAATCGTTTTGACGTTCGATCAGCTGAATGTCGTCGAACTTGGTGACCACCCAGAACGGGTCGACGCCCGTTGGCTCGGCGATGGCGAAAGGTGCTTCTTTACGGAGCACTCTGAAAGCATCGTCGATGGGCGTGCCGACAGCGTAGGCCTTGGGATCAATGATGGTCTCGGCTATGTCCTGGGCAATGCGCATGGGGTCCTCCGCAAAATAAGCGCTCTTGTTTTTTTGAGAGCTTGACACAAAATCTCCTCATGCTCTTGTTTCAGATCAAGGAGATTTCGCTGCTTTTTTGTGTGGTTTTGTTGTTGCGTCAGTTGGGCCAAGCGGACCCTGCGTCATTGGAGATGTGCAGTGATTTAGCGGGTGAAATTTAGCCGCCAAAACTTGCGCGATAGGCTTCCGGCGTCGTCGCCATGTGCCGTTTCATGGTGCGGCGCAGGGTTTCTGCGGTGCCGAAGCCGGTCGCAGCGGCGACGGCTTCAATCTTGTCATCATCTTCTTCCAAACGTCTGCGGGCGGCATCAAGACGCGCGCGCTCAACATATTTGGCTGGTGTTTCGCCGACCTGTTGTCTGAACAGGCGCGCAAAGTTTCTCGGGCTCATGGCGACCTGCTCTGCAAGCGCTGAGACACTGAGATCATCTTCGGGATGTTCGGCAATGTGGGTGAGCAGGGCGTTGAACTTTTCAGTCTTGGCGCTCTGGGCTGCAAGTTGCGCAGAGAATTGTGATTGCCCGCCGGGGCGCCGCAGGAAGAGCACGAGATGACGGGCGACCTGCATGGCGACTTCGCGCCCGAGGTCTTCTTCCACCATGGCGAGCGCCAGGTCGATGCCTGCCGAAACACCGGCGGATGTGTAGGTGTCGCCGCTTTTCACATAGATGGCATCGTCAACGACTTGGATTTTTGGGTGATCGGCGGCAAGCTGTTCACAAGCGACCCAGTGGGTTGTTGCTCGGTGTCCATCGAGCAGTCCCACGCGGGCCAAAAAGAATGCGCCAGAGCAGACACTGCCAAGACGCTTCACTGTGTCTGATTTGCGTTTGATCCAAGGCTGAAGTGCAGGGTCTTTTTCAGCTTCTCGAAGTCCTTTTTCGCTCCCGCCGGCAAAAAGGAGTGTATCAATCGGGCCTTTCACATCTCGGAAGCTTTTCGCGGCGACGATCTGCACACCGTTCGACATGGTGATAGGGCCCGCTTCGTTGGCGACCACTTCAACGGAATAAGGTGCCGTCGCCCGCTCAGAATAGGCAACAAATTGCGCGGCCGTTGCAAAGACGTCTGCAGGCCCGACAACGTCTAACATCATGCCGCCCTCATATGTGTAGATGACGATCTTGCGGAGGGGGGGTGTCGTGGCTGGGCGCATGGGGGGAAACTCCAAACTCAGATTGGCAGAATGTGCTTTTATCGTGTCATTGCAGCCAATGGCATACAAGGGCAAATTGCGCGGATTGATTGGATCTTTGATCAGGAGTTTTCTCATGCTGCACACATTTCCTGCCTTCCGATACGCTTCTCTCTCTGTCTTGTTGACGATGGTGACTTTTTTTGGGTTGGTGGTGGCATTGGGAGAAGCACGG
Organism: Parvibaculum sp.; assembly: GCA_002695905.1. Lineage (GTDB taxonomy): Bacteria > Pseudomonadota > Alphaproteobacteria > Parvibaculales > Parvibaculaceae > Mf105b01. Next base: position 11,408 of record NZQM01000215.1, read on the forward strand.
GCGGCCGAGCGGACGATTGTCGTTGTCGCTCAGAACGGAGGAACGGAAGTAACCGACTTTCTGGTGCCCTATGGCGTTTTGTCTCGCGCGGATGTAGGGGACGTGCGGGCGGTTTCAACTGAGGCTGGCTCTGTCGTCCTTTGGCCGGGTCTTACGGTTGAGGTTGATGAGACAATTGACCAATTTGATAGTCGCCTCCCGCAGGGTGCTGATCTGGTAATCATTCCAGCGGTGCTGGACCATGATGACGAGGTGCTTATTGGTTGGCTGAAGCAGCAGGCGGACAAGGGTGCGATGCTGGTTTCGATCTGTGATGGTGCTTTGATCCTGGCGCGCACAGGTGTGCTTGATGGACGCAGGGCCACAGGACATTGGTTTACCGAAGGCACACGCCGGGATCATTTTCCCGATGTCACCTGGCAGACGAATGTGCGCTATGTGCATGACGGCACGGTGGCAACATCGGCGGGGGTCAGTGCCTCTTTGCCAATTTCGCTTTATCTGGTGGAGCAGTTGGCCGACAAAGAGCGTGCGGAGGCTCTGGCACGCGAACTTGGTATGCAGGGGTATGGTGCCGCTCATAATTCAGATGTTTTTGGTATTGGCGCTGGCGAAGTGTGGGTGGCCGCACGCAACTTCACGTTCGGATGGCCGCGCGACGTGTATGCTCTCGCTTTGTCAGACGGCATGGATGAAATCGCGCTGGCTTTCGCCGTTGATATGCTGTCAAGAACTTACAGGTCGGAAATTGTCGCGGTGGGGTCTGCGCCAACCAAGACACTTGGGGGATTGGTCGTGATGCCCGCCCGGCTTGAGCTAGGTGGGTCTGCAGCGGTGATCAGCTTTGACGGGACGGGTGATTTGACCCCTCGTCCTGGCGCATTTGCTCCCAAAGATATCCTGTTGTTCCTCGCAGACCGATATGGAAGGGATAGTGCTGACTTTGTTGCTCTCCAGCTTGAATACCCGCGCTAGCCAGTTTTGCGTCGTTGCCAGATGGGGGGCAGCTGTGGTGCTACTTGCACCCCGATGACGGCAGCTAGAATGAAGCCGCATCCGATCCATCCGAGCAGCGGCAAGCGTTCGCCAAGCAGCAGTGCGCCAAAGAGAGCAGCAAAAAGCGCTTCAGAAGACATAATGATGGCGGCGTCGGACGCTGGGGTGTAGCGCTGACCCACAGCCTGCAGCGTAAACCCCAAGCCACCGGAGATAATGCCGGTGAAAAGGAGTTCCTTCCAGGCGGCAGCCATGTCGGTGAAGGATAGAGGTTCAAACAGGGCCGCCAAAATCAGGCAGAGAAGGGCGGTCACGCCAAACTGGAGTGCCGCCAGTGTGATGGGGCGGTCGGAGCGTCTCGCCAGCGATCCCACCAGCAAGACTTGCAGGGCCCAGAAGACAGCGCTGAAGATCATGATGCCGTCTCCCCAGTTTAACCCGGAGAGTCCGCCTCCCAGAAGCCAAGTGCCCGTGAGGGACAAAGACGCCGCCGGCCAGATAATCCAAGGCAGTCTGTGCTTCAGAGCCATGAAGGCGATGATGGGCACAAGCACCACATAAAGAGCCGTCAGGAATCCAGCATTTGTCACTGTTGTCGCGAGCAACCCCGCCTGTTGGGTCATGCTCGCGATGAAAAAGACGAGCCCAGCTGCTCCCATGAGTGTTGCGTGATCGCGGCGGAGGGGGGGACCTTGTCTGCTTTCTGTCAATACGAAGGGCAAGACGACAAGGGTCGCCAGTAAGAACCGCGTGCCTGTGAAAAGAAATGGACCCAGATGATCCATGGCAGTGGACTGGCCAACGAAAGCAGCGCCCCAGATGAGCGCCGTTAGAAGCAGAAGCAGATCAGCACGCAAACGGGTCATGGGCCCGGTTTATCTGATTGTTGATGGGGCAGCAATCGGTCAAATCGCCTGAGAAGGCTTAACAATGGCGCGCGCATCTGTGACAATTCCATGAGTAGCGACAAAGATCAGTGTTGAAAGGTGAAGCTTGGTGATGCGGTCTGAACGACATTGGTCAATCTATTTACCTGCACTCAGCATCTCTATTCTGTGGGCGGGCGTTTTGTTCTGGGCAGATGGGCGTGAGCCGCCCTTGGAAACGCTGAAACTCCTTGCGTTGGCCGTCGAGGCGATTGCTGTACCGTTGCTTTACCTCTGGGCGTTCTTTCGGGCACGGGGGGCAGCGGTTGAGGTGACGTCAGATGATATTGCGATCTCAACAGGTGGACGGCGGCCGGAAAAGGTGCGTGTCGGCATTGCGTCGGTCAGTAATGTTCAGACCGCACAGTCCTATCTGCAAAAGCTGGTTGGCGCAGGTCAGGTCAGAATCGACATCGCCGATGGTCGTCAATTTGTTCTTGATGATATGAGTGCGCCCGACCGTATTGTTGAGGCAATCAGACCTGATCAAGAGGGTGTAGATAAAGTGGGTGAGATATGAGTGGGAAGATCGATTTTGATGCGAACGCCGCCAAGGCGGTTGAGGCTATGTATCAAACGCCGGATGTTGTCGGGCAGCGGATTGCGGTCCTGGATGCGCTTGGTCTTGCTCCTTATGAACACGTAATGGACATCGGGTCTGGTCCTGGTTTGTTGGCTGAAGATGCTGCCAAGATGGTGGGGGCTGAGGGGCGCGTGCTGGGTGTGGATGTGAGTGATGCGATGGTCACTATGGCGCGGACGCGCTGTGCAGCGTTGCCGCAAGCAGAGTTTGTCAATTGTGATGCGACAAAACTCGAGGCGCCGGATGGCAGCTTTGATGCGGCCGTGTCCACGCAGGTCTATGAATATGTGGATGATGTGGACAGGGCGTTGAAAGAGCTGCATCGCGTTCTGAAACCACATGGTCGAGCCGTTATCCTGGATACGGATTGGGACTCGATTGTCTGGCAGACAAGTGACACGGACCTGATGAAGCGGGTGCTTGCCTGTTGGGATGACCACCTGGCAGATCCTCATTTGCCCTCAACGCTCGCGCGGCGGCTAAAGCGTGTTGGCTTCCAGGCGCCTCGTGTAGAGATTGTCCCGATGTTGAGTGTCGGATTTCAGCCGCACTCCTATGCCGCAGGTATCATGCGTGGCATACGATCTTTTGTGCGCGGGAATGCGGACAAGCACGGGCTGACTGAAGAAGATATACAGCGCTGGTACGACGACCAGCTCCGTTTGGCGGAGCTGGGCGCCTTCTTTTTCAGCGTTAATCGCTACATGTTTGTGGCGACGAAGTAGCGTGAATCAAGAGCCATAGCGGGCGAGGAACGTGTCGATGGCTTCTTCAATGATGGCGTCTTTGTTTGACGGCAGCTTGAAGTTGGGATCGAACATTGTTGGCCACACGAAGTTTTCTTTGATCATGCCGACAATCTGGAGAGATGATATTTTCGTATCGTGAGGTTTGAGTAGTTTGCGTTCAACCAGGCTATTGAGGAAGGCGACAAAGTCCTTGTTGCGCCCGTTGACGCCGCGTTTCAAAAAATCTTTGCCGACATCAGGCACACCAGACGTCTCAGATATGATCGCGCGCATCAGCGCATTGATCCCTGCCCCAAATTGCTGGTTCAGGTAGTCGTTAGCGGCAATCGTCAGCGCTTCTTTAGCGGTCTTTGCGTCTTGGGCACCACTTTTTGGCATGCCAAGGCCTTCGTAGGACGCTTCAACAATTGAGCTGAACAGCTCTTCTTTTGACCCAAAATGCTTGTAGAGGGTCGCAGTTGAAACGTCGGCTTTACGAGCTATTTCGGCCATAGCCGCATGGGTAAAACCGTTGTCTTGAAACTCCGCACCTGCCGCAGCCATGATCGATTTTCTTTTCGATTCGCTGACCCGACGTCGATAACCTTCCAGTCCCATATTAAGAACTCCTCACAAAAACTCGTGTCCCCCTTGGGCAAAACCGACCTTCAGAAATGCCCCATTTTTATACCATCTTTTGTCATGGAAATCGCTTTCAATGCAAGCATGAACTGTTTTCGATGTGAATAATATTGACGAGGTCTTCCGTAAGCCTTTGAGGTAATTAGTTATTTCATCCTGAAATGCCCTACCTAGGAAGTGGGAATTTGTGTGCTGGCGACCCATTGAGAGACGCGTTGACTAGCCTTTTTATTTAAATCCACTCTTAAGTTAGTTTGGTGGTTGCTGTTGGCAGAAGAGATTGACGCAGGGGAATTCAAGTAGATGAGTCCAGTTCTAAAGATTTACTTGTTCAAAATGGAAAACTGCGCTGATTCGGAAATCGTTCTCAGATCAAATCCTCCTCCGCCGTGGCGAAGACCACATATCTGAGCGGGCCTTGTTCCGTTGTATCGAAGGGAAAGCAGGTGACCAGGGCGAGACGTTTTCCGGGTTCACGAGGGTCAATACCGGATGCCTCTGCGCGGACGATTTTCAGATCGTTGACAATATAGGTGTGGCTTTCACCATCGCGCGCTTCCAGCTCCACGGCATCTCCGATCTGCATGTCTTTTAGAAACTCAAAATGTGTGTCGCGATGGGCGGCAATGACACTGGTGCCTTCTGCACCTGGTTCTGCGCTGTTTGAAAGATGTCCCGGGCCGAAGGCTAAAGCCTCGCCGCTGGCACCTGCCAGCACGATGGCAGATCCTTTTACACGTGGTGCAGTGACCCGTGCGACGGGCCAGGTGTCTGCCCACTCCCAGGCTTTCACTGGTTTGCCGGTTTGTTTGCTCTTGCTCCAGGCATTTTCCAGCAGGGTTTGGGCGAGCCCCGCCTTGGCGTCCATGTAGAGACCCTGGCCCAGCTGCCAACCGCCAAGGGCGGTGAGACCCAAGGCGGCGGCAAGCAGGAGCGTTGGCGTGATACGCATCACCATCTCCACTTGAAAAAGGGGCTCCGCTCAAATGGTGAGCCATTGCTGGTCTGCTTTATCCAGAGGAACCATCCCGCGAGCAGCGAGAGTGCCAGAAGAAGCATCAAGATCCCTTGCATAATGAGAGCTGGTGCATCACTCGCCGTTTGGGGAAGCGCAATGCCCTGTGTCTGGCTGGCGTCGGCTATACTCATGGGGGCAGGGGCTGCTGCGAGCATGGAGCGCATAGCGCTCGCGCGCTGCATGACGGGTGCTGCCGCATCAGGCTCGCCAAAGACTTTTTCAAACTCCCAGCCAGCTGGCAGGTTTAAAGGGACCTCTGTTTCTGTGAGTTCCTCGCCTGCGGGGCGTGCCGGGGTTTTGTCGACCGCCACCAGGCTTGTGAGGCGGCTCACCAGATGATGGGCAAGGGCAACCTCTGTGATTTCTTTGTCAAATGCATCCCAATCGCCGCCCATGGTGCGGGCCGCTTCCAGAGAAGCGATTTTGCGTCTTGCCCAAAGTTGGGAGACGCCGACGCGATTTGGCGCTTCGTCGGAGATTTCCATGTCGATGGCCCAAACGTCGTCGCCGGTCTTGCCTGTAAGGCGCAGCGTGCCTTCGGTCCCATCAGCGACTTTTGCAGAGAGCACAATGGGCTCACCGCGATAAAGGTCGGGAAGGGGCGTCGGCCAGGCTTCCGCCTCAACACCGTTTGGCCAAACCAGACGCAGATCTGTCATGGCGGGATTTTCAAGCTTCAGGAACAGTTCTTTCATGCGCTCAGCGATCTGTGCTTCGGACCCAATATGGGTGAAGGCACCGCGGCCCATTTCAGCAGCCCGCGTCATGAAGTAGCTATTGGGTGCTGACCCGATGCCCACGGGGAAAAGGCGGGAGCGGCCAGCCTTGTCGACAATGGCCTCGAACAATTGCTGTTCGTTGCCGATGGCGCCGTCGGTCAGGAAGATCACCTGACGCAGACGGGATGTGTCGTTCAGTGGGTCACGAAGGGCTGCCTGAAGCGCGGGCAGCATTTCCGTGCCTCCGTCAGCTTCCAGAGAGCGGACAAATCGGCGTGCGACGTTGAGGTTTTCCCGGTCGGCCCGGATGGATTGTTCAAACAGAACTTCATGGGTGTCGTCAAAGCGCACCACGTTAAAGGTGTCGGTTGGTTTTAGGCGGTCGAGAGCCTTCAGCAGGCTCTCTTTTGCCTGAGGCATGCTTTCGCCTGCCATGGAGCCTGAATTGTCGATGACAAAGATGACTTCGCGGGCGGGGGCTGTTTCGATTTCTTCCCCGTAAGGCGGTGTCACCATCAGGAGCAGGTAATCTTCGCCCTTCCAGGTTTCTCGGAAGAGCGCAGCGGTGGGCTCTGACCCTTCTTCTGGTGTCCAGGTGAGTTCGAAGTCACGATCGGCGGGCACATCTCCGTCTTTCAGCGTCAGGGTGGCATTGCGTTCTCCGCGCTCTATGCGAACTTCATGGTGGTGGCTGACAATCCGGTCGATGGGGAAGCCGGCGTCGAGAGACAGGGTCAGCGTGACCGGGTTGATTGGTCCGTCATCGGGATGCTGAACCGGCGGCTCGATGCGACCGCGATCTGGTACAGGATCAATCACACCCCAGCCATTGCGATTGTCGATGTCGACGGTGTGCACAATTGTGGGCTGCGGGTTATAGCGGGGCGCGACAACCATTGGAAAGCGCAGAGAGAAAGTATTGTTCGATTGGCGAATGGTTTCCTGATATTCGATCTGGATGATGACCGTTTCACCAGGGCCAATGTTTGCAACTGAGTTGGTGAAGAGGTTGGGGCGTTCCTGTTCCACAAGGCTTGCACGTTGGCCCGCATCACGCGCTTCTTCGTAGATGCGACGTGCCTCGACCTTTGGTTTGATTTCACCCTCAATGACCTTGTCGCCGATCACCATTTTCAGGGTGTCGACGGCGGCATCTTCAGGGAGCGGAAAGACATAGATGCCTTCCACCCATCCCTCTCCTGGGTTTTCAAACCGCTGCGTAACGCGGGTGCGGCCTGTGGGTCCCGTGACCTGAATGTCGACGTCCGTTGCAAGGACAGGGGCTTCAATAAACTTGCCGGGCTCCTTGCCTTTCAGCAGAAGGGCGCCGCGCTGCATGTCATTGGGGGTTACATAAGAAAGGTCGGCGCGGGCGCCGACAAGACTTAGAACCAAACAGACAAGAACAAGAGGGAGGAGGGAGAGAAGCCGGACGAGATGCCGGTCGGTTGTGAGATATGCCATGCAGGTCCCCTATGGCGGTGTTGGTCGGTAGACTGACGTTTTAAGGATGCAATGGGGCGACATGTCAGTCGCTTTGTGCCGGGGCAGGGGTGATTTTAAGGCGATAATGTGATCGCTCGGTGAGCAATCCTGTCTTAGTTGCCCACTGTCTCGACAATCGCAGCGCCAATTTCTGCGATGGCCTGGTTTCTGTCGGCGAAGCTCGCATCGTTCTCTGCCATGTAAATGGCGATTACGACGGGTTGGCTTGCCGGGGGCCATACCATGGCGATGATGGAGCGGGCGCCGTGACCGCCTGCCCCCGTCTTGTCCGCGATGCGCCAGCCTTCTGGGAGGGCAGATCGCAATAGTGCATCGGCGACCTTGTCATTTTCCATCCAGGTGGTGAGCTGCTCGCGGGAGCCCGCGGAGAGGGTAGGTCCCATAAGAAGTTGTTGGAGCGACTGTGCCGCAGCATGCGGGGTGGTGGTGTCGCGTTTGTCGCCCGGCGTGCCTTCATTGAGATCGGTCTCCCAGCGATCTAGGCGCGTCGTTATGTCTCCTATGGTGCGCATAAAGTCGGTAAGGGCGCTGGGGCCGCCAAGGCTTTCGAGGATGAGGTTGCCCGCTGTATTGTCACTGAGCGTAATTGTGGCTTCGCAGAGTTCGGCGATGGTCATGCCGACTGTGGTTACCCGTGTTTCCGTCACAGGTGAGTAGGTGACAAGGTCTTGTTCCTCAAACTCGACGACACGATGAAGCCGCTCCGCGCCACTTTCTATACGAGCGAGGACCGCTGCACAGGCAAAGGGTTTGAAGGTGCTGGATAAGGGGAACCGTTCGTCTGCTCGATAATCCCAGCGCTCGTCCGACCCTGTGTCATGAACGGAGATGCCGATACGCCCACCCAATCTGCTCTAAGCGGCGCGGACGGTTTCAAGGATAACATTATCCCCCGCAAGAGAAGGAGCTGTTGTCCCCGTAACGGTGATCAAGAGTGCGCTGAAAAATTTCGAAACCTGATGCAATCTGGTGTCCCCTTCGCGTCAGAAGACAGCTTTACATCATGGGAATGTGACCTGATTGCGATGAAACTTTGTCAATCCAGGTGCGGACCTGCGGATAGTCATCAAGCGAAAAGCCGCCTTCATGGGCGACATGGGTGTAGGCATAAAGCGCGATGTCAGCGATGGAGTAGGCATTGCCTGCAAAGAACTCATTCTCAGACAGGTGGCGTTCCATGACACCAAGTGCCTGATAGCCGCGGTCATGCCATTCCGGGAACATGTGTTTCTTCTCTTCCTCGCCGCCGGGCTGGATCGACTTCCAGAAACGGGCGACGGCGATATAGGGCTCGTGGCTATATTGTTCGAAGAACATCCACTGCAGCGTTTGCGCGCGGATCAGTCTGTCGTCTGAGAAGAGCGGTGTGCCTTCTGCCAGGTAGAACATGGCCGCGTTGGATTCGGGCAGAAATGTGCCGTCATCAAGTTCCAGTGTCGGGACGCGACCGTTCGGGTTCTTTTGCAGAAACTCTTCTGTCCGGCTCTCGCCTTTCAGAATGTCGACTGGGACGACCTCCAACTCCTGTCCGACCTGTGCGGCGCACAGACGGATTTTGTAACAATTGCCGCTGTCGGCCATATTGTAGAGACGCATAATCTTACTCTTACTATCAGAAACCGGCGTCGACCATGGCGCGGCCGAGCTTTTTGGCGGCGCGGTCAATGTCGCTTTCCAGCACGCCCGCATATCCAAGATAGAGACCACGTTTGGGCGCATTTTTCAGGTAATAGCCGGACAGGGGAGTCGTCAACACGCGTGCGGCGTTGACGGCTTCTGCGGCTTTTACGTCATCTGCATCGTCGCTGAGATAGGCCGCGAGCTGCATGCCGCCTTCAAGCTTAGGCACGGTGAACATGGTCCCTGTCTCGCGCTTCAAAGCATCGATCAGATGTTGCTGGCGTCCGGCATAAAGCGTACGCATGCGTCGAATATGGGAGGTGTAGTGGCCATCATCCATAAA